>NZ_JBGIYY010000011.1:0-168079 GCF_041380235.1 Glaciecola sp. SC05
CGCGACAACTAGTTTGACAAACACCGAAACTCTAACGTGTTAAGTACCTTTCCAAAGCCCATCAATAATACTCTGCGACTGTCTGCAATTGCCGTAAACTTGTCGTTGCCTACATGATTGCTTTAACACTCAATTATATGATGCTCTTTTGCTTAGTATGATTGTTTTTTACTTGAGTGATACTTTTTCTACATCTAAAAATATCCACCGTAGTCTAATTCCGATGCACTAGTGCATAAATTGCGCATTAGCAGCATGTTTGCAACGACAATGTGCTTAGGTTGTTATAGTTGAGTGCAAAAAATATACTCGCAGCAAATGCAGTTGGTCGTAGTTTACGCGTTCACCTAGTACGTCAAATACGGGCTTTAGGCGCTCATGTCCGTGCTCCCTAAAGGCATCTAAGGCGAGTTGCAACTGAGCATTATCCAAATTAATTTCAGTTAATAGTCGCTCGCTATTGCTGAACGCTTTGCCATGCTGCACATATTTATATAAATGCCCATAGACAGTATTGAGTTTAACTTTGTGCTGTGTGGCAAGCTCTGCGACGGATTGACCGGCTTCAAATGCATTCACAATATCTTGCGTTTTTGCACTCAAATCCTTGTTTGAAGTCGCTGCATTTTTTATTAGCGTAGCTGCGTTTTCATTGCCCTGCTCTGTAAGACCTTTTGACTCGCAATACTGTTCGATGATCCCTAAGAAAATATCCGCGTATTTTTGTGCCTTACTTTGTCCTACACCATGGATTTTTAAAAAGCTCTCAACAGAATGTGGAAAATAAAACGCCATTTCTTGTAGTGAGCGATCTGAAAATATCGCATAGGGCGGCACCTTTGCATTATCGGCTAGACGCTTTCGTTCGGATCGCAGTAGTTCAAGTAGGCCTATTTCCCCGAGTAAGGTGGCTGAGTTTGCTCGCGGCGCTGACTCTGCTTTAGCCTCCTGTAGTCTTCCTAAAAAGGGCTTATGACCTCTGAGTATGTCTTGTGTGCTAGGAGTAAATTTAAGGCTGCCGAACTGCTCGTCTTGCCTTAAAAAACCTTTTTGAATGAGCTGCCGCGAGAGCGCCATCCATTGCTTTTTTGTATATTCTTTACCAATCCCATAGGTCGATAGTAAGTTATGCTGATTTTGCAGGATTTTTTCAGCGCTTGAGCCGCGTAAAACGTCCACAATATGACCCGCACCAAAGATTTGCCCAGTGCGATAGGTGCAGGACAAAAACTTTTGTGCTGGCACACTTAAGTCAGTTTGTTGCTGTGCTTCACTTAAACAGTTGTCACATTTGTGGCACTTGCCCTGCACATCTTGCTCGCCAAAGTATTGAAGTAGGCCAATACGTCTGCAGTCTTCTGTTTCAGCTAGCGCGAGCATCTGATTTAGGTGCATCGTCGCAAGCCGCTTTTCTTGTTCGTTGTGCATTTGATCAATAAAGAAACGGTTTTTACCAATATCACCATAGCCAAATAGCAATAGACAGTTTGCGTCTATGCCATCGCGGCCGGCGCGTCCAATTTGCTGATAGTAGCTTTCAATATTTTTAGGCAAATCGTAATGCAGCACATAGCGTACGTCGGGTTTATTGATCCCCATACCAAAGGCAATGGTAGCAACGATAATATTGACATCATCGCGCACAAATTTGTCTTGGTATTCGCTGCGTTTTTGATGGTTGAGACCGGCATGATAAGCCAGTGCAGAGTAACCATCTGCGGTAAGCTTCTGAGTCAGCTCATTTACCCCCGCGCGTGACTGACAGTAAATTATCCCCGATTGATTAGGATGCTTGTCGATAAACGCTGTGGTTTGACGATATGGGGAATCTTTTTCGCTTACCTCAATATACAAATTCGGACGGTCAAAACTTGAAATGAACTCGCTGTCATCCGCAATATTGAGTTGGCGCTTAATGTCCTCTCTCACCCGCGGCGTTGCGGTTGCGGTTAACGCCAAACATACAGCGTCGTCTAAGCGTTCGATTAAAACATTGAGCTGGCGATACTCTGGACGAAACTCATGCCCCCACTCTGAAATGCAATGGGCTTCATCAATGGCAATACAGGCCACCTTGCACTGGTCAAGCATATTTAGAATAGAAACTTGCAAGGCTGTTTCGGGAGCTAAAAAAAGCAGCTTTATCTTGCCGCTGGTAATGCGCGCAATATTCTCTTGGTACTCGTTTGGACTTAATGTACTGTTTAAAAAACAAGATGGTACGTTGAGTTCGTCAAGTTGCCTGACTTGGTCTTGCATTAATGAAATCAGGGGTGAAATAACCACGCTTAGGCCGTCAAATAATACTGCTGGAATTTGATAGCATAAGGACTTCCCGCCACCGGTGGGCATTATTGCTAGGGTATTTTCTGCCTTCAGAACATTGTTAATAATGGCAGATTGTGAGGCCCGAAATGAATCAAAACCAAATACGCGTTTGAGTACTTGATTGGCGCTTTGTTGTTTTTGTGCATTACTTTGTTTATGAAATGCTGTTTGCTCTGATGTCTGCACTGCTAGTGGCTCATCTCTATTATTTAGTCAATGGTAGTGTGTGGCAACAGTGATGTGGCTAACTTGTTATACCATACAATAATTACAGAGATAACTTATCGTTTTAAGCGCAGATTACAAGTGTTGGGCCTTAAAACCATGCGAAGGGATAGGCTTGTAAGCGGTTGGGGTTGATAAACATAGGGTTTAGCGGCACTAACTAACTACGCGATTGCGCCCGCTTTGTTTTGCAGAATATAATTTCTCATCCGAGAGCTTCATCCATTCTTTCCAGCCGTAGCCGTGCCCAAGCTCGGTGACGCCGACACTAATTGTGATTGGACGGTCTTCAATCAGTGGCAAATCTTCAACGACTGCGCGGATAGCTTCGGCAGTTCTTTCTCCCTCATAAGCTTCGGTGTTGGTCATGAGTATTAAAAACTCCTCTCCGCCTATGCGAAACAAGGTGTCTTTACTGCTAATATTGTCATGTAAGAACTTAGCCAGCTCAATTAAAACCATGTCGCCGACATCGTGACCGTAAGTATCATTAATCGATTTAAAATGATCGATGTCGATGACGCACAAAGTAGATTTTATGCCATGTAATTTAAAGTTTGCCATAGCATCTTTTAAGCTTTGTGAAAGCTGCACGCGATTATAGGCACCGGTAAGTGAGTCGGTAATAGACTGTTTTTTGAGCTGGGCTTGTGCTTTTGTGGTTTCTCTCGTCGAAATATAAATAAAGAAGCATACCGCAGTAAGAGTGGCCGAAAATCGTAGGAAAACATCTGGTTCTAACGAAAACCAAGCGGCTGAAATTACCGCCAGCAAAAATGCGACGTTTGCGTATTTGGCCGGCTGCAATGGAAGAATGAAATAAATTGAGAAAGCGCTTAGATAGGCCCAAAAAGAGCCTATTACTCCAAGTGTTAAGAGAGCATTGACGGATGCTAAACTGATGCTTGGAATGACGCCGAAAAGATTGAGAGCTAAAGAATATTTACCTCTCCACCCTAACCATGCGTTATATATAAACAAAGACGCGACGGACAGAGTTAAAACACCGCCAATCAAGCGTCCTTGAATGAAGTTGTTTATCCCAAATGGGATCAAAACGGTAAACGAAACAATAGACACGCCAAAAACAGACTTTATAAGAAAGTCTGATTGACTCGCACGCTGTACAGAATGTTTAGGCCAAAAGGGTGATTTGATAGCTCAGCCTCGCGTTTTTTGTCATACACCGTCGCTCATTTGCATCTTAGTGTTGAAACTATACTTATAGCTAATTATCGCCGAGTAAGTCTATTACATTAGCTTATTTTCTTATTAAAGCGCACTTATCAGTGAAGCAAATCGTCCGTCCAAAATTTACATGGATCTAGGAATGTCATATAAACCGTGTTTGCTTGAGTCTGCGCTGATAGAATATCCCTTAGCTAATTTGATGAGATAACGATGAACGATTTCAAGCAAGGTAATCTATCTGAGGATATAAGCGCGAACGCGACTGACGGCAGCGAAGGGCGGTATCGAATGTCATACCGTGATGTGGCTATGCATAAAGTAATGCTGCAGGATATCATTCGCACGGAAGCTTATGAGACGTCCATCGCTAATGTGGTTAAACCCGAGCAAACGGTGTTAGATTTTGGCTGCGGTACGGGTGTGCTCTCGATGTTTGCAGCGCGCGCTAAGGCCCGAAAGGTGATTGCTGTTGACCGTTCGCCTTTCATCAAAACAGCGCAACAAATTGCCTTGGCAAATGGTTTTGAGAATATTGATTTTTACCATGACGACCATGAATCGCTTCAGCTCGATGAGAAGGTTGACATTATCGTCTCGGAATGGATGGGACATTGTTTATTTTACGAGGCGATGCTCGAGCCGCTGTTGACTTTAAGAGACCGCTATTTGAAAGACGGTGGGTTTATGGTCCCCGCACAAGTATCGCTTCACGTAGGCCTAGTAAACGATGAAGACATACTAGAAGATTTATGCTTTTTACAAGAGCGGCCTTATGGACTTAATTTTTCTCCCATCGCAAAGGTACCTTTTCAGCAATCCGACTTAGTTGCATTAGAGCCAGATAGTATGCTTAGCAGCATCGCAGATTTTCCAGCGCTAGATATGCTGACGATTGCTAAAGCCAAAGAGCCAAGAGTGTTTACCACAACGCTAACCCCGAGTGAGAAAACGGACATATTTGCATTATGTGGGTGGTTTAGCGCTGAGCTTAGCCAAGGCGTAAGTTTTGGTACCGGACCTCACGATATTCCTACGCACTGGGATCAAATATTGTTTCCCTTGCCAGAGCCTTTTAGCGTCGATCCAAGTCGTGAATTGATCATCACTATTTCTCCGCAAACTGAGCAAGTCGGAAAAGAGCAGTTTTGGTGTTGGTCTATTTCAGACGGCATAAAAACCATAAGTGTGAATGAGCAGCAGCTCCAACAGCAATCGCTCACAGCGGTGCCAATAGGAAAGCTTTAAGTTTGGCTTGCTGCTAGCAGTGACTGTAGTTGCTGTGTGACACTCTCCACATCTATATCTGTTGAGGCTGCACAGGCAAGTTGCTGGGCTCGTTGGGCACGTTTTAAGGGTTTGCCACTCAATTCTGACACCACGGGTAACAGCGATTTCATTTCAACAAAGTCGCCACTGCAGTGCAGCACGACATCGGCTCCGGCGTCAAACGCTGCATGGCTGCGCTCTGCGATTGAGCCGGTCAACGCGTGCATATTAATATCATCTGTCATCAATAGACCGTCAAAGCCAATTTGTTTGCGAATGATCTCATTGATCACCTTTGGGCTAATGCTGCCAGGAAGTTCAGGATCAATATCTTGGTACACAATATGTGCACTCATAGCCATACTCAAGTGATTAAATTGCACAAAAGGTACAAAATCGACCTTCTTCAATATTGCTAAATCAGCCTCAACCTGCGGTAGTTGAAAGTGTGAGTCGGTGCGTCCACGGCCGTGTCCCGGAATATGCTTCATGACTGGCTCTACGGCTGCGTATTGCAATCCTTTGATTACCTCTGCACCGAGTGCGATAACTTGTTCTAATGAGTCCCCAAAGGCGCGCTCGTGAATGATGCCAGCCGCATCAACTTGAGGTATATCTAACATGGGAGCACAATTGACGTTTATACCAGCGCTTTTTAACTCATGCCCAATCAATACATTATTTAAATAGCAGGCCTGTAAAGCATCTTGTTTATTATGTTGGTAAAGCTTAGAAAATACCTGCGGGCTGGGTGGAACTCGCCAATGTGTTTGCGGCAATCGCGATACTCTGCCGCCTTCTTGATCTAGCAATACCATTAGTTCGTTTTGGCCGAAGGCGCCGCGAAAGTCGTCAAGCAATGCAGTAAGTTGGTCAGGTGATTGAATATTGCGCGCAAACAAAATCACTGCCCAAGGCTTTAGTTCAGAAAATAAAGCGATTTCGTCTGCGCTTAGACGCAGGCCGCTGCAGGATACGATAATGTTATTGGCGTGTGGCAATGTAGTCTCTCTTTAATGGGCGTAAACTTGATAGCTTAGTTTGGCAAACTGATTTTACCCATAGACACATTAGGCGCGTCTTTTGAGTTTTTAAAGGTATCGGATGTTCCGCAAATACATTCGTTGGCTAAAAGCGCAAAAAGAGCCGCTTCTTTTGCATCCGCACTTACTCCTAACTCCTGCATTGGTGCAAGCGTTGCTTGTGGCAGATGCGCTTGAATTCTGGATAACAAAAATGGATTATTTGCCCCACCACCACTAGCATATAAAGCCAATGCTTGGTGCAAAGGTGCAAGCTTTTTAATGACATCGCATAAAGTGATCGCTGAAAATTCAACCAATGTTGCAAGTAAATCAGGAAGGGGCAGGGCTTGCGTTTCGGTCATGCGCATTTGCGCTGATAACCATTCGATACTAAATGATTCTTGACCGGTAGTTTTGGGTGCGGGTAAATTTAAAAACGGATGATGCATTAGCGCGGTAAGCAAGCTCTCATGAACTTTTCCGCTTGCCGCAATATCTCCATTTGCATCATAATGCTGGCCGCTCAAATGATGCTGAACCATTGCATCTAAGTATGTATTGGCGGTGCCGGTGTCGGTGCTAATAATATCGCTAAAGCTTGCGTTTGGCGGAATCATGCTGACATTGGCGATACCGCCCAAATTAATGAGCACTCGATACTCATCTGGATCAGTAAACAACAGGTAGTCACCATATTTTACCATTGGTGCGCCTTCACCTCCGGCCGCCACATGTTTTTGTCGAAAGTCACTTAGGGTAATAATGCCTGTTAGCTGCGCAATATGATCGCCATCACCTATTTGTAAGGTAGCATTTGGTAGATGGCCTTTTTGTAGGTCGTCGAGCATATGTGAGGGGCGGTGATAAATAGTTTGGCCATGGCTAGCAACAATGTCGATATCTGAGGAGCTCAGATCCCAATTAGCTAAGACTTGGTTAATCATAGCGGCATGCTTGCGAGCAACCCAAGCGTTAGCAGAGCACACATCTTTTAGTTTGGCATTGGCATTCGCAAACAGTGGCTTTACGATAGACTGATAGTCTGATTCAAAGGGAAGCGTAACAAAATTTTCTATGCGCAGTTTAGTGTGTTTACCATGACCTTCAAGGCGACACAAAGCAATGTCTAAACCGTCTAATGAGGTACCGCTCATTACGCCAAGGATGGTTCTTTTGGGTTTATGCGCAATTTGGCTAAGCTGCAGTATATGTGAAAGCAAACGAACGAACCTTAACTGAACAATCTTATTTTAAGAGAATATCATACCTGAGCTTATTCACACTAGCTGTGAAAACACTCAGAATGGTTTGAATATAGGGGCTTTATATTTATACCCTAGTATCAATGCAGATGTGTCGCAAATGTCGTGTGCAAATCTGCAGTCTGCTACTATCCCTAGGGAGTATCAGCCAAGTAGTCGATATATATGAAATCATTTTCCAGTGGCGAAATCGCCAGTATTTGTGATGTAACACCTCGTACTGTTATCCGATGGATTGGTGCCGGTAGACTGAACGCATTTAAGCTACCCGGGCGCGGAAATAATCGGGTAAACGAAACCGATTTATTCGCATTTTTAACACAAAACAATATGCCTATCCCAGCAGATTTAGCACCAGTTGTTGAGAAAGCCTGTGTCATTGTGACAGAAGATGAATATTTGTCTAAGCACGTAAAGCGCATCGTAAGAGATGCTAACTTTGTGGTGTCGGCGTTTGAGAATGGCATAGAAGCAGGTTTTGAAATCGCCTTAAAAAAACCACTGTTAGTCGTTTTAGATGCAGACCTTGAATGCGCAAACCCATGTCATCTGCGCGACCACATTAAACGCTCAATGGATTATGCGCCTGAATTTATTATTTTTGCCTCAGATACCCAAGCCGCGAGGGTGGCAATGACCGATGCAAGCATGTCGGTCTTAGCAAAGCCTTTTTCACTAAATGAATTTGCACAGACTCTAGAGCACAAGATGCATTATCTTTCTTAAATAGAAGCTAAGCATAAAAAACATCTATTCTTAATGCTTAATCTAACAGAGACTTATATAGCTCGTTGGCTTTTTCATAGGCCTGCTGTTGTTCTAAAATGGCTGCAAGTAAAAGCAAATCTTGTTGATTACGCTCAAGCTCAATGGCTTTATTGATTGCTCGTTGTGCAAGGCTGTTGTCTTTACTGTTATACGCAAGGTGCGCTAATACCGAATACAAAACCGCGTTCTCTGGCTGCTGTTTAATCTTATGTTCAATAAAGCGGATGGCTTTAACGGGAGATGCGTGATCAAGCTGTTTGAAAAGTCCCCAGTACGCATCGTGCTCTTGCTTCTTAGCAAACTCCACTAAGATTTCTTCGGCGTCACTGGCTAAGCCTTGGTCGAGTAATAGTTGGACGTAGCACACTTGGTTAGCCACATCTTTGCGCGCTGAGCGAGAAAGATTCTGCCACTTTTCTTTTAAGGCGTTTGCACCATGCTTACTAACAATAGCTGCAAACTCACCATGGGTCGCTCGCTGCGCCCAACTTAAGTAGTCTTTTGCAATTACTCGTTTGTGTTCAGAGATGAGATTTTTTACTTCTGGCCAGCGGTTTAATTTTGCCAAGGCTTGAAGTTTTAGCTGAATCGCGATGGGGTGTTTTTTTTCTTTTTCGGGCAGCTCTGTCAATACCTCAAGTGCTTTACTTGCTTGATTGTCCATCAGTGCTAACTGAGCTTGTTTCAATATCGCACAACCAGTGGCGTCGGCATCTAGTTGGGCCTGAGCAAGCAGTCCATCTACATTTTTGCCTTGATGAATACGCGCATCGATATCTGCAGCAAGCATATAGTTGGTTCCTGAAAACTCGCCGCCAAAACTCTTTTGTAAAAGCGGCTGTGCAGCGGTAAAGTCACCAATTAAGTAGGCGTGCAGGCCGCGATGAAAAGCCCGATTTTGTTGACGCCGAGAATAAGAGCCAAACCAATTTCTAGAGCCGCTCATCATGCGGACCAGGCGCTTGACTAGCCAAACCAATATCAAAAATCCCATAAGTGAAAAAAAGATAATAATGGCTGCGCTGATAATTGAAAGCTCAATAACCGTCTCGGGTAAGGCGATAATCACCATACCTTCTTGGCCAATAAGCGTATGCCCAAATAACAGTGCAAAAAACAGAATTACCAGTAGTACAATCAGTTTTATCATAAGCTATCGTCCCGATTGTTGAACTGGCGCTCTACACGGCGTTCTAGCGCATCTTTAAGTGCCTCAATGGATGTTAAACGTTCTGGATAATCGCGTTCAAAATTGGTGGTTTGTAACTGCTGCAATGCATTCATAAACTGCGAAACGTTGTTATCTTCAATTTGATAATGTTCGATGATTAAGGCCATTGCCTGCTGCAAAGATGCGCTATACAGGGTGTATTGTTCGTTCAAGGCCGCAGTTTGAGCTTGTGTTAGTGCATGCTTGACTTGTTGCTCAATCAACCACTGCTGGCGTTCGGCTAAATAGGGTTCAAGGGGCTTATCAATGCGTTTAATACTGATAAAGTCACCAACAATGGAGCGCCAAGTACGCTTGAGGTTTTCTTGCCAATCCGACATTTCATTGGTTAACGGGCCAGCGCTGTCAATGTTTGTCTCAGGCAGCTTGAGGTTCTCTAGCGGCAAATTTGCTACCTGCGGCAACATACCCGATATCGCTAGGGCGATGGAGGTTGTTGATACTGGATTAACTTGTTGTAAGGTCTGGATATCGCGGGCAATGAGTGCTCTTATGGGCAGTAGCGATGGGTCGCCTAAGTCTTGTAAACGGGCGTCAGCTTCGTTCAATAAGGTTATAGAGGTGCGAATGTCTTGCTCCAAATAAAGCTTACGGCCTGCCATATTGACGAGGTAGCTCGCTTCAGCCAGCAGCCAGTCAGAAGGACGCCGGCCCGATATTTCGGCAATTTGTCGCTCAAGTGCTTTGTCGCTCTGACTATTTTCGAGCACTTGTGAAAGCAAGTTATCCATCGATTGTGATAGAGATTGATTTTTGGTGTTCAGTTCATTTGCAAGCGCCTCGACAGAGCGCTCTGTTTTCATCAATGATGATGTTAGATCGGACAAATCATTGCTACGCGCGGCTAAAAACGCTTGTTGGTCAAGCTCTATTTGCTGCTGAGTTTGGTGCTCTTGCATGTAGTACCAATATCCTGCACCACAAATTGTAATGACTAACAAAAAATTCAATATAGTAAAAAACCACAAGCCTTTTGAGGAGGGCTTTTTTTGTTCAGGCTCTTTGCTTTTTGAACTTGGCGTGGAATCGATGACTACGCCATCTTCAATATCCTCAGTTTTAGTGGATTTCGATACAGATTTTGATTCGTTAGCGTTTGTCATCCAAGACTCCCGATAGATATAATTGATTGGCGCATGAGACAAGGGACGCGGTTGATGCGCCGTCTGATAACACTAATTGTTGCGCGCCTTTTGCATGAACATAGTCATATATTCTTTGGCTTGCGACCATAAATATAATGGATTTTAGCCAGTCTAATGAAAAGTGCTCAAAAATTTGTTCAGCAATGTCGACACTTGTCACAATCATACACTTAATTGACTGACCATCAAATTCATTCATGCTCGTTGTTGAAAATGTTGCAGTGCGTTTGTAGGTTTCGTAGATATCTGTTTTTACGTTATTTTGCGCTAGATATGCCGCGATTGTATTGCGACCGTCTTGCCCCTTAATCAGCGCCACTGATTTTTGTGATAGTTTGGCAAAGGTTTGCGATGCAATTATGCCTTCGGAGTTTTGTGGCTCTGCAATCTCAATCTGGTTTGATAGCCCATCTGCACTGAGACAATCCCGCACAATATCTGCACTGCTCTGTCCTACGCAAATAAATTGCGTACGCTGATGAATCATGGCGTTTAAATTACGCTGTAAAAATGGTTCGGTGTAAGAACTCGTCACTACTACTACATCATATGATATTAATGGTACCGCAAGGCTTGGCTCGAGAGCTTGAACATCGATAGCCGGAAGCGCTTTGGCGGCAAAGCCCTGCGCAATAAGCGCGCGTGTTGTTTGTTCCGCCTTTGGCTGCGGCCGCGTTACCAAAAACATATAAACCTTAGTCGTGCAGTGCCGACAAAATCTCTGCGGCCCCTTTTGCGATTAATTGCTCTGCAACGACAATACCGATTTCCTCTGGGTTGCCAATGTCACCAGTGTGCTCAGCATATAAAATAGTGCTGCCGTCGGGCTTAGCCACAAGGCCTCTGAGCACAATGCTTTCTCCATTTAATTCGGCAAAACTGCCAATGGGAACCTGACAGCCGCCTTCAAGACGAGCATTCATTGCACGTTCTGCACGAACCCTCCAAGCGGTTTCTTGATCATTTAGAGCCTCTAGTAGCGCAATAAGTTCGGCGTCGTCGTTGCGACATTCTATACCAACTGCACCTTGACCTACTGCCGGAAGTGAAATTTCGGCAGAGATTTCTTCAGCAATTCGTTCTTGCATGCCTAAGCGAATAAGGCCTGCTGCCGCTAAAATAATCGCGTCGTATTGACCGGCATCTAGCTTGCCTAAACGGGTATTCACATTCCCGCGCAGATCTTTTATAACCAAATCAGGTCTGCGCGCTCGTATTTGTGATTGTCTGCGCAGACTTGAGGTTCCAACAATGGCACCGATAGGCAAATCGTCTAGCTTGGCATAGTGATTGGAGACAAAAGCATCATATGGGTTTTCGCGAGGGCAGATGGCGTGTAAGCCAAACTCTTCAGGAAAATGCACGGGTACATCTTTCATCGAATGCACGGCAAGGTCGGCCTCGTTATTTTGCATAGCCACTTCTAATTCTTTGATAAATAGACCTTTGCCGCCAATTTTGGCCAGTGGCGTATCTAAAATTCGGTCGCCTTGGGTCGACATGGGCACTAATACTACGGTGAGGTTTGGATGGTAGTATTCGAGCCTATCTTTAACGTAGTTTGCTTGCCACATAGCAAGGGAACTTTTGCGCGTGGCAATTTTTATCACGCGTGCACAATCGGCCATTATTTATCCATTCTTGTTGTTGGAGTTAACGATTAAATTATAAGCAAACGTGGAAAATCGATTAACTGAGATTCGCCGCTGCATTAATTCGCTGCACAGCATTCTTTTACAGTTGCTGTTGCAAAAACTTAGAGATATCTTTAATTTCTGGTAAGCATACGTTGTGCTGCATAATGTATTCTTTCCAATGCACATCATAGCCATTTTCTTTGAGCGTTTGATAGGCGCTGCGGCCTAAAAACAGCGGCACTACTTCGTCTTGTTGTCCATGACAAAATAAAATCGGCACACTGGCATTCGCTTCATGTTTCTCGGCGGCTAACGACTGCGGCTGACACATATAGGTTGATAGTGCCACAATGCCGGCCAAGCGTTGATTAAAACGAGTACCTAAGTGCAGCGCAATTACACCGCCTTGCGAAAAGCCCACTAAAAAGATTTTGTTTGCCGGAATGCCGCTGGCTATCTCCTCTTCAATCAAGGCTTGCACTAAATCTGAGGATTGGTGAACGCCCTCTACATCTGCGCGACTTTCCATATCCATTGATTTGATGTCATACCACGCGCGCATTTCCATACCGTTGTTGATGGTTACCGGGCGAATAGGTGCATGCGGGAAAATAAACTTTACGCCTGCGCTGTCAGGGAGTTGCAATTCTGGTGCAATGGGAGCAAAGCCATTGCCTGAATCGCCTAGGCCGTGCAGCCAAATGACGGTGGCTTTGTGTTCTCCGGTAGCCTCTTGGATCACGCCTTGTAATCTTGAATCGGTCATAATACTCTCTTATCCTGCGAAAAATTTAGTGTGATAGGCGAACTTTCCTGATGAGACATCGGCCCATCAATCCCCTAATCGTTGCGTTTAAATGCGTCATGCATGGCTCACATCATCAATCCTATATGTTACCATAGCCTTTGTTTTCAAGACTAACGGATAGCGTGAATAAATGCGTATGGGTAAACCTTTAGGAAACCTTTTTATAGTGGCTGCACCATCTGGTGCAGGGAAGTCGAGTTTGATTTCGGCCTTATTAAGCCACAGTGCAGAGCAAAAATTAAATAATCCTGCGCAGCTTTCAGTGTCGCACACCACCCGTGCGCCAAGAGAAGGCGAGGTAGACGGTGAGCACTATCACTTTGTTGATGTATCTGAATTTGAAGCTTTGATAAAACAAGATGCTTTTTACGAATACGCCAAGGTTTTTGATAATTACTACGGTACTTCTAAGGCAGCAATCAGCGACAAGCTAGATCAAGGCATTGATGTGTTTCTCGACATTGATTGGCAAGGTGCGCGGCAGATTAAGGCATTGAATCCAGAGGTTATCAGCATTTTTGTATTACCTCCCTCTATTGAAGCATTAAGAATGCGTCTTGATGGCAGGGGTAAGGATGCGCCTGCAGTGATTGCAAAACGTATGCAAGAAGCGGTATCTGAAATGTCTCACTATGATGAGTTTGACTATCTAGTCGTGAATGACGACTTTAATAAGGCTGTCGCCGATTTTGTCAGTATTGTAAATTCGCAGGCTTTGTCTTTACCTAAGCAAAATTTACGTCACAGTGACTTACTCGCCTCATTGACAAAAAAATAAAATGCGCTAAACGCTATGTTGTCGTTTATGCTTGGGTTTACTTGTGTTACCGCGGCATTGATTTATATCGTCGTTTTGCTAAACAATGCCATTTATGACCAAGCTCTACAGGACACAACCTACCTAATTTTGTATTCGGCTTGTACTTCGATTTATTTCTACTAGGCTATAGCACAATAATACAGTATACTTCGCGACCAAATTTTTTTAATCGCATTAATTTCCGGAGCAACCATGGCACGTGTAACAGTAGAAGACGCAGTAGACAAAATCGGCAATCGATTTGATTTAGTGTTAGTGGCCGCTCGTCGTGCTCGTCAAATTGCAACTGAAGGCAAAGAACCTTTTGTAGAAATGGGTAACGACAAGCCAACAGTTGTTGCTTTGCGTGAAATCGAGCAGGGTTTTGTGACTGCTGAGACAGTTCAAGCTACCGACATGCAAGACCAGCGTGAGCAAGAAGCCGCTGAATTTGCCTCTGTAGCGAGTATTTTAGCAAACAGCTAAGATGCTGCATTAAAAGGTTTAAGTCACTTTTAAAGAAATCTTTACTGCAAATTAGAAAAAAAATTAAAACGCCGATGAAAATCGGCGTTTTTGCGTTTGCATGTTGGCAAAATAACCGTATTCTTGATGCCCTTGTCCAAATTTATAAAAAGTTGAAGCGTGTATCTGTTTGAAGGGTTAAAAGCGAAAATCAGTACCTACTTGCCGCCGGAGCACGTCGACCTTGTGCAAGCCGCGTATGTACTGGCGCGCGATGCTCACGAGGGACAAACTCGTTCGAGTGGCGACCCCTATATCACGCATCCAGTTGCAGTTAGCGGCATTTTAGCCGACATGCGCCTGGACTACGAGTCGCTGATGGCTGCACTTTTACACGATGTAATAGAAGACACTGAATACTCGAAAGAAGACCTTGCACTGGCCTTTGGCGATACCGTTGCGGAGCTGGTAGAGGGGGTTAGTAAGCTCGATAAATTGAAGTTTGGCACCAAACAAGAGGCCCAAGCAGAGAATTTCCGTAAAATGCTTATGGCAATGGTGCAAGACATTCGCGTGATCCTGATTAAACTTGCAGATCGCACGCACAATATGCGCACTTTGGGCTCCTTACGTCCAGACAAGCGACGACGCATAGCAAAAGAAACCCTAGAAATTTACTCTCCGCTTGCTCATCGATTAGGTATCCACGATATAAAAAATGAGCTTGAAAACCTTGGGTTTCAAGCAATGTATCCGATGCGGCACCGTGCCCTTAAATCGGCAGTGACTCAGGCTCGCGGCAATCGAAAAGAAGTCATTGAGAAAACGCGACTAGAACTAGAAAACAAGCTCGTTGAATTCGATATCAAAGGCCGCGTGGTGGGTCGCGAAAAGCATCTTTATTCAATTTATTTGAAGATGAAAAATAAAGAACTCTCCTTTACCGAAGTCATGGATATTTATGGCTTTAGAGTTATCGTAGATAAAATTGATAATTGTTATCGAGTTTTGGGCGCGATCCACGGATTGTACAAACCGATTGAGAACCGCTTTAAAGATTATATTGCTATTCCTCGAACCAATGGCTATCAGTCTTTGCATACATCTTTAAAGGGCCCGCATGGTATCCCCGTTGAAGTGCAGATTCGAACCGAAGAGATGGACCACATGGCAGATAAAGGCGTCGCTGCGCATTGGTTATACAAAGAGACAGAAGATCGTGGCACCACCGCGCAGCTTAGAGCCAATCAATGGATGCAATCATTAGTAGAGCTGCAACAGAGTTCGTCAACCTCCGTCGAATTTATTGAAAGCGTTAAGTCTGACCTTTTTCCAGATGAAATATACGTATTTACACCTAAGGGCAAGATCATTGAGCTGCCAATGGGGGCAACCGCCGTTGATTTTGCTTATGCAGTCCATTCAGACGTCGGCAATACTTGTGTTGGCGCGAGGGTAGAGCATCGAAACTTTTCGCTGAACAAACCATTGGAAAATGGCCAAAGTGTTGAAATTATTACGTCGCCACGGGCAAAGCCCAATGCAAATTGGTTAAATTTTGTGGTCAGTGCCCGTGCTCGCTCTAATATTAGGCACTATTTAAAGCGTCAGCACGCACATGACGCTACCAATATGGGCAACAGATTGTTACGCCATGCTCTCGGTACTATTAAGCTGGATGAAATCCCGCAAGAAGATATCGATAGAGTAGTAGCAGAAACGAAATATCAGAATTTCGAAGATTTATTGTCAAATATCGGCATGGGCAATGAAATTAGTGCCATGATCGCTCGCAGATTGGTGGGAGAAAATACCGAGATCCCTGAGAAGAAAAGTAAAGTGGCGATAAAAGGCACGGAAGGTTTGATGGTTCACTTCTCGCGCTGTTGTCACCCTATTCCAGATGATGAAATTGTTGCCATACTGAGCCCTGGCCGAGGGGTGGTTATCCACCAAACCGGCTGTACGAATATTCGTAAACTCAGTCGCGAAGAGCCAAATCGGGTGTTACCGATGCTCTGGGATGATGATCCGCAGGGTGATTTCAAAGCATCATTGCGCGTTGAGCTTATTAATAAGCAAGGTACGCTCGCGGCCCTGACAGCGGCGATCGCCAGTTGCGATTCAAGCGTGATCAACTTGCAAACCGAGAATCGAGAGGACAATCATTATGTGATTGATATTGAGCTAACCACTCAAAACCGCTTGCACCTTGCTAATATAATGCGCAAAATCCGCGCCTTACCTGAATTACAAAACATATCCAGACACAGCCAATATAAGCAGAAATAGTGTGTCTGAAATAAGGAATTACTATGTCTAAGTCAGTTATTCAAACTAACGACGCTCCCGCCGCAATTGGCACCTATAGCCAGGCTGTTAAAGCCGGTCGGACGGTTTATTTATCTGGGCAAATCCCCCTAGTGCCAAGCACTATGGAGGTAGTATCTGAAGATTTTGAAGCGCAAGCTGTACAAGTGTTTGAAAACATCCAAGCGGTGGTCAAGGCCGCCGGTGGTAGCATGTCGAATTTGGTAAAGATAAACATTTTCTTAACTGACTTAGGTCAGTTTGCGAAGGTAAATGAAGTGATGGCGCGTTATTTTAAGCAGCCATATCCAGCGCGTGCAGCCGTGCAGGTAAGCGCTCTTCCCAAAGCCGTACAAATTGAAATTGATGGCGTCATGGTATTGCCAGAGTAAGTACTTACTTTCATTAAGAGTAAATATTTTATGCAGCAATGTATGACGGTAGAGCGATATAACACAATCCGTGAAGTGCTCGCAAAACGCCAGAGCGATTTAACTGTTCTTCTGGAGGAAGTACATAAGCCGCATAATGTCAGCGCGGTTTATCGCAGTGCTGATGCCGTTGGTGTGCATAAGATTCACGCTGTTTGGGCGCAAAACGCATCGCTGCGTAAAGGCACCGCGATGGGTAGCCAAATTTGGGTGCAGACGCACACTCACAATACCCTCAACAATGCTATTGAGCACCTTCACCAGCAAAATATGCAGGTATTGGTGACGCATTTAGATGAGCGAGCCGTAGATTTTCGCGATATCGATTATACAAAGCCAACCGCTATTATACTCGGGCAAGAAAAAACTGGCGCGACCGATGAAGCTGTCGCGCTAGCAGATCATTCGGTGATGGTACCGATGGTGGGGATGGTGCAGTCATTAAATGTTTCGGTTGCTGCGGCTTTGATCTTATACGAAGCGCAGAGACAAAGGCAGGCCGCTGGCATGTATGAAACATCTCAAATCTCGGAAGATGACGCCCAGCGTGTGCTATTTTCAGGGGGGTTTCCGGTGTTATACAGAGAATGTCTTCGTCGCAAACTAAGTTTTCCCCGTGTAGATGAAAATGGGTGTATAGATGCTCCAGATCAATGGTGGCAGGCCCTGCAGTTTTCTAAATCTTAAACATCACCGCCAAGCCTACTTATTTTTGTTTTATTTGAAAGTATTTAGTCCTCTTATAGGTCTAGTATGTCAAGACAGACTTTTCATAATAGGAATCAAATGAAAACCAAACTCGTAGGTATTTTTGCGGTGCTACTAACCCTCGTTTCACTGCACAGCGTCGCGCTTGATCGAAGCGTTATCGCTGAAAAAGCAGAAGACGTTACTCCTTTGTTAAATGGCAGTACCGTTCCAAATGTTATGGTTAAAACCGCCGATGGCTCACCGGTAAGTTTGCCTGCATTACTAATGCAAAAACCCAGCGTGATTGTATTTTACCGAGGTGGATGGTGCCCATACTGCTCGCGTCAGCTCGCTGAATTAAAAGACATCGAGCAAGAGTTAGTGGCAGAGGGTTATCAGATAATTGCAATTTCGCCTGAAACACCAGAAAAGCTACAGTCGCAAAAACTTCAGACAGAGTTTGCAGCACAGTTAATTTCAGATGCCGATTTACACGCGATTCGTAATTTTGGAATAGGTTTTTACGTGCCCAACGATACCCGTAATTTGTACAAAGAGCGCATGCAGATAGAACTGATTGCCGACAATACAGATCGCGCGGTACTGCCTGCACCAGCAATATTCATTACCGACACCAGCGGTACTGTCTTGTTCAGCTATGTAAATCCAGATTTCAAAACTCGCCCTTCGGCTGCGTTGGTATTAAGTGCGGCTAGATTGGTTAAATAGTAAGGCTCGTATAAAAGCGCGCTGTCTTAACTACTGAGACAGCGCCGCAACAATGATTGTTTTTTTATCCTTTAGCCATGCACCGCAGCAAAGCCAGGATCACCGTTAAAGTTATATAAGTTTTCAGTTTTTACAACATCAAAGCCGGCATCATGAAGTCGGGTTTGCAAGGCTAATACCTCATCAAAACCAAGGTGTAGCTCGGGTGACATGAAACGGCAGCGCCAGTGATCAACACAGTAAGTTTCGGGGAAGCCTTTTGGCCAGACTTTTACGCCGCGATTGGTTATTAATTGCAAGTTTAAGGCGTCGCTACCAAAAGTTTTGAGCTTTTCACCTAAGTCCATTGGTTCGCCATCTTGCCATTGCAAAAACACATCGATACCCACCAGCTCTTTTACACACGGCGCTTTATGTCCCACTTTGGGTAAAACGAGTGGTTTGCTGTTAGCGTATGAGGGTGCTTTTAGCTGTTTAGGTGATTGACCCAAGTGTTCAATAACTGCTTTTGCAAATTCCGTTGTGCCTAATAACGCCTGGCTTTGATCTTCTTTGTATACGTCAGCCGTGTGTAGGCCTTTTTCTAGCGTAACAAGCCATGCATGATGAATTTTTTCCGCCACTTCGCTTTGGCCTATGTGCACAAGCATTTGAATCGCGCCGTGTAGCAATGCAGACGGGTTGGCGACGTTCTGGCCGGCTAAGTCAGGCGCCGAACCATGAATGGCCTCAAACATCGCGCAATGGTCGCCAATATTTGCAGAGCCGGCCATGCCCACTGAGCCTGCAATTTGTGCCGCGACATCTGAAATAATGTCACCATAAAGGTTTGGCATAACAATTACGTCGAAGTCTTCGGGAGTATCGGCAACCCTGGCAGCACCAATATCCACAATCATGCTGTCGTGTTTGATGTCAGGGTATTCTTTTGCGATATCTCTGAATACTTGATGGAACAGCCCATCGGTAAGCTTCATGATGTTATCTTTGATAAAGCAGGTGACGCGCTTACGCTGCTGCTGCCTAGCATATTCAAAGGCGTAACGAACAATGCGCTCGCAGCCTGGGCGAGTGATAAGTTTAAGGCATTGATAGACTTCTTCGGTTTGCCTGTGCTCAATACCAGCATATAGGTCTTCTTCGTTTTCGCGAACAATTACCAAGTCCATAATGGGGTGCTTGGTTTTTACGAAGGGTGCATACGAAATACATGGGCGGATGTTTGCATACAAGCCTAGGGCTTTGCGCATGCTTACATTTAGACTTTTGTAACCGCCGCCTTGCGGAGTGGTAATGGGTGCTTTTAAAAATACCTGGGTGCGACGCAGTGATTCCCATGCGCTGTCTTCAATGCCATTGGTTTGACCGCTTAAATACACTTTTTCACCAATATCGATAGTTTCGGGGGCGATTTGCGCGCCAGCGGCTTCTAATATTTCTAAAGTAGCCTGCATAATTGATGGGCCGATGCCGTCACCATAAGCGATCGTAATGGGTGTTTTTACTGCTGTCATAATTACTCCGAAGTTTTATTTTTGTTATGTTATTCATACTGTTCGTTCAAGCTAAGGCGTGCCCAGATAATAAATCTTAGCGCCGCGTTAGCTTATTGTGGAGCACGATTGTAATGGTTTATATGATTTGTAATAATAGATTTATTAATGACTAAACATAGATATATATAGATACATGACATGGGCACGCCGATTTCACACACGACAAACCACCTTCCGCCAGTTAGAAATATTTATGATGGTGGCAGAATATCTTAGTGTAACCCTTGCCGCTAAGGCCCTGCACCTAGCCCAACCTACGGTGTCTACCCAGATTGCAAAGCTCGCCAATGCTCTTGGTGTCAGTCTGTTTGAGCAGGTAGGCAAGCAGATGTATTTAACCGATACTGGAAAAGACGTGCTAAAAGCGGTTCGCGAACTCTTTGAGGTTATGGATAATCTAGAGATGCAGTTAGCGCAGCGCCAAGGCTTATCGGTGGGGCAGTTGCGAATCAGCGTAGTGACCACCGCTAAATACCTTATTCCGTCTTTGTTAGGTGAGTTTTGCCAGCGTTACCCTGACATTGAGCCAGAATTTCAAATTGGTAATCGGGCAGAAATTATTCAGCGCCTTAAGCAAAATCTTGACGATTTATATGTATTTAGCAATCCGCCTAAGGAGCTAGATATCGAGGCTGAGTTTCTGACGGAGAACCCCCTAGTGGTAATTGCAAAGCAAGATCATCCCTTACGAAATGAAAAAATAATTACATGGGATATGCTAGAAAGTGAGCGCTTACTAATGCGAGAAAATGGCTCGGGCACACGCTACGCCATAGAGCGCTTTTTCAATCAAAACGGACTGCGCATGCAGCAGCCCGCCACCATTGCTAGTAACGAAGCAATTAAAGAGTCGGTGATGGCGGGTTTAGGAATTGCGATTGTCAGTCGTCATGCACTTAACCACATGGCGCCCGGAAACCTTATTTCTTTGCCGGTGGAAGGCTTTCCCATTCCTAATTCTTGGTATTGGGTGCTGCCAAAGGGAAAGCAGGTATCGACAGCAGCATCGGCATTTAAGGCACACGTGGCCAACAAATTAGCAGGCTTGTGAGCTCTAGGGTTTATTTGGACACTTATTCGCTTACTAGCACGACAGGTGTTCCCACATAGGTAATATAGAGATAGGTAATGCCTTCGAAGGCTTGGGTAGTCGTAGATATCTGCACACCTGTTATTGCATTGGCCTCAGCAGGCGCACTCGCAGCAAAATTATCAATGATGTCTTGGTATTCGGTACGCTTTTTTTCAAACAAGCCCACCACGATGCCGCGATCTGAGATCTCAATCGTTCCGGTAAATTGAATCATGCTAAAAACCTCAGCAATCACCATTCCCTCTGGTAAGGTGTTGTTGGTCAATATTAGTTTACTCATTTGTCTCTTCCTATTATTTTGATTTTGCGTGCAATCGGCACAAAGCTCGCACAAAAAATTCGTCTCTGCTTAGGTTATCGGACGCGCGGCCAGAAGCTTTTGTGATATTCAGTGCTTTTGAACAGGTGTACCTCAGGCAAATGTTTGCTAGTCTATTGCGCATCTATCCCTAATCAGCCTTGTATTGGATGCAGTCACTTACCGACACGCCGGTTACCACCCTAAAGGGCGTGGGGGCCAAAGTTGCTGAAAAGCTAGAAAAACTCGGATTAAAAACCCTGCAAGATGTGATTTTTCATTTGCCCCTACGCTATGAAGATCGGACTCGGCTTTATTCGATTGGCGAGCTGCATGGATACTTGCATGTGTCGGTGCAGGGGCAGGTCATGAGTGCCGATATTAAATACGGCCGCAAGCGTATGTTGATAGTCAAATTAAGTGATGGTAGCGGTACTATTAGTCTGCGATTTTTTCATTTTTCAGCCGCTCAGTTAAAGGGCTTTACTGAGGGCACTACCATTCGCGCGTTTGGTGAAGTTCGGGCAGGTACTGCAGGGTTGGAAATGGCTCATCCAGAATATAAAGTCATTGCAGATGGCAGCACATCGGGCATGGAAGATACCCTCACGCCGGTGTATCCGACAACAGAAGGGGTGCATCAGCTTACTTTGCGCAAACTTACTCAACAGGCACTTGAACAGTTGGCTAAAGGAGCTTTGCCTGATTATTTGCCAAACAACTTATATCCGAACCAACTCAGTTTAAAAGAGGCGCTATTTCTTGTGCACCGCCCGCCAGCTGATGTCGCCATAGATGAGCTCTCAGAAGGTCAGCATCCAGCGCAAAAGCGTTTGGTGGTTGAGGAGCTGCTGGCGCATCATTTGAGCATGCTAAAAGTGCGCAGTCAGGCCAAGGAAGACCCAGGGTTTTCGGTGCTGGCAGATGCCACCTTAAAACAGCGATTTTTGAGTACTTTGCCATTTTCACCCACCTCGGCACAATCTCGAGTGGTCAGTGAGATTGAAGAAAATTTGCAGTCTGGCTTACCAATGATGCGATTGGTGCAGGGCGATGTGGGTTCAGGTAAGACTCTAGTAGCCGCGCTGTCTGCACTTTCAGTGATTGCTGCAGGTTATCAAGTTGCCTTAATGGCTCCAACCGAGTTGCTAGCAGAGCAGCATGCTAAAAACTTTAAAGATTGGTTTACACCTTTAGGCATTAAAGTCGGCTGGTTGGCTGGAAAGCTAAAAGGCAAAGTGCGCAATGAAACATTAGAGTCGCTGCAAAACGGTGATATACAAATGCTGGTGGGTACGCACGCGATATTTCAAGACGCTGTCAACTATAAAAACCTTGCGCTGGTGATTGTTGATGAGCAGCACCGATTTGGGGTACATCAGCGTCTATCCCTGCGTAAAAAGGGCGAAATTCAGGGAAAATATCCACATCAGTTGATCATGACCGCGACGCCGATCCCAAGAACATTAGCCATGACCGCCTATGCTGATTTAGACACCAGTATCATCGACGAACTGCCGCCGGGCAGAACACCAGTGAAAACCGCCGTGCTGCCAGATACCCGCAGAGGCGAAATTGTCGACAGAGTGCGCCAATCAGCCCTTGAAGATAAGCGACAAATTTACTGGGTATGCACCCTCATTGAAGAATCTGAAATGTTGCAGTGTCAAGCGGCAGAAGATACCGCTGTGAGTCTAGCCACGGCATTACCCGAATTGAAAGTAGGACTTGTACACGGCCGTTTAAAAGCGCAAGAAAAGCAAGAGATCATGGATGCCTTTAAATCAGGTGCACTGGACTTATTAGTGGCAACCACGGTAATTGAAGTGGGAGTGGACGTGCCGAACGCCAGTCTAATGATTATTGAAAACCCAGAGCGTCTAGGATTAGCGCAGCTGCATCAATTGCGCGGACGAGTGGGCAGGGGGTCGATAGAGAGTCATTGTGTGCTGATGTATTCAAGCCCATTGTCAAAAACTGCCACCAAACGCTTGAGCGTGTTAAGAGAATCTAATGACGGTTTTTACATTGCTGAAAAAGATTTAGAAATTCGCGGCCCCGGCGAGCTTTTAGGGACCAAACAAACCGGTATCGCCGATTTAAAAATTGCAGATTTGGTGCGCGATGCGTATTTAGTATCAGACATAAAAACCATGGCAGAATATGTATGGCGCGAGCATCAGCAAAACGCTTTGCATTTGATTGGTCGATGGCTGCCTTATCGAGACGACTACAGCAATGCGTGAAGCCATTCGAATCAGGTACCGTTGAGTCGATAAGCTTTGTTCTTGCCCTAAACATTGTAGTGCCCAGTAAAGTAAGCAATAAAGTAACGAGTAAAGTAACCAGTGCAGTGAAAAACTGCTACGCTATACCCAACTGTTTTTACCCAAAGCGTATTTATGAAAGTCATTGTATTTAGCAGCCAAGATTACGATAAATCATTTTTACATGCCCATTGTCCACCAGATCTGCAGCTTGAATTTCATGAGGTAAAACTCAGTGAGCAAACTGCGGTGCTCGCTGACGGGGCTGACGTCATTTCAGTGTTTGTTAACGACCAAGTAAACAAAGCGGTTATCGACCAGTTGCTGACCATGAAAGTGTCACATATAGCGCTGCGCTGCGCGGGTTACAACAATGTTGATTTAGCGTATGCAAAATCTAAAGGCTTAGCGGTATCACGAGTACCGGCGTATGCGCCCCAAGCAGTTGCAGAACATACTGTGGCGCTAATGATGTCACTCAACCGTAAACTTCACAAAGCCTACAATCGCGTAAAAGAAGGTAATTTTGACTTAAATGGTTTGCTTGGTTTTAACATGTATCAAAAAACCGTAGGGGTAGTGGGTACCGGTAAAATAGGGCGAGCGGTCATTGACATTCTACTCGGCTTTGGCTGCAAAGTACTGTGTTACGATGTTTATCCTGCAAGCGACTTAGATCATCCAAACTGCCGTTATACCGACATGCAAAGTCTTGTTAGCGAATCTGATATTATTACTCTTCATTGCCCGTTAACGCCTGATACTCAGCATTTGATTGACGCAGAACGCATCGACAATATGAAAGATGGTGTGATGCTAATTAATACTTCTAGAGGTAAATTGATTGATACCAAAGCGGTGATAAACGGCATTAAGCGCAAAAAAATTGGCTATTTAGGGCTCGATGTATACGAAATGGAAGAAGATTTGTTTTTTAAAAACCGCTCATCAGAAATTATCGAAGACGACGTGTTTCAGCGTTTGCTGACCTTTCCGAATGTATTGATCACCGGGCACCAAGGATTTTTTACTGTAGAAGCGCTTACTGAAATTGCCCAAACTACCCTGAATAACATTGCGCTAGCGGCCAAGGGCGAGCATGATGATGTCACGTTTTTATAGGCATCTTAGCTGTATATGAGCCGTCCAATGACAACTGTCAAATCAACTTCTTCAGCACACACGCCTAGCGCGTTAAAAACGGTTATTTTAATTGAAGATACCGGCAGTGTGAGTGCCCACGAACGAGCGGCTGCGCTTGCGAAAAAAACCGGTTTTGAAGTGCATAAAATTAATCCGCAAAAAGCGGATAAACGTTTTGATAAAGCACAATGGCAATTAGTGTTTACCGAGGCTGGCTTAGCACTTCGCTTAAGCAGTGAGCCGAGTTGGTCAGATATTCGCGTGGATTTTGCATCTGCGGGGCTGCAGTATCGCAAGCAGCATGGTGGCGGGCGCAACGAAGCCATTGCAAAAGCCATCGGTATTAAAGGAAAACAGCAGCTCAGTGTTTTAGACTGCACCGCTGGCATGGGCACCGACAGTTTTGTGATGGCAAGCGTGGGTGCGCAAGTCACTATGCTCGAACGAAGCCCCGTTATCGCGGCATTATTGGAAGATGCGCTGCTAAGGCTTGAGGATGCGGGCGAAGCACTGCATAAAAGCTTGTCGTTTGTTCAGGCAGACGCAAGTGAATATTTGCAGCAGATATCTGTAAAAGAAGCGCCGAATCAGCTTGATGTTATTTATCTTGACCCCATGTTCCCTCATAAGAAGAAATCGGCTTTAGTAAAAAAGGAGATGCAGGCATTTCAAATGCTATTAGGGCCAGACCAAGACAGTGAGCAATTACTTACTGCCGCGATAAGCGCAAAACCTAAACGAATAGTAGTGAAGCGGCCTGCCAGCGCAGCAGAATTGGCAAATGCACAAACTATATTGCCGACCATGGCAATACGATCGAAAAAGCATAGGTTTGACGTATACATACTTAAATCTATATAAGCGCTCGGTAACGATATCGAGTCTGTTATTAACAAAGAAACACCTACAAAAAGGAATATTTATGATTGAAGTCGGCGCAAAATTACCTGATGCAACATTTAGCCAGCTTGAAAACGGCGAAATGAAAAACCCTAATACTGCCGCGTTGTTTGCGGGCAAAAAAGTTGTGATGTTTGCAGTACCCGGCGCATTCACGCCAACCTGTTCGCAAGCCCACTTACCTGGCTACGTTGCCTTAGCTGACAAAATTAAAGCAAAAGGCGTAGACGACATTATTTGTTTGTCGGTGAACGACGCTTTTGTAATGGATGCATGGGGTAAAGCCTCTAATGCAGAGCACATCAAAATGTTGGCAGATGGTAACGGCAGCTTCTCACAACTTGTGGGTCTTGACATGGATACCGACGCTTTTGGCGGCGTTCGCGCAATGCGCTACAGCATGATTGTTGACGATGGCGTGGTCACGGCATTACACGTAGAAAAGCCAGGTGCGTTTGAGGTAAGTGACGCCGAAACGGTATTAAAGGCATTATAGGTTAAGCTTTGTGTATTGAATCACAAGCTTTAGGGTGCGTGCTTTATAGTAGATTGGGCAAGCAAGCTTAAATACACAATAACTTTCATTGCAATGAAAGCCGCTAGTGTGTTGAGACTCAATAAGCTCAACATGTTAGCGGCTTTTTTAATAACAGGAGAACCTGATATGCCTGAAGGCCCAGAAATACGATTGGCAGCCGACAAAATCGCTAAGGTCATTGAAGGCAAAAAAATAGAGGCCATTGAAGTGGGCCTGCCGCATCTGTACCAGCCCGCAAAGATTCTCGCGGGCCAGCGCGTCGAAAAAGTCGAAACACGCGGCAAAGCAATGCTTATTCACTTTGACAACCAGCTGTCGGTTTACTCCCACAATCAGCTATATGGCGTCTGGAAAACCGCAAAACGCGGTAGCCTTCCTAAAACAAAGCGTTCTTTAAGACTCGCGCTTCATACAAAAGATCAGAGTGCTTTGCTTTATAGTGCGTCAGATATAGGGGTGTATGAGCGCGGCGAATTGAACGAGCATCCTTTTCTAAGAAAATTGGGGCCAGACATTTTACAGGCGGATTTAACGTGGCAAACCCTCAGGAAGCAATTGCTAGCTAAACGTTTTTGCAATCGGGGCTTAAGTGCACTTTACCTTGACCAGCAATTTATCGCGGGTATCGGTAACTATCTGCGCACCGAAATATTGTTTGCCGCCGGCATACACCCTGACTACAAACCCAAGCAACTTAGCCCCGAGCAGTTAAAAGCGCTTGCTAAACAAACTCTTGTTATTGGCCGGCGAGCATACGCCACAAGGGGCCATACTGTCCCAGAAAGCTTAGGCAAAAAGCTCTCAAAAACCAAAGGCAGTTACGAAAGCGTGCGCTTTATGGCCTTCAATCGAGAGCAACTGCCATGCAGAGTCTGCGTCACACCCATCATAAAAGCTCAGCGCAATGGACGCAGGATTTATTGGTGTGAACGGTGCCAGCCAATTATCTGAGTCAGCTATTCGCGATAAGCGCCTTCGCGCTTACGTAGCGAATGACAATACAAGTTTGGTTTAAAACTTAGTACTCACCCACACCCATAATTTCTCAGTGTCAGTATTAAATCCGTCTGACGAATAGTCAGCGTACTTAACCGCCACTTCATAATTTTCTGCAAATTTGGTGACGTACTGCAAGTTAATTTCAGTACCATAATCGTCTAGTACGTCGTTGCCATCGTCGGCTTGAAAATCATGATAAACTGCAAGCCACTTGCCGCCGAAAGCACTTCCTGTAAGCGTAACGCTAGTGTCTATTAGACCTAAAATAGGTGTACTCAAAAATTGGTCTGACCAGCCATTGAATTTATGCAGGGTCGCTAATGGCGTCGAAAACCCGTAGTTTCCATCGTCTGAACCTAATACTTCATAACCGACTTTTGCGGTAACCCCTGAGAACGTTGCGCCGAATTCTGTAAAGAGATAGTCCGCATCAAAATCTACTAAATCTGTTTTGGAAGATTGCTTTGCATACTCAATACCATAAATCAGCTTGATACCATCAAAGTCTTGAGATCCGTTAAAGCTAAGACCATAGGTATCAAGCGCATTGCTTGTCTCAATATCCGTTTCTAGCAGGTACGCGTAGCCTACTAGTTTGCCGAGTTCAGTTTGATACGAAGCATTAAGTAAGTGGTCTTTAGCGTCAATATCTGCATCTTCACCAAATATGCGATTGCGTTGGTCAAGGTAGCTGTACTGTACTTTTACATCTTTGTTTGGGGCGTATATAAAGGAGGCTGCGTCAAAGGTTTGTCTGTCTTGGCGCCAGCCTACGTGACCCACAAAACGATGAGTATCAAACGCAATCACTTGACGACCTATTTTCGCAGTAAACCCATCTTTTTTATACTGAACGAAGCCTTGATCGAGTTCAGTAAATTCTGGATCAGCGATCACCGAATATATGCCGGGATTAAACCCACTTGGCCCTACTGTATAATCACCTACGCCTAACGCAATCCGGTTGTCTTCCATTTCTACGGTAAATGACCATCCATCTAAATCGCCGGAGGTATACCCTAAACGTGTGCGGAAAGTCAGTGCGTTGGCATCTTCCAGAATATTATCTTGCGATACGCCCTCATAGCGAAGCCTGAAATCTGCAAAAACGCTGCCTGAACTTAGAGCATCATATACCGCATTGTTTTGCGCTTGTGCTGTAAAAGAGGTAGTGCATGTACTAGCAATAGCAAAAGCTAGACAGCTTACGGCTAAAAAATGGTGTGGTTTACGTTGCTTGTAAAAGGTCATGATTGTCTTCCTAAATATTGAATTTCTTGATTTTTGAATAATCGCGTCCGTATCTGCATATCAGTAGATACAGACATTCCTTAAAAAATATACGGGCTAAGCGTTATCTACCTGTGAGGCTAGAATTGGCCAAAGTAGTATTAACCGTTAGGCAGCATTCGACTTTGAAGACGACCCACTTTGCATCGGTGATGAATGTTTAGCGCTTTTTACGGGTTCAATTTTTTTTTGCTTTTCATACAAAAAGCGCAATACATCATGTCGATATCGGTTGTAAATCGGATTATCGGCAAGCGCAATTCGGTTTCTAGGCCGAGGTAAATCGATGTCCAATACCTCTCCGATAGTCGCTTGCGGGCCGTTTGTCATCATCACTATTCGGTCAGAAAGTAACACCGCTTCGTCGACGTCGTGGGTGATCATGATCACCGTGTTACCCAATGACGCATGGATCTCCATCACAGAGTCTTGCAGGTGCGCTCGGGTCAACGCATCAAGTGCGCCAAATGGTTCGTCCATCAGCAGCACTTTAGGCTCCATTGAAAGAGCTCTGGCAATGCCAACCCGTTGCTTCATTCCCCCTGAAATTTCAGACGGTAATTTGTCGGATGCATGCGTCATATGCACCAAATTCAGATTGTGTTGAACCCACTCTTTGATTGCTTGTTTACTGCGCCCTTTTCGAGTTTGCTTGACCGCAAGCTCCACATTTTTATATACCGATAACCACGGTAATAAAGAATGATTTTGGAATACGACTGCTCGCTCCGGACCCGGCTCATTCACTTCTTGGTTTTCTAGCAAAACGCCGCCTGTCGTGGCTTGATATAGTCCAGCAACGATATTCAGTACGGTTGATTTACCGCAGCCTGAATGCCCTATAAGAGATACAAATTCGCCTTTAGCAATGACCAAATTAACATCTTTTAGCGCCGTAAACGGGCCTTTCGGAGTGGGGAAATCAATGCCTATATGTGACAACTCTAGGTGTTTCTTCATGGTCTTTATCCTAATTTTCTGCACTTAACGTACATCTATCGTTTTATCCCAACTTACTGACTTTTGTATAATTAGCATCAATCGGTCTAAACCAAATCCGATAACGCCAATGGTTAGCACCGCTACCATAATGCGTGCTAATGACTCTGAACTACCGTTTTGAAACTCATCCCAGACAAACTTTCCAAGACCAGGGTTTTGCGCCAACATCTCAGCGGCAATAAGCACCATCCAGCCAATCCCTAAGCTAAGTCGAAGCCCTGTAAAAATCATTGGAATGCTCGACGGTAGAACGATTTTACTGATATGTTTGAAGGTGCTTAAGCGCAGCACTTTACTTACATTCAACAAATCGCTATCAATACTAGAGACGCCTACCGCAGTATTGATTAGCGTGGGCCACAAACAGCAAAGTGATACAGTGAGTGCTGATATTAAGAATGACTTCGCAAAGATTGGGTCGTCGCTCACATATACCGCACTCACGACCATGGTAACTAAAGGTAACCAAGCGAGCGGTGAAACCGGCTTAAACAATTGCACTAAAGGGTTAATTGCCGAATATGCAGAGCGACTGAGTCCGCACAATATGCCCAGTGGCACCGCGATCACCGCGGCAATCAAAAAGCCAATAGTCACCGTGTACAAGCTTGTCCATATCTGATCCACAAAAGTAGGGGCGCCTGTGTAATCACGAATTTTACCGACAAAATTTGGATCCGATGCTGAGCGAGCAGCATTTCTAAGTTCCTGCCTTTCGTAAAAAGCCTGAGCTTTGTCTTGCTGTGCGTGATGCTCTTGATATAACACGATACTCTGCTCCCATACCTGAGCAGGACCAGGAAACTTGCCTAAGGATGTATCAATGCGACTTGCCAGCGCCGACCAGAGTAACAAAAACAACGCCATTCCTAACAAAGGCAAAATAATATTGGCTGTATGTTGTGCCCGTGCGCCTTTGATAGCCTTAGTGAACAGTGCCAACACAACATTTTGTTTTGCAGTCTTGCCATGGATTGTTGAGCGTATCGACTGTGTCATGATTCATTCCTAGTATTTGTAGTACTACTAATTGAGCAGCACACATCAATGCGCTACGTTATGAGTTAGAGTATTTGCTCAGCTTTCAAACCAATCGCGAAGGATTTCAAATATGCATTGGGCTGTGTGCCGTCATACGTAATATTGTCGATAAACTCGGTCTGCGGCGGCTTAAAGCCGGTTTCAGTGGTAAAATCAGGAAACTGTGAAGACTGGGCTTTACCTTCATCAATGAGGGCCCGTGCTGCTTGAGCATAGATGTCTGGGCGATATACTTTTTTAGCGGTTTGAATGAACCAATCGTCGGTTTTAGGCTCAGCGATTTGTCCCCACCTGCGCATTTGCGTGAGGTACCAAATGGCATCACTGTAAAAAGGATAAGTGGCGTTGTAACGAAAGAACACGTTAAAATCGGGGACGCTCCTGACATCACCTTTTTCGTATTCAAAGGTGCCGGTCATAGAATTCGCAATAACCTCAACGTCGGCCCCCACATAATTGCTTTGCGCGAGTATTTTTACTGCCTCTGAGCGATTCGCGTTATTGTTTTCGTCAAGCCATATGGCCGCACGGATCATCGCTTTGACAACACGGATGTGGGTATTTGGGTTTTCATCGGCCCAAGCCTTGCTTACCCCAAAGACCTTTTCTGGGTTGTTTTTCCATATTTCATAGTCAGTAATAATCGGCACGCCAATGCCTTTAAATACCGCCTGTTGATTCCATGGCTCACCTACGCAATAGCCATAAATAGTGCCGGCTTCCATCGTCGCTGGCATTTGCGGTGGCGGAGTTACTGAGAGCTGCGCTTGAGCGTCAATTTGGCCTGATGTATCTCCTTTATGAGGCGCATAATAGCCAGGGTGAATGCCCCCTGCTGCAAGCCAGTAGCGCAGTTCATAATTGTGAGTTGATACTGGAAATACCATACCCATTTTGAAGGGTTTACCTTCTGCAATGTATTTGTCGACAACGGGTTTTAGATAGTCAGCTTTGATGGGCAATACCGCGCGACCGTTTTCTCTGGGTACAAAAGGCTGCATCTCCTCCCATATTTGATTAGACACGGTAATCGCATTGCCGTTTAAGTCCATACTGAAGGCGGTAATGATGTGAGCCTGAGTACCAAATCCAATGGTGGCTCCCAAGGGTTGACCTGCCAGCATGTGCGCGCCATCTAACTGGCCATCGATGACTCTATCGAGCAATACTTTCCAATTCGCTTGTGCTTCAAGGGTGACGTACAAACCTTCGTCTTCAAAATAACCTCTTTCATAGGCGATTGCCAAAGGCGCCATATCAGTGAGTTTAATAAAGCCAAATTTGAGCTCTTCCTTTTCTGCATAACCGACCTCTGCCTGAGCTGACATGCCGACAAGCATTGCGCAGCAAGCCGCGGTGCCTAATGATGCTTTTATTATCGAATGTAACACTGTTTGAATAGCGCGTGCGTTCATGTATTGCCCCTTTTTTTCCAAAAAAAAACCCACGCCAATACGATAATCAATCGTTTTGTGCGTGGGCTACTTTGCCAGTTTCATGCTTCAGTGCATGATAGATGTTTTAATTTTTAATATGTAACAAGACCTAAGCGGCGTTGATGCTGTTATGTTCAAGCATCTACCCAAGGTAGTACAGCGCTTAAACTCACTTTTCTAATTCAACAATGCATCTTCAGTGCCAATATTTATTTTCTATCAATATCAATATCTTAACTTTATTTTAACGTATTCTTTGTGGCGTCAATGTGTTCAAAAAGTGCAAAAACCAGAAACGATGCACCTTCAATGTGCGATTAATCAGAAACGTCAATAAGAGTATCGGGCTTTTTTTACCTTATTTGCTTGTTCGTAACTGAGTTCGCATGTCAACCGCGGCTGCAAAAATGTCATCTCTAAATGCAAGTTTTGCGACTTCCTCTATGTTTGCCCCGTTAAGGCTATCTTCGCTTTCATATGCTTGCATTTTCTCGAGGAGCCACAGTGCTTGTGAGCGTGTTGGCGTGTTGACCTGATAGTCATTTAGCGTGTTCACCGAAAACACGGATGAAAAACGGTTGTAATGCGGAATATGACGCGGCTTCTCGTCCGCTTTGGTTAAGCAACTGCCGATTAAAGAAGGTCCAATCACGTCAAGTGACTCATTAAGTACGTCTTCTCTTGCAAGATAACGTGCCGCTTCAAATCGATTGGGTATTTCTCGTAACCATTCACAGGCATCTAAGATTGCCGCGCATAAAGCATGTACCGCAACCTCGTTTTTATGATGAAAGTTTCTGGTAACGCCAAGTACTTTTTCAAGTTTGTCCTCCCAAATATCGAAAGACGTTACCACGGTTTGACCTTGCTCTGCCCTAACTGACTTTGCGTTATAGGGGCCGCCGACACAGAAACCGTCAATCGTGCCTGCCTCTAAACTCTCAGCCATCATCACTGGCGGAATAATGACCAAACGAATATCAGCTACTTCAATTCCTCCTTGCCTTAGCCAATCAAGGAGCTGGTAACGATGGCAACTATAATGGAACACACAGGCTAAGGTTATGGGAGGCTTGCCCAAGCGCTTTCGCTCATCAATTACTGCTTGCAGTGGCGCGGCACTTAACGGGAAGTGCAATGCTATTTGCCCCGACGCTTGTGTAATTTCAGACACGAGGGCATTTGATAAGGTCAGCGCATTGCCATTTTGACTTAAAATCATCGGTGTCAACAAGGGTTGCTGAGAGCCCGTCAAACCTAGTCGATTTGCCAGTGGCATAGGTGCTAAAAGTTGCGCGGCATCGAGCATACCGGCGTCGAGTCTATCTCGTAAGGTTGACCATGATGGTTGTGGCAATAGCTGCACGTCCAAACCATAACGTTCGAACATGCCCAATCGTTTCGCCATGAGTAATGGCGCTGAATCTGTTAATTGTACATAGCCTAACGTAAGGGGGCGAGATAGCGTAGATGAAGTCATATTAATGCCTAGGGTAGGTTTTTTAAAACGGTGAGTAAGGTGCGTGCAATTTGTTCTAGCTTCTGGCCTGAGTCCATGGCCATCTTTCGCATTGAAGTAAAGGCATCGTGTTCGCTTAAGCCTTGCTTTTGCATAAGCAAACGCTTGGCTTGATCTATTGTTTTGCGGGCCTCTAGCTCGAGCTGAGTGCTCTGCAATGCTGTTTTTACGGCTTGAAACTCTTCAAACCTAGCAACGGCGGCATCTAAAATAGAGCGCACCCTAACGGGATCAATATCACCGGTCACATAAGCACTAACTCCTGACTTTACCGAACGAATAATGGTGTCAGAATCTTGGGTTTCAGCAAACATAACGATGGGTTTAGGGTTGACACTAGAGAGCAAGTGTAAGCTATCGAGCACATCCCGATCGGGCGACTCAATGTCCATGACGATCATGTCTGGTTTGAGTTCATCTACTTGCTTAAGTAGTGATATACCAGAACTGACTAAATGAGCAATACGATAACGCGAGTCATCTAGTGCGGCTGAAATCGCTTCAGCGCGCTGCACGTTGTCATCAATTAATAAAATGTTGAGTAACACTAGAGTTGAAGACGAGGATTTATGTGGCATGGTACTCGAATCCTTCTTTGAAAAGATGCAGATACTTGTTCACTGACATCCACTGAGTGCAGTGAAACTTTATATTGCATCGCCGCCCGTGTTTAAACCGCAACATATCTGCCCTTTACAATCCCCTTGTCTAGGCGCATAACGATGCAAAGAATCAGCCAACTCACGTTTTGTTAAGATCTTGAGTGTTGTTAAGTAAACAGGCGTTGCTTGTTACGTGCATTCCACATAGCACTGGCAGCCTCACGGGAATGTGAAAATGAGTCTTTGTTGATTAACATGAGCATACTTGCAAGGGTACCCGTCACGGCTTCTTCACCATAAGTGTGCGAGATTGTTCCATTAAAGAGCCTTGGCAGGTCGTGAATATCCAAACTGGTATCTTTTATCGCCCACCGCATATTTGCGGGTGAGTTAACAATGCTAGTGCTTGCCGAGCGACTCAGATGAAAGTCGGTTGCGGTGGTTGGATTATACTCCGGCTCGCCGCCATCGCCTCTAAAACATAGCGTGTTGGCATCGGCTAACTGCTTAGTAACCATCATATGTTTGTAATCGACATGCCTATGGTGCACGCCTTGTAATGAGTAGGGTGCCGAACATGGATTGAGCAAGCGAGCCAGTGTATTGGCGCAACTGCGTAAGCCAAATACATCTCTAAGCTGGATGACGCGATATAGCTTTGGATGTAAATGTTTTAAATCAACATAACAAAAGTGCGTTTGGGTCAGTTGCGCTCTGGCTTGTATGGGGTTGTCACATAGCATTATGTTGAGTTGCTTTAGCACTTGCTTTGCATATAAGCGTTGCGAATGTGGCTCCGCAGTGCCATGCAGTAAAATATTCACGCCTTGTTGTGCCAAGGTTGCCAGAGCCAATAAAAACCAAGGAAGCTGACGCCGTTTGCCGGCATACGCTCCCACATCTAAATCGACAGAGAGGCCGTTAAATGGAGTGTGTAAAGTCTCACGGCAGGCTAGCGTAAATCCTGAGATTTCATCAATGCTTTCTTCTCGTACTCGCAAGAGCATTAAAAATGCTCCTTCTTGCTCTGGGAGTATCCTCTGTTCAAGCAATAGTAACATAGCGTGATAAGCTTCTTGCTGAGTTAAGTAACGTCCGCTTCGCTGGCCGCGGCCCACAATTTGAATATAGCGGGCAAATTCTTCGATGTCAGCTCGCTGTTTTTGAGTTTGCTGATCAGCATTCATAGGCGGACTTAAATCCTCGGTTTCAAACGCTAGCTTGTTCATATGCACACTCCGTTAATGCAGCAATACTCGCTCGTTTGCTTACCACATGACCGACAATAATTACGCTTGGTCCTTGCAGTTTTGCATCTAATGCTTGTTTGACTATGTTGGTCAAGGTTCCGCAAATTACGATCTGCTGTGCGGTAGTGGCATTGTCAACTAAGGCAATTGGCATGTGTTTGGATACACCGTGGGCGATCAATTGCTCACAAATCAGTTCAAGTCTGCCTAGCCCCATATAAAACACCAAGGTTTGATAGGTCACAGACATCGCCAGTTGTTGCCAGTGAGGCTGTTGCTTGGCTTGCTTCATCGTAGCGGTGACGAATCTTACTGATTGTGCGCAGTCTCTGTGCGTTAGTGGGATACCGCTGTATGCTGAGGCACCACTAGCGGCGGTAATGCCAGGAATAATGCTAAATGGAATATTGTTCAGCTCTAAGGCCTCGGTTTCTTCTGCTGTACGAGCAAAAATTGCGGGATCTCCGCCTTTTAAGCGCACCACGTATTTTCCTGCAAGCGCATATGCCACCATGCGCTCGCAAATATGCGCTTGCGCAACCGAATGATGGCCCGCTCGCTTACCTACAAATTCCACTGTTGCAGTATGGCCAATAAGTGCCAACACCTCTTTACTTACCAGCCAATCAAACAATACAACGTCAGCCTTAGCTAGGGTTTTGACGGCTTTTACTGTGAGTAAGTCTGGGTCGCCAGGGCCCGCACCAAGCAATACAACATGGCCTTTTGAACTAGAACGCTCTGAGGGAAATGCGTTTTTTGTTGTACCTGCAAATACATTAGGCGCGAGACCGGGTTTACCGGCATCACTGAGTAAGCGCCTGAAGGTATTTAAGACTGCACTTATGAAGCTGTGTAATGTCTGGTGTTTGTTTGCTAATAATAGGCCCATTGCTTAAATCTCCACGCGTATATCAATTTTGTTGAGGTTGTTGTCAAGCGCCTTATGCTGCGCAATTAGTTGGCTTAGTTCTGATTTGCAAGACCCACAGTTAGTGCCACATTTTAAACCCTCGCCAAGCCTAAAGACCGTTGTTGCACCTTGCTGTATTGCTTCGACAATGGTGTTTTCATGCACTTTAAAACAGCTACATACTTGCTTGCCCTGCGTAAAACGTGGTTCTGCTCGATGCTGTAACAACCGATTGCGCTGCTCTGGGTTTAGGCTAGCTTGATTAAATAGGTCGTTCAGCCAATCTGAATTTGGGGTCGCTAGCTGATGACTTGCGTGGCAAAAAAACTGCAATTTCCCTTCGTCTAAGGCCATACACTGTCGACTGTCAGACGCTGCTTGCTCGTATGCCAATAGCTCAAAATGGCTAGATAAATGCTGTGTAATATGGGCCGTCCAATGTTCCAATGTGGTAATGTGTTTAGTGAGCGATGGGGGTAAGTTCATCGCCGATGGCATCGTGTTTGTTGCAGTGTCTGTCTGGCTATCAGCACTCAACTGAGGATTTGCGGTGACTTGACTTGATGAGAAGATCGCAAGCCGATACATAAAAGCGTTTTCAAGCGCTGTAATCACGTAATAGTCGCCCAACTTTGCCAACGCACGGTGCTCCATTGCTTGGCGGGTATATAGCACCATCTGCATTAAAGGCTTAAGGGGTGATAATGCCACCGCAGCGTGTTTCAATTCAGGCTGCCCCGAGATAGGGTCAGCAGCAGAACTAAACAATGCCGCGATATTGACATGGGACGTATAGGTTTTGCTCCAATGAATAGGGCAAAACACTTCACCGCTTCGTTGCTTACTATCTATTTTGATAGGCAACACAATAGGCATGTGTCGCTCAGTGGTATTTTGCGCACTACTTAGGGAAACCAAATCGTTGTCAGCTAAAGCATATTTTTTGGCCTCAGCGGGGTGAACATATAAATAAGGCTGCTGAGTATGCTGATGCAGTTTTGCAGCTTTGCCAGTGCGGGTCATGGTGTGCCAATGATCGCGCATGCGTCCGGTGTTCAGAATCAGTGGGTATTGTGCTGTGGTAACTTGCTTTGGCGCCATCGGCGCTGTAACAATGAATTGTGCTTTACCCGACGGCGTAAAAAAACGCCCATCGGTAAACATTCTTGGTGTGCCCTTTGGCGCAGACTTGTTTATTGGCCATTGCACGGGTGCTAGCTTATCAAACTGGGTTTTGTTCATCTGCGCTAAGGCACTTAAATCTAAGTCCCGCCGCCCATCATTTTCAAACCCGGTAAGTGCAGCGTGCTCACAAAATATCTCGCCTGCATGTTGATAGCTGAAAGCCTCGCGATAGCCTAAACGTTTTGCGACTTCGCAAATCGCTTGCCAGTCGGGTAAGGATTCTCCCACGCTAGCAACCAGCGCGCGTTGCCGCGAAATACAACGCTCTGAATTCGTAACCGTGCCGTCTTTTTCTGACCAAGCACTCGCGGGAAGAACAATATTGGCAAAGCCAAGCGTATCGTTTTTATCAACCACGTCACTGACCACCACCGTTTCACATCGAATCAACGCCGCCTCTATGAGATTACGATTGGGCATACTCACCACTGGGTTGGTCCCTATAATCCATATAAACTTGATCTTACCTTGTGCCATAGCGTCAAACATATCGACCGCTTTTAGGCCTGTTTGGGTTGCTAAGTTGGGTGCTTTCCAGAAGCGACTCACAATGCTCCGATGCTCTGTATTATGAATATCCATATGAGCAGCAAGCATATTAGCAAGTCCCCCTACCTCTCGACCGCCCATAGCATTAGGCTGGCCGGTAATCGAAAACGGTCCACTACCCACTTTGCCTATTTTGCCGCTTGCTAGGTGACAGTTGATGATGCTATTGGCTTTATCTACGCCGCTAGTAGATTGATTAATGCCCATCGAATAAAAAGAAATAGTAGAGGGTGAATCAACAAACCACGAGTAGAAGGTTGTGAGTGCTTGTATGGCGATATCGCAGTGTTTGGCAACGGTTGCTAGATCAGCGTTTTGTGCCTCGAGTAAGGCCTGCTCAAAACCCTCGGTATACTGCTTGATGTAGTCTTGATTGAGCGCTTGATTGGCATGGATAAAATTCAGTAGTCCGTTGAATAGCCAAGTGTCACTGCCCGGGCGAATGGCCAAGTGTAAGTCACACTCAGTGGCTGTTGCGGTGCTGCGTGGGTCAATTAAGACCATTTTCATATTCGAATTTTGTTGTTTTGCCAATTGCATACGCTGATACAATACAGGGTGCGTCCATGCTGCATTTGACCCAATCAGTACGATCATATCGGTGTTAGATAAATCGTCATAACAACAAGGCACAGCGTCTGCACCAAAAGCACGCTTGTATGCTGCTACCGCAGACGACATGCACAAGCGCGAATTGGTATCAACGTTTGCACTACCAATAAAGCCTTTCATCAATTTGTTTGCAACGTAGTAATCTTCGGTGAGCAACTGCCCTGATAAATAAAACGCCACTGCGTCGGGGCCATGCTCATCAACTACGTGGCTAATCTTTTTGGCAACCGTGTCTAATGCGTCTGTCCATGATGCCCTGTTGCCCTCAATACTGGGATACAATAACCTTCCTTCTGGACTATTGGTCTCTAACAAATGAGAGCCCTTAACACACAACTTGCCATAGTTTGCTGGATGAGAAACTTGACCCGATAGTCCAATCAAGTGCTCGTTTATTAATGGCGAATCGTTGTCTTGTGCTTGACGACGAACTGTTTGCTTGCATACATCTACCCCGCAACCTACACCACAATAAGGACAGGTGGTATGTATTTGTGTATCAACAATTTGCATAATGGCGGGCTTGTCAACTGACATCAGCGAAGACTAAGAAGTGGTTTGTTCGTTAGCTGAAACCGATGTGACTGACATAGGCATAGGTAACATCGATATTTGTACGTTGGTGTTTACTAAGCGCACCGCAAAGATCCGTAAACTGTGTTCAGGAGCTTCGATGCACTGACCGGTGATTAATGAAAAGTGTTGTTTATATAAGGGTGAAGCAACCACAGGTTCGTCTCCAATAGAACCGATTATGCCTCTGCAGATGACATTGGCTTTACCGATGGGGTCAAAGTTACTGATCCCATACAGCGAGCAGGCCTGTTGTTCTTTGCTTGCTACCCAAAATATCGCGATTTGCAGCCCTTCAACTAGCGCACACACCCCAGAGTTGGGTATCAGATCTGACAAGGTACACACGTTCTGCCATTCAAATGTGTCTTCATTTCGCAAAGTGTTTTGCGTTAACGCGGGTGCTTGCATATTCATCTCCTATAGTGCCTCAACAATATCAATTCGTTCAGCTTTTTCTTGTTCGGTCGCTGGGCGCATTTGTCCGCGTTCCTCTACAAAGAGTTGCCGACTGTCGCCTGCATCGCTATTAACAAATTGCCGGAATCGTTTGCGCGAGTCCGGTGACTCAATTGCGGTTTTCCATTCACATTGATAGGTATTAATTACGGTTTGAATATGCGACTCCAATGCATCATTGATGCCTAAAGCGTCATTGATAATCACATCTTGGAGATACTCCAAACCGCCTTCAAGATTATCTAACCATACTGATGTGCGCTGGAGCCTATCTGCGGTTTTTACATAAAAAGCTAAAAAACGGTCTACGTAGGCAATCAGAGTGGGGTAGTCCAAGTCCGTTGCAAATAAGTCAGCATGTCGCGGCTTCATGCCACCATTGCCGCACACATAAAGATTCCATCCTTTTTCAGTGGCGATAATGCCCACATCTTTGCTTTGTGCTTCTGCGCATTCACGCGTGCAGCCTGATACGCCCATTTTTAACTTATGCGGTGAGCGTAAGCCTTTATAGCGATTCTCAATATCAATCGCTGCAGTTACAGAGTCTTGTACGCCGTAGCGGCACCAGGTGCTCCCTACGCAAGATTTAACCGTTCTTAATCCCTTGGCATAGGCATGTCCGGTTTCAAACCCTGCGTCAATTAATAGCCCCCAAATGTCAGGGAGGTCTTGAACGGTGGCACCAAACAAATCAATGCGTTGTCCGCCGGTGACTTTTGTATATAAGTTGTAGCGTTTGGCAACAGTGCCCAATACAATTAATTGCTCTGGTGTAATTTCACCAGCAGGCACACGCGGTACCACCGAATAGGTACCATCTTTTTGCATATTGGCCAAAAAGGTATCGTTGGTATCTTGCAGGCCAACATGCTGCTCCTTCAGGACAAAGTCATTGTACAGGGAGGCAAAAATTGAGGCGGCCGCAGGCTTGCATATGTCGCAACCTAAGCCTTTGCCATGAGTGTGCAATAAAGTTTCGAAATCTTCGATACGCTCAACTTGGGCAAGGTGAAACAACTGCTGCCTTGAATAGGCAAAGTGCTCACAAATATCTGACTTTACTTCCACGCCGCGCTTGCTCAGTTCCGCGTCTACCACATTCTTTAACAGCGCAGCACATCCGCCGCAACCGGTGCTTGCCTTGGTACATGTTTTGATATCGCCTAAACTATTGCTGCCGCTGTCTATCGCTTCAATAATGTCGCCCTTGCTGACATTGTGGCAAGAGCATATGGTAGCCGCAGTTGGCAAAGCATCGGCCCCTAGCTGCTTAGCCTCACCCGTGCTGGGTAAAATCAGGCTTTCTGGATATTCGGGCAAGTCGATGCCATTAAGGGCATACTGCAATAGCGTATCGTAATCTGAAGTATCGCCTACTAACACCGCACCAATGAGTTTGTTTTGACTCGGCTCAATCACTATTTTTTTGTATATGCCTTTAGGCTGATTTTCGTAGGTATATACCTGTGCGCCAGATGTTGCTGCATGCGCATCGCCTATAGACCCTACTTCGAGGCCCATTAACTTGAGTTTGGTGCTCATATCGGCACCCGTAAAACGCTCATTTGCACCAACAATATGTGACACGGTTGCTCTCGCCATTGCATAACCAGGCGCGACCAAGCCGAATATGCGGTTTTGCCACAGTGCACACTCACCAATGGCATAAATATTAGGATCTGATGTTAGGCAATGATCATCAATTACAATACCGCCTCGCTCACCAATTTGAAGATCAAACTCTCTTGCTAATGCGTCACTTGGGCGAATACCCGCAGAAAATAAAATCATATCGGTTTCAAGGTGCGAGCCATCGGCAAATACCATGCGATAGCGGCATTGTTGGCCTTGCTCAATTACTTGAGTAGCTTTTTGGCAATGTACCTGTACGCCCAATTTTGTGATTTTATCTTGTAAAATCGCGCCGCCAGCCGGGTCTAATTGAACCGCCATCAGCTGCGGCGCAAATTCTACGACATGGGTGTCTAAGCCTGCTTCTTTAAGAGCATTGGCTGCCTCTAAACCTAACAGACCGCCTCCAACCACTGTACCGATTTTGCTCACAGCGGCTGACGCTTTGATTGCGTGTAAATCTTCGATGGTGCGATACACCAAACAGTGTGCTTGGTGATTGCCTGGAATGGGTGGCACAAACGGAAAAGAGCCAGTGGCTAATATTAGTTTTTGATAGGCATACTGACGACCATCTTTGATAGTCACGGTTTGCTCGGCTTTGTTTATTTCAGTTACCCATGCATTCACCTCAACTTGAATGTTAAGGCTTTTGTAATGAGTCTCGCTAGTCAGCGCCAAGTCCTCAGCGGTCTTACCTTGAAAAAACTCCGACAGATGCACTCGGTCGTAGGCCAGTGATGACTCACCACACAGCACAAGGATGCTTAGCGCGCTGTTTTGATTACGCAATTGTTCAACAAAATGGTGTCCTACCATCCCATTACCAATCACTATAATGTCGTTTTGAATAATACCAGTGCTCATATTTGCCTCTTGAATCAGCTGTTTGCGTACTTTTTAGGCATAAAAAAACCCACATGTACCGAAGTGCATGTGGGCATCTTTGCCAGAGGTCTCAGAATTCGGCCGTGAATCCGTAACCTATATGTCATTGCGTATGACTTACTGACCTTCCCCTTGTTGAATTTCTGGGGCTGCTCAGTTTGCCTACAATTGCTGTTTGTAAATTTCGTGATATGAATACTACCATCCAATTTTGATGCCACTCTTACATAATCATTAAAAACAAGGATTTATCTTTCAGCCAAGTAAAATTTCTTCGCATTTTGCACCATCAGTGAGCATGTCTGCGCTGTCGATGGGCAATAAACACCGATAAACTTTTGGATTTTTACTAGGCAAATTTGCATTCGGTGCTTACCATAAATCGAAATTAGCTTATGAATAAGGCGGGCAATTGAGTGAGCGACTTTAATGCGTTAATATTAGCGGGTGGAAAATCATTAAGGATGGGCACCGAAAAACATGCGCTCATCTACAAAGGCGCAACTCTGCTTGAGCATACCCAGAAACTCATCGCGTCATTGTCCCCAAAAAACGTGTACATAAGCGGCAAAGACATTGATGGCGCTATCCCCGATGTATTCAAAAACAAAGGCCCCATCGCGGGGATACACGCGGTATCAAAACGCACACCCGATTCGCTATTAGTAGTACCAATAGATATGCCGCTCATTCAGCCACAAGATTTAATGAGATTGGTGCAAGCAGGATTCAGCCATGCGCGAAGTTGTGTTTTTGAGGGCACCCCCATACCGTGTTTTCTGCACACCGATAGTGATTTTGTGGCGATTGCAGAAAACATGGCAATGGCAAATCTTCGGGCAAGAGACCGGTCTTTATTCTCGCTAATGAGAAGGCTCGATGCCCTTCAACTACCAATAAGTGATGCAAATTTGGCTAATGTGAATACGCCTGAAGAATTTGATAATTTACCGAAAGAGTGATTTGCAGTACTTAAGGACTACTGCAAAAAAATTGAAGCGGTTTGTTGTTTAGAAGGCCATGTGGATTTTTTTATGTGAACATGAGCAGTTTTTATATCGATGCCAAACAGTAGTGGTATGGCTAAGTGAGTATTTCTACGCATTCACTTTTTTTTAGCATGGCAAGCTCTAGGCCTAAAATTTCTCGATAAACACAACATCTTGAACGCATTTGGATGGGTTTAAGCTTAGGGATGCATCTCTATGCGCGTTTTTTATCGACTTAAAGCTGACAGTTTCTACTGCTCATAATGAGCATCACTAATTTTTATAAAAGATAGTACTCAGTAAAGCATTTATACAACTGAGTGCCGCTGAGCACTGAGGCTGATGGAAAATGCAGCATAGCCACCATATCGCAAGGTGCGTAAATGTTTTTTACTGCGCCATCGTTATCAAGCTCATCAATGTCTAGTACGCGCGCCATAAGCTCGCCTTTTTTAGCTTGCTGACCTGGTTTTATACAGTATTCCACCATGCCGCCAAAGTCGGTGTATAAGGTGCGATAGTCTTTTAGCGCGACACCAATGCGCTCCATTTTCGCAGGCTTAAATTGACTATCGTCGAGCACACCATTGCAGGCTAAATACCCGAGAATGCTGTCGGCGTCTTTTTTGCCTTCTGCAAAATCGATGACCTCTTGGCTGCCCATTTCTAGGGTAAATGCCTCAGCCTCAAAATCGTAGTCTTTCGAAAACTTGGCTTTTAAAGCATCTTGCAAGGTCCACCACGGGCAAAAAGAGGCCTCATCTAAGGCCCCTGCAAATTTGTTGGGAATAAAAATACAGTGTGGAATGGAAAACTCATAAGCGGCCTTTTTTGCGTATTCTGGAATATAGGCGTGGCGAGTGGATACAGGGCCATTGTGCAGGTCGAGCACCATGTCAGCATCAATCGCAATTTGCTGCAGGGTGAGGTTAAGCTGTTGGGCAAGGCCTAAGCCCCATGGTTGCTTAAGCTTGTCATTGATGGCCTGCTTCCATTTTTGACGAAAACGCTGCTTGATATGGGAGGTACTTTCGTCGCTCGTAACGGTGTCGGCAAATGCCAGCACCGCTTCTTCGTCATAATAATACCCACGGTTCCAGTTTGTGCCGTTAACTGGGTCAAAACGACCAAGGGTGTATTCGCCGGCCTTGATATTGGTGCCCACAGGATTACAGTTGGGCACTAAAATAACCTTGCCGTGGATGCTGTGAGTTTTAAGTGCCTGCATAAGATGATAAATAACTACGTTACCTTGTATTTAATATGTAAAATTTAAATGAGATATTTATTGAATGCGATTAAATAGGTGGTTGCAGAGGTGAAAAGTATCTATATTAATTATAAAACTCTTACTCTTAAAGATACTTAAAATCTATAATATTAATTTGGGCCTTAGGACTATTTGCTGAATATTAAAACTAATCAGGATACTTAAAAACAGCCTTATCTATATAAATGCAAAGCCTATCCGAAGGGCTTTTGTCTAATAGATTCATCTTAAGAAATTAGATATGACCCAGTCGAAGCTACGGTTATTTAAGACTCTATTGCTAAGTCAGTTACAAAGTTAAATGGAGATACTGCACAAAGAATGTTGTTTTGCTTTGCGTTTATAACGATGTGTACGATTAAAAAGATTGAATAATTTTTGAACTTTCTTATACTAATGTGTAAAAAGCCAATATAAATTAGATAGTTAGTCTGGAACTCGGTAGCTATCAAGGAATTTAAAATAGAGATAAGGGAGCACAAATGTACTCAGTTGCCTTGGTTCAAAACCAGTCCGAAATGGCGCACTATGGCTACGCTGACGCGAGGCCGATGTTGAAGGATTTGGCGTACATTGTTGAATTGTATACCGCAGACAATATAGAAAATTTGCAGCTCGCATTCTCGCGGAATTCATTTGATGCAGTAATATTTGCCTCAAACGCCTTAAATGACAAAACCATACTTAATGAAGTTTCATCAGAGTCATTTAAGTATTCTTTTAATGCCTGGCTTTCCTCTGGCAGAGGTAAGGGCTGTTTAGTACTATTGCAGTTGAAGTTAGCCTCATCTGAAAATGCTAATTTATCTTTTTTACCTAATCAACTAAGTCAAGTGAACGCAAAAGTGAGGCCCGTAAATGAGGGGGCTGCCGAAGGTGAGTTTAATTTTATTGGAGATACAGAATCAAGCTTCATGGGTTACCCTCACTTTGTCTCTTCAGAGTCTCTTCAGCAGACATCTCTAAATTTTAAGAGTCTTCCAGGATTATATTGGCATTATTGGTCAGATGTAAATCCATCAGATTGGGAAGAGTTCATCACTGATGAAACATTTGGAGAGGAGAATCGCTCATTATTGCTTTCCTCTAGAAATTTACCAGCCGGAAGAGTAGTGCTTAGTGCTTTGCCGATTGATTGGCAAAAACAACGAAATCTATTTGAGAATATAATCACTTATGTTGTTGAAGGCGAGCACAAAACCGCATTTTTGATTGATCAAAATAATCATAATATTGCACTAGGTTATTTAATAGGGACATTGAAGTCTCAACGCTTTCCATATAGATGCTATTACGTAAACCAAGACCTGAGCGAGCTTTCTAGAAATTTGGAAAATGGTGTTCACGAAAGCTTGGTATTAGCTCCACACGTTAGCTTGGCACATCTAACAAGTGCTCTTTGTGAATTGGCAAAGTCATTAGTTCGAGATGGCGGGCTAAAATTGATAGTTATAGATGAGGATGATGATTTCAATAGAAGGTTTTCAATAGCGGGAAGAGAGAGAACAGCAAAGAGTTTACTGAGTGATGTAGAAGTATTGATTCAGTCAGAGATAAAGCATGGCTACATAGATGGAAGTTTTTGGAGTACAGCTGAAACGCTGCAAGTGTTGGAAGGTATTGAAGAATCTGCCTCATACTCGCTCTATGTAGATGAAATACTTAAACAAGCTGATTTACACGATAAAAATGGCTCTTATGATGAGGTGTTTGGGGCATCTTGCGCATTCACATGGCTAAGGGCTAATTACCTAGGACTGAATGATTCGAAAACAGAGGAGTCTATTAGTTGGATTAGAGAAAAAATAAGTGATTATGAAATAAGAGAGCAGGCTCAAGCTTACTTAATATTTTCGAAACTTGGAATATTAGAAACTGATGAAATGTCTAAATTGGAAATAGTTTTATCCAATCTTAACTCGGATTCCCTCAGTGAAATAGATTGTATTGTTTTTTTAAATTGCTGTTTTGTTACTTCCAGTTTTCAATCGGTTCAGACTTTGATAGGGCGATTGGAAGAAAAGCAATCAAGTAATACTGGTGCTTGGCTCGACTTAGCGACGACCTCTGACGCAGTTTCTGCCTTGGTAGGACTATCTTCTCAATTAAGAAAAAAAGAACCTAATCTTTACGCAAAGTTAAAAAGTCGTGTGGAGCAGATGATTTTTAACGGAATTATCTATATTCAAGACGCATTGGAGAGAGCTCCAAATTTATCTTCATCTTCCGACTATCCATGGGACGGGAAAGCTAGTACAGCAATAAAGTGTATTAACGCTTGGTTGCTTACAGAAGAGCTAATTGACTTTCCAGTTCAAGAGTTAGTTGATAGTCTCAGAAAAATTGAGAACAGGGCTGTGAAGATCTCTTCAAATAGAAGAGCTTTAAATGTACTCAAAGAACTAAAAGAAGAAAATGGCGCACTCAAAAAGCTGGAGATTTTGAAAGAAGTTGAAGCAAGTGAGTTAAGGAAAAAAGCATCTAAAAGCGGTTTTCTCTTAATGATTCTAGGTTTCTTGTTTTACTTTTTCTGTACCACTATATACGGAATTGTTAGCAGTCAAGGAAGTGATGCTCTGCTAAGTGTTATCGAAAAAGGGTTCGTAGATATTTGGGGAACCCATCTCACAGCTATTGCCGTTATTGCCGCTTTATTGGTGGTTCCTTGGAAGAACATAATAGGGAAAACCTATGAAAGCTGACTTAGAGCTTCACTCTACATCATATGTCGATCCATCTGTCAGAATTATAGGCTCGGGCTTTTTCAAATTGGGGAGATATTCCGTGATAGAACCCAATGTTTTTATTGATTTGGGGCAGAATGGAAGTATAACCATCGGTGACAGGGCAAAGGTAAAATATGGTGCAGTACTAAGAGCTTATGACGGAACTATTGAGATAAAGAACAGAGTCTCAATAGGCGAGTATTCATTGTGTGCTGGCCACGGAGGCTTGATTATTAAAGACAACGTAATTATTGCGGGACACTGTTACATTACTGCTTCTGGGCATATCTATGACTCGGAAATAGCTACGAGATTTCAAGGCGAAACATGTAAGGGTATAGAAATAGGAGAAAATTGTTGGGTCGGTGCTAATGCAACGATTTTAGATGGTGTAAAGCTTGGTAAAGGTTGCATTATCGGTGCTGGAGCAGTAGTGAACAAAGCTATCAGTGAACACACTATTAATGTGGGAATTCCGAGTAGGACTGTTAAATTTATAGGGGAAATAGAATGAAAGCGCTTGTTAACTGTGACGTGTTTACTGGTAGTGAGTTTCTAACAAATAACGCAGTGTTAATTTCTGATGGAAAGATAACTGGGCTTCCTGAGTTGGACAAGGTTCCTGACAATGCTGAGATTATTGATCTAGGTGGCAATACCATTGCTCCGGGTTTTATAGATGTTCAGGTAAATGGCGGGGGAGGATTGTTATTCAATGACTCTCCAACTGTTGAAACAATTCAAACTATAGTGCAAGCACATAGGAATTTTGGCACTACTAATTTACTACCTACGTTTATAACAGGTTCTTATGAAGGAATGTGTAATGCCCAGCGCTCTGTCAATGAGTGTATTGAAAATGGGCTCCACGAAATTTTGGGTATTCACTTTGAAGGCCCTTGTTTAGCCGAGGGCAAAGCGGGGGTTCACGACAAAAATTTTATAAGAAAAAGTCATGCTAGGGAGTTAGATCTTCTAGTCAGCAAGTCTAGTGGTAAGAAGCTATTTACTTTATCCCCTGATCAAATAAGTGGAGAAGAGGTCAGATATTTAGCGAGCAAAGGAGTGAAACTTTCATTGGGGCATACCAATGCGGGTTTTAGTGATTGTGAAGAGGCTGTAGAAAACGGTGTTACTGGTGTTACTCACCTCTACAATGCTATGTCACAATTACTGTCACGAGAGCCAGGAGTTGTCGGTGCTGCATTTGTAATAGAAAAGCTTAAAAGTGGAATAATCGTAGACGGATTTCATTGCGATTTTAATGCAGTGAAAATTGCGTGGAATGCTGTTAAAAAAGGGAATCTGTTCTTGGTAACTGATGCAATGCCTCCTGTAGGTGCTATGGATAGCTCGTTTATCCTCGGGCCTTATGAAATCTCCGTTCAGAATGGAAAATGCGTTACGTCAGATGGGGTGCTCGGTGGATCTGCTTTAGATATGGCAAGTGCTGTTAGAAATTGTATTCAAAAAGTTGGCATACCAAAATCAGAAGCGCTGAAGATGGCTTCGCTTTATCCTGCAACTTTCTTAGGTTTAGAGCAAGAATATGGTTCGATTCAAGTTGGTCGACAAGCAAATTTAGTTGTGATCAATAACCAAATAATTGTGAAAGGAACATTTGTCGCTGGAGACTATAGACAATCCACCAATTAATTTTTCATAATATTTTTAAGCTTGAATAAAGCGTTTTATGATTTGGTTTAATAGATTCCAACTTAAAATGATAACTATTATTATTCCATACGTTGTTGATTTTAAGCTTACCTCAAGTTTTCAAATACGACATTATCATGGACGCAAAGAGATGTAGGAAAAGAGTATCGCTCTGCGACAATCTGCGCCATTGCTGGAGTATAAGAAATATTAAAGCCATCGACTATACTTCATAACATTTTAATTTTGGCAAAATTTCCTCGTAATCGTTAGTTATCCGACTAACAAATAGGGATTAGTCATCCCTCATTGAATAATAAATGCTGTCCAAAGGGTTAATGCATTCGGGCTCAACCACAAATGTGAAGTAGATAGTTTTTTAAAAGTTCACAATTCAAAATAATTAGTAAAACACTTATAAAGTTGAGTACCACCAAAAACACTGGCTGAAGGAAAGTGAAGAATCGGTATCAAATCACAGGGTGCAACAACATCAAATGTAGCCTGTTCATTATCAAGCTCATCTATATTAAGAACTCTAGCTAAAACTTCGCCTTTTTCGATAATGGTGCCTGGTTTTGCAACATACTCGACCATGCCACCAAACTGGCTATACAGTACTTTGTAGTCTTTTAAATAAACGACACGCCTAACTATTTCCTTTGGTGAATACTGTGCTGCCACAAAACATTTTTTATAGGAAAGGTACGTTAAAATACTAACAGAATCTGCTACTCCCGCTTCAAATTCAATGACTTCTTGCGAACCCATTTCAACAGTAAATGCTTCTATGCCGAAGTCCCACTCTTTTTCTGGATACTTTTTTTCTAGTACTTCTTTTAATGACCACCACGGGCAAAACGTGGCTTCATCTAATGCACCAGAAAATACATTTGGAATTAAAATGACATTCGGGATGTTGAAGTGTTTAGCTGATTCTTTTGCGTATTCTGGTACATAGATATGTCGGGTTGATACAGGACCATTGTGCAGATCAAGAACAAAATCAGCTTCAAGGGCCATTTTTTGGAGCTTCAAGTTCAAGCACTCGGCAAGCCCTAAACCCCATGGGTTATTAAGTTTAGTCTCAATGGAGGCCTTCAACCTCCTGCGATATTCAGCTTTGATTTTAGTTATATCACTATCAGGGTTAATACTACTTGCATACTCTGCAATTAAATCTTTATCGTAGTGGTATCCACGATTCCAGTTTTGTCCATTAACAGGGTCGAACCGACCAAGTGTATATTCACCCGACTTAAGATTGCTACCGACAGGGTTACAGTTTGGCACAAGTGTAATTTCCCCTCGAAGTTCTGCCCCTTGCAAGTGCTTTAATAAATGGAATAGCACAATATTTCCCTGAACTTCAGCGCCGTGTATAGTGCTCTGGACATATACTTTAGGTCCAGGCAAGTTACTTTTGAACTTATATATGGGGACGTTTAAATCTCGCCCAGATGCATTTTGAGCCACCACTAAATACTTTTTCGAAAACTCAACATTAACTTTAGGCATATTTATAATTCTCACTTTCTAAATTTAGTTCACCGGCTAATGTTAAGCCATCGATTCTACCAGTAGTGTTAGCAGTTTGCGCACAAACCAAGTATTTCGTGCATAAAGGAGGCTTTGTGCGTTTTTTGAGAGGTTAGTCATTGTAACTGGGCAGAAAAATTAATTTACTTGAGTAGAGAGTTAGGCGCAATGTCTAAACGAAACTTCCGCTTTCAATTAACTAACTCACTCAATCCAAGCGCTAATGCTTCTTGATGAAATCGGCCAAAAATGTTGACTTCCTTTTCGTAAGAGCTTGGCAGAAAGTGACAGTCTACTTTTTTATTGTAGGTATCCAAGTTCAAAACTTCAGCAACCTTGGCAAAATCGTCTAAATCAATTTTTAGTTGCCGCTGAGTCAATTTGGCATCATGAGAAGGGTCTTTAGTTGCTTTTTTGTTAAAAGAAAGGTTATCCGTAGGGACTTTTTTAACCCCAACTTCACTAGTAGTTTTAATTTTTTCAAATTTAACGACATCAGATTCAAAAGGTATATCTTGGTTAACTCTGTAAGCATACTCTAGAAGCTTAGGTTCAGCAGGCATATACATAATAGCTTCTTGATTATGTGCATTTGTAACCCTTAGTATTCTTCCCAGAATTTGTCTAAAGTGCATTTCAGTTTTGATATTTGTTAGGTGACAACAAACCTGTAAGCGAGGAATGTTAGTACCTTCACTAATCATGCCTACAGAAATTATCCATTTGGTTTTTGCTTGTCGAAATTGCTGAATGATATTTGTTGGCTCATTTTCCCGATAAGTAACGACATCGCTTTGCTCATGAAACTGGTCTTTCATTAGAATCGAGATGCGCTTGGCATGCTCCACTGATGATGCGACAATTAAACCTGCAGCATTTGGATTTACTTTTCTTATATTGGATAGTTTTTTTCGTGCCGATGAAATCATATATTTCATAACTTCTTCGTTCTCTATAATTTCCTTATAAGAAACTGCTGACTCGGCTAATAAAGTTTTAAAACTATTGAATATCTGGGTATCATCATTGCCAATAACCGAAATATTGTCATTATCAACAGCAACTATCTGAGGAATGCGACAAACAGCATCCTTAATCGCCTCAGCAAGCCCGTAGACGTAATCACAGGCTATTCTATTGTTTTGTCCTACATAGTTAGACAGAACGATGGGAGCGGTATCTGAACGCCAAGGAGTACCGGTAAGCGCTAATGTAAACTTAGCTTCATTTTGAATGTTCAGTATTATTTGTTCTCCCCATGCATTTGCGTTGTCGATATTTGAGCCTGCACAATGATGAATCTCATCAAATATTACGAAAACCTGATATTTTTGAAATAACTGCCAAAAGTTGGCATCAAGGTGTGACAGCGCTTGATAAGTCAGTGATCTACCTTTAGCGCCTATTAACCCATCGAATCGTTCGTTTATTTTTAATTGCAGACTTTCTGTAAAATCTTGGGATACTATTGATGAGGGCGAAAAACAAACAATGATATCAATAAGATTATTTTTCAGTAAACGACTCGCCAGTTCCGATGCCATAAAGGTCTTTCCGGCCCCAGGTGTCGCCAAAGCTAAAAAATGATTTTGGCCTTTTACGTACTTCGCTAAGGCGGTATTTACACAGTTACTTTGCCATTGTCGTAATTTCATGTTTGTTCTATCACGTTATGCTTGTTTATTAGTCCTTCGATGGCCCTTATTTTTCCTAAAATCTTTGTGTTGTTGTCTCTTGCAGTATTGTATTGAGGTTGTAATTCATCAACTAGCTCAGGATGTTCTGAATAAAGCTCTTTGTAGGCCTCAGCTTCGCCCATGTTAAGTAATAGGTCAGTTCTGTAATGATTTAATTTACTGAAAAGGATAGCCTGTTTGTCATCTTGGTTACTGACTGTGGGAACTGATGAACCTATAAATGTCGTCTCAATAACATCAGCGTCGAACTTTTTTGTTTTAGTAAATCTAGTCATTTTTTTTGTTTTGGATATTACTTTTGTAAGCCACCCTTTGTTAACCAATTTCAAGAGTTCGGCATACATTTTTCGTCTAATTTGCGCTAGATCCTTACCTGATTCAACTTTTAGAGCAACATAACTATTTCTAACATCGTTTGTTGTGAAATTGTCAAAGTCAGCTGCCGATATAATTTGTGCTACTACAGGGTCTAATTTCAAAACAAATCCTAGTCATCATTAAATTAATTTATGGGTATTATAGGGCGTGGTGCCTTGGTGCTCAATATGAAAATCTAATCACTTTACTAAAGAGGCATATTTGGTGAGTGAATTAGTTACTGAGTTTGGTCAAATGTTACGGGCAAAACGGAAAGCTGCTGGCTATTCTCAAGAAAGCTTTGCTGCATATGTCGGTATTGAAAGGGGGAATTACGGGAAAATGGAGAGGGGGTGTGTAAATATTAAATTGGGGACGTTGTACAGGCTAGCCAATGCGTTAGATTGTGATTTTGACGATATTATGCCCTCTAGATTTAAGTATCGAATATTAATAGATTAGACACTATCGAAAAAGAAAGTTACGTTACTAAACGCAGGCTTACAACAAAAATCTCATACTAATATTGTTAATCGAGAAACTATGGACTGCTATTTTGAGCCAGAATATACACAAGCAATCGTGATTTTAATTTATAACTGAATATTTAACACTTTATCACTCTTAAAGGGCTATCATTGACCGGTAGCAATAAAAGCGAAAGCTATTTATGGATTTCATCACCCTAGGTAGCATAAACACTTTGCCCTTTACCAGGGTACTTTTCATATATGTGCATATAGACTTCACTACAAGTCTTAGGCCATAAGTCGTCGTTATATGATTCAGGCAAGCTATCTAATACTTCTTCAATCATATTTTTCACTCTGGCCTTAGTTCGCTGTTTTTTACGCCAGTCGATAACTAAAATATCCTGCATTTTCACAGTTAACTCTTTGGCTATCTCTTTAACCTGTGATCGTTCTTTATCGGTTAACGGTGCGTCTTGAATCATCAAATCATATACCGCCAACTCTTCTTCTGTTAAGCCCTCCCGAACGGTGCGTTTTTCTTCATGCTCTAAGTCATTAATAAACTCTTTCAAACGATTAAAGAACTCTTCAGCGGTATAAGCCCCTAGGTTATATTCCTCAACTAAATCTAAAAACTTTTGTTGTAAATCTTGGCGGGCTTTATTTTTTAATACCATTGGCTGTAGCTTACGCTCAATAAGATTTTTTAGACGCTCTGCATCAGATTGTTTAGGTTTTTCAATCTTAGCAACCATGGTAGCTAGCGCATCAAAATCAATTTCCGCAATATTAATAGGTTCAGGTAAATTACTCTTAATTTCAATTGTTGAAATCGACTCATCAAGCAGTTCATTAACTTGATTACGCACAACATCGAGTACATCCTCATCATCAATTGATAAACCAGATTTCAAACGCATTTGAGAATAAATAATATTAATAGCGATTCGATAAGGTACATATTGATTTGCACTATCATCAGGCATTATCGCTTTAAATATACGGTTTATTTGACGAAGAAATGCGGTAAATTCATCTTTGTTTTTAGGGTCTAGAAGAATTTCACTAGCGTTATCTAATAAAGACAGCTTGGTAAAGCCATCAGCCGGCGCTGAAACTATGCCGGCTAAATTTATATCCTTAGCATTTAAAAACACTAGTAACTCACCAATGGCAGTGCCAAGTGCTGTTACCAGTTCTGATTTATCTTTAGCAGGACTGTCTACGTGGTAACCAGCGGAACCTGCAGCGACACCGCCACCGTACATACCTAATGCTTGCTGGAGAGAGCTAAAAATATTGATGTAGTCAACAATTTGTCCAGCAGACTTGCCTTCATACACACGGTTCGCGCGAGCAATGGTTTGCATTAACGTATGACTTTTTAACGGTTTGTCTAAATAAAGTGTAGAAACCGCTGGTGCATCAAAGCCGGTTAACCACATGGCACAAACGAACACTATTCTTAAGTTATCTTGTGGGTCTTTAAACTTTTCATCCATTTTTTCTTTTAAGAAACGTTCACGATGTGGTTTGTAACTCAGACCTTTCTTAGCGAGGCGTTCATCATCATTTTGTCCACCAGATACAACAACAGCCATATCAATTGATGTCATATGATCTATTTGAAAGTTTAGCTTATTTAAACGACTCCCGTTGGCTACCTTAGCTTGCGCTTTTAAGCTGGTTAACTTGGTTTTCCAAGCAGCCTGAACTTTGTCATACATTTTTATCGTGGTTGCTTTATCAATAGAAACAACCATGGCTTTGCCTAGCATGCCATTAGAAAAAGGTGCACGATTAATATAGTGTTCAACTAAGTCTTTAGCGACAGTTTCCAAGCGGTCATCACGAGTAATGATGTGATACGCTTTGGAGAATTCCGTTTCTAAACGGGCTTCCTGCTCCTCTGTTAAATCTGCCTCATCTAATATCTCAGCTATCTCATCACCAATATCTTCATTCGCTAGTGAGACTTCTGGCACTCGGTTTTCATAATACAGAGGTAAAGTTGCACCATCGTCAACCGCATCCGAAAAATTATAAATACTGATGTAATCACCAAACACTTCTTGTGTTTTAGCCTCTCCTGCAAGCAACGGAGTGCCCGTAAAAGCCATAAACGAGGCGTTGGGCATAGCGTTACGCATATTCATCGCTAAAGAGTCGTATTGGCTTCTGTGGGCTTCGTCAGTGATAACAATAATGTCGTCACGTTCAGACAAAATAGGATAATTTCCCTTTTCGTCTCCTTTAAACTTTTGAATTAAGGTAAATACAAAGCGGTGGTCTTCTCCAAGCAATAATTTTAATTGCGCGCCCGAGTCTGCTTGACAGTTTTCGGTAACAATTCCCGCCGCATTAAAGGTTTTATAAATTTGATCATCAAGGTCGGTTCTGTCAGTAACTAGAACAAACGTCCAGTTACCAGTATATTTTCGGAAGGCTTTTTTACAGAAAAACACCATTGAAAAACTTTTACCGCTGCCTTGTGTGTGCCAGAACACCCCCAACTGACCAGCATTAGCTGAACTGGCACGTTGTTTAACATTAGTTAGGCCTGACAAGGCTTGGTTAACACCAAGATATTGATGATACTTAGCAATGATTTTTATAGTTTGTTTAGTTTTTACAAACAATACGTAGTTTTCAATAATATCGAGTAGCCGGTTTTGCTCACATACCCCGCGAATAACAACTTCTAAACTAACCCTTCGCTCTTCAGATTCACTTTCAATTTTCTTCCATTCAGCAAAATGTTCCCATTGGCTTGATATAGAACCAACCTTAGACTGCACGCCGTTTGATAAAAGAATTAATTGATTAAAAGTGAATAACTGGGGAATAGTTTTACGGTAATCGGCAAGGTTTTCTTTGTAAGCGGTCAATAAGTTCTTGTGGCTCGCTTTTAGCTCCACAAAAACAAGAGGAAGGCCATTAACAAAGCCAAGTAAATCAGGTCGGCGTGTTTCAATTTCACCTGTGATGCTCATTTGGCTACAAAGTAAAAAGTCATTGTTACCGGAGTTTGACCAATCTATATACTGAACAACGCAGTCTTCTTCATCTTCAGCATTCGTTTTATAAACGTATCCATTGGTTAATAACTCATAAACTTCTTCATTAGCTGCTATTGCCGTCATAGCGCTTCTATCGCGAGCTATTTCGTCAATGGCTTCTTGAATTATCAATGGGCTAATATTAGGATTTAGCTTTAGTAGTGCAACATTTAATCGAGCAAATAAAACAACGTCATTGCGAGTTTCTCTTCCGAAAAACATTGGGTTATTGACCAAAGACTCATCATTCTCTAAGTCAAAAACAGAGCCAAAAACCTCATCCCAGCAAGTCACTGTTTCCCAGTGTAAATCTGAGAATAACTGGATCGCAGGTCGTTCTACTAAAGCATCTTCCGTGTAGGACATAAAACTACTCCGCTACTGAATATTTTGCTTACGCCAATTATCAATGGCTGTGGTTAATCTATTGGCGGGTGCCGCTTCTTGCCACTCATCCCAAAAATCGACAGTACCACTATTTGGCTTGTTTATTGGTTCATCTATTCTAATTCGACTTGGTAACAAACAAGCATCCCCAACAACCAATGCTTCACCTGTATCTAATGTAGGAAGTATATCGCTAAAGCCACCTAAACTATCCGGTAATAATTTTCTTACAACAGACTGATCATCAGAATTAGTCAATCGCATTGATATAAAATTACTGCACTGACTAAGCATTGTTTTATTCACTTCTGAAGGACGTTGGCTAATAACAACAAGGCTAACACCATACTTTCGTCCTTCTTTAGCAATACGTTCAAAAATAGCTAAAGAAATATCATCAGAAGCTCCTGTTGCACTTCGTTGAGGCATATACAAATGAGCTTCATCACACATCAATGCTACAGGATGTCTTAAATCAGATGGTGTCCACTGTTGTAAAGAAAAAGCAATTCTAGCAACCAAAGATACAATCAGAGGTAATATATCTGATGGTACTTCAGAGAAGTTTATTATTTTAATTCCCCCTGTGCCATTCTCTGCTGTACTGCCCATTAGCGCAGTTGTTAAATTTTCAAGCCAATTGAATTGTAATGTATCAGCGCCCCCTTGGAAGAGGAAACCAAGTCTTCTGTCAGACAGTTTGTTTTCTAGTCGGGCGATCATACGACTTAATTTGCCGTTGAACTCACCTGCTTTTGTTGTGTTTGGTTTAGCACCTGGTACTTGCTCTGTATTGATAGAAATGAGTTCTTCAATTAATAGCTGTATATCAAACGGTACGGGGCTATCTATCGTAAAATTATCAAGCACAGCTGTATGGCCGCCATCAGTAAGATATTTTTGCTTTGCTGCATTCACTTCTCTTGACATAATCATTGCTTGGTTAGGAGCATTTTGATCGCTTCGATCTACAAACATAGAAACCAGCGCTTCATATGATAACAACCAATATGGTAAGTAAATCACACCATCATTTAATGTGCGACCAGCTTCAATATCAGCAGGCCCTGCTACTTTAAAATGTTTAATTCCAGCTTGATTTAGTGGTTCATACTCACCATGCAAATCAAAAACTAGCGCATTAGCTGTCTCTAGATTTGCCATCTGTTCAATAATTTTTGCTGTTGTCCAAGATTTACCTGAACCTGTGCTACCGCCAATAAAAGCATGTCGCTGGAAAAACTTATTTCCATTTAAGTATGCTGTGGCTTGATTATCTAAGGTATATTGCCCAAGGGTTAAAGATGCAGCTTCATTGCCAACCCTAGATAGAATGCGCATGAAACCTGTTAAATTATCACCTTCTAAGGCAAAACAGTTTGCATCGATTTCAGGTACACTTTCTAAAGTTCTTCTAAATACATTTGACTCAGCACCATCACGGTTTAAGAATGTGCCAATTAATGCGACCTTGCATAAATTTAATTCATTTGGCTCTTCAGGATCATTACCATCTAATATTTCACCAGTTTTTTTCCTAGTAACCTGGCTTATTAACCCAATTAAATGTTGTCCTTGTTTACTACTCTGTAAAACGGCTAAACGATTTACTTGTAATCGTTTTAATAGCTCAGCGTTATCAACTTCTACAATTACTGTTGTTGTATCAACCGATATCACTTTACCTAAAGCGTCATGGTCGGAATAATTAAATAGTGGCATACTTCCTCCTTAAAGAATTAAATTTAAATAACCATGTAATGTCCAATGGTCTTCGTCTACTGTGATGGGCGTATCAAGCAATGATGAATATATGATTGACTCATCGTCAAGGGAGCCTCGCTCTATTGCTATATAGTTTTCAATGCCACTTTCAAATAAAAATTTCTTAGTTGCATCACTTAACTGATATGTTATTACTGTAATGCTGGCTTTTTCCCTCAAACATTTTTGAATGAGTTTTTCTTGTATGTGTTGATCGTTAAACCCAAATCCAATTGCCAAATAACTATTAGCACTTTCCATTGCATGATCAGCCTTAGCAATAATGGTTCGAAATGGCTCTAAGTGAGTAATACGATATTTTTCTGTTCCTGGTGTAACTATTTGAGGAGTAAAATCATTAGGTATTTCCGTAACGTTACCGAACCCTACAACTTCGCTAGTATTAGACTTAAACCAATCAAGCGACCCATGCACTTTCCAAATATTAACTACTCTCTCACACTGTAAGTATTCAGCCTCTTTTAGTAAGCGTCTAAAACCATGAGAAAAACCTGTATAATGGTGAAATCCTTCTTGTTCACATGAATACTCACCCAATCGATCATAGTTTGTCGTTATAATTTCAATAGATGTAGCGGTACTTTTAAAGTAGTCGGACAACAAGCGGCCTAAAGGGAAAAAATCACGTACATGCAAAGAATTATCAAAAACAGATAAATCTTCAGGCGTTATCAATGACCATGTATTTTTAACAACTTCTCCCGTCAACCTTTCTGACAAGTTGACTTGATGCAGTGCAGATTCTAAATCGACATTAGCATCAAGCAGAGCGACAAACTTATCCCATTCAATACATTCTTCCGGCTCTAAGGTGGAGTTATCCACGCTACTTTTAAGATGATCTGCTAATGCACCCATACCTGACATTCCAAAGGCTGCTGACGCTCCGCTGCCCAAGATAATTGCGGGAGATTGGGCATAATAACTTTGCGCCTGTTTGAAATAATCGAAAGTTGGCATAAATATCCTTATAACTCTATTTGTCCAGAAATTAATTTAGGTAACAGCATGTCGCGTTGTTGCTTAAGGTTTTCGTTTCTTTTTGAAAGATTGAAAATACTTTTAAACATCGGTTTAACCAATTCGGTAAATTCTTTCATTAACTCTTTAGGCGGTACTGGCAAATAGCATGAAGCAAAGCAGTCGTTATGGACACGTTGACGGCCTGTTGCACCAGTCATGCTTTGAATGGCGTGTTCACGGAAATTATTGCTTCGAGATAGAAGATAAATAAATTCTGAACTTAAATATTCGCTTTCGCGCAATACAATAAACTCAGTAGAGCCAAAACCTACGGGTTGCTCTGGTGTTAAAAACTGAACATAGCCCGTTTTACCGTTTTGTAGGCAAGGGGTTATCCTCGCAAACAAAGTATCTCTATTAATAAATTTTGCACCGCTGTTGCCTGTTTTTTCGATAATATCACCAATAACCATCGAACCTTCAGATAATCCACTCATACCAACAAACGGTTTTTCGCCATCTTTCACTAACTTAGTTTTAGGGTTAATAGTGATTGCTTCAGCAGCACTTTTAACTTCCCAACCCTCAGGGATTTGACCTAGTGGCGAATCGATGAGTTTTGGTTTGCCGTCTGCTTCAAGGTTATCTTCATGGTTTGGGTAGCGAAAATTAACAAACCATTCGCGATAAAGTGATTGCGCCATGTCTTCTAAAATAGCGATACGGCGATTGTTGTTTTCGATTAGGTTGTCGTAATTAGCTCTAGCTTTACTTATAAACTTCCTTGACGACTTGTCCGGGTACGGAATATCAAGATTGCCGATATCGACAGCACTAACATTAGGTTGACCTGCACCAGCTCCAAGAGAATAAAGCTGTTGTTCAAATTCATCTAATGCTAAAACGCTAAATAGATATTCGGCAACAGAGTCATCTTCAACCTTAGAGCGCACAATTCCAACACGTTGATTGACAATGTATTGCCCTTTTTGATTAATCATTTTACCAATTCGCCCTAAGCTACCTTGACCAGTCATAGCAACTAAAATATCTTCTTTTTGTAATAGATATTTTTTTAGCCTTTCAGTAACCAAATTATTAGGTAAAAATTGATCGCATTGTTTAGATACTATTTTATCATTTACGTTTTTAATTTTGACTACAGGGAGGCCTTCTTCGCCTAAGTCTTTACTCTTGAATGCATAGCCTGAAAACACTTCCGCGAGTTCATGTAACTTTTTGGATGCAAAAGTCATTACAATGTTCCTAAAACTTTTACTACATTTTCAGAAATAGAAGCTTCTAATCCATGTGCCTCGGCATTCAATACTTCTAACTCTTCCTGTAATACCGTTAACTTAATAGCAAAGTCTTCATCACTTTCTTGCTCGCCATCAGCAACACCCACATAACGGCCAGGGTTCAGGCTATAACCTTGTTCAATGATTTCTTCTTTAGATGCTACTTTACAAAGGCCTGCAATATCTTGATAAGTAAGTTCTCCATTTTCATTAGCAAAGAAGCTTTCTAGTCCAAATTTACTATCGTTACCTGCGTCAGGGTGAGTTTCAAGATAAGTATTATCAATATCTTTGCCACGGTATAAACGCACGATATTGGCGATAAAGTTAAGCTGCTCACTGGTGTAATCACGCACAGCACGAGTCACTTGACGGAATATATGGCGAGCATCAATAAACAATACTTTGTCTTTGTTATGCACTGGTTTGTTTTTATCTAAAAACCATAAGGCACACGGTAAGGTTACGGTGTAGAAGAAGTTGCTTGAAACGGCAATCATGACATCAACGCCATCTTCTTCAATCAGCTTTTGACGGATCTCTTGCTCTGAGCCTCGCGCATCACTAGCCGAGTTTGCCATGACAAAACCTGCACGACCTTTTTGGTTAAGTGCTGAGTAAAACATTTGAATCCACAGGTAGTTGCCATTGTCGTTGCGTGGCATCCCATAAGGGAAACGGTGTTTATCACCATCTAAACGGTCTTTTTGAATTTCATTCACGTTAAATGGAGGGTTTGCCATCACAAAGTCAAATTGACCGTATTGTTTACCGTCAATGACTTCACCTTTCGCTAGCTCGAACGGGTCTTCGTAATAAGAGTTACCTTCTCGGATATCACCTTGTAAACCATGAACAGCAAGGTTCAGCTTAGATAAACGAACGGTATCGCCTGTTTTTTCTTGCCCGAACACAGACAACTCATCAGAGGCATCTTTATTATGTTTTGCAACAAAATCGGCAGAGCTGATAAACATGCCACCACTACCACAAGCGGGATCAAAGACCTTACCGTGGTAAGGTTCAATTACTTCAGTAATTAACTTTACTAATGCTGAGGGCGTGAAGAACTCACCACCACCTTGACCTTCAGTTTTAGCAAATTCATTAAGAAAGTATTCGTAAATACGGCCAAATATATCTGAACCAAGGCTAAAGTCGATATCGTTAAAGTTTTTCAGCAAACTTTTGAGTATGTCGTTTTCAAAGCGAGTAAAGGTTTTAGGTAGTGCATCTTTAATGGCTTCGTTGTCTGCTTCTAGCGCTTTCATAGCGTTATTAACATTAACGCCTATATTTGAACCTTCAGGTAATGCTAATAAATTAGAGTAAAGCGCATCATCCGGCACATACATCGCACCCTCTGCTTGGATCTTCGACTTGATGTCTCCACCGCTACGGCGACGAGAGCTAGTTTGTTCTTCAATTTTATTTTTTGCTAACGTAAAACGGTATTCCGCATACTTGAGGAAAATTAACCCCAGTATTGGTCGGGAGTATTCTTGCGCAGTTAAGCCAGTGTTGGCACGTAATGAATCTGCTGCTGACCATAATCGTTTTTCTAATTCTTCTATCTTTTTAAAATCTGCCATTTTTATAATCCTTCTATAATTCCCTTTATCTAAGGGTAATGTATCAAATACGAGTTTAAATATAAGCCTATCTTATTGATATTTAGCGAGTAACAATGCCAACTTTTGTTGAGATTGTTCAAAATCAGCTTGATGGCTTTTTAATGTTTTTAGTTCTTGGACGATATCTAACTCTCTAACTTCAAATGTTCTCGCTATATATCTTGAAATACTTAGTTCATTATTTTGCTGTCTAATTTCAGGCATAAATACAGTTTTATAACGCTCGTCATCAGCAAGCTTTCCTGCCGCTAAATCAGCGATTAAAGCGGCATTTTCTTCTGAAATAGTTATACGATTTTTGTTGCTTGAACCTATTTCACTGGCGTCAACGAATACCACTGGTGAACCTGCTGGTTTATTTTTATTTAGCACCAAAATAACAGGAGGAATGCCTGTGCTATCTAGAACATTTGCGGGCAAACCAATGACAGTCTCTAGTAACTCGTTTTCTAGTAAATATTCCCTTACTTTTGCATCGTAACCACCCCGAAACAAAAAGCCTTGAGGTAGTAAAATGTAACCTTTACCCGTTTCATTTAATTTACTTAAGGCTTGTTGTATCCATAAACTGTCACCTGCGGATGCTGATACAGCATTACCTGTAGGCACTTGGATAAAAGGAGACTCCGCAAGTCTACGACGTTCATCAGCGCCAAATTTTAAAGAGAATGGCGGCTCCATAACTACAAGATCAAACTGTTGCTTATATCCAAAGGCCGACTCTAAAAGCGAGTCACCAGCAACTAGCTTAAAATCTTTACCTTCTAAGGTTAATAAACGATATGCAGTAACATAAGTGCTATGACTTTTTTCCTCTAGAAAAAGCGCCTCGGCATTTAAACTAGATGCTAACCTTGCTAAGCCACAAGCGCCGTCATACAAAGTTTTCTTACTACAGGCACCGACGAGAGCAGTGAAAACTCTTTCCATGTTCAAGTTGGCTGAATCTGCAGAGTGCCTGCCAAGTGTCTGAGAACTCAACTCTCTTAGAGCGCTAGCAAGAACATTAAAGTTTGTAATAGTCGCAATATAATTAACAACATGGTTAATTATCTTTCCGTCAATTCTATAATGCTCTGGTGCTGTGCATACTTCCGTTGGGTGCATCTCTTCTAGCACCTTTCCTGCTTCTATAAGCATGTCTAGCTGCTTAGCATGACCGCTATTTACAATGATTTGGAATGAATCAGGATTTTCTTTTGCAATAAAAGCCACATAAGAAATCAACTCTAATGTATGTGGTATTTCCATTGAGCCGCGACTACTGTCCATTAGATTCCATAACTGTTTTGTTAAACTTTCCATTACGCGGCCCCTTTCATAAGGTGACTGATACAAGCAGTGACAACTTTCTTTTGTTGTTCCGCTAGCTTAATTGTTGCTTGATAAGCTTGGTTACTTGCATTAAAGAGCTCAGCAATTTCATGCTGCTTACTTGGTTCTGGCAGTTCAATCTTCATCTTTTTGATGTTTGATAAGTTTATATTCTTAATTGTTGCGCCTGTACTAGTAGCATCTAACATGCTCTGACCAGTCACTGAGTTAAAGTAGGCTACAAGTACCTCGCCAAGTAATTCATTGTTGTTTGGTCTTAGTAAGATAAAGTTAGCAGATGCAATTACATTAAGTTTGGCAATATTTGCGGTTACGTAACCCGCTCTAATTGAATTGCCTTTTGCAAGAAGCACTACATCACCTTCTTGTAATAGAAAGCGCTGGATATTCTTACCGTCTTTTATTGTTACTTGGCTAAGATGTTGCTCAATAATTTCGCCGTTTAGGTTTACAGAGCTACCTGTTAGCAAATTTAACGCTTCTTGAGCACGGCTTTCGTTCTTTTCAAATAGTGCGTTAGTAGCACCGGTGGTTAATTCATTACATAACGCCTCGATAGTTTTCATATTAATCCCCTTTCGTTTTCAACCTACGAATTAAGTTGTTGGGGTGATATTAGTCAAAACAGAAGATTAGCGCAAGTAGTTTTTTGAATTATCTTAAATCGTACTTATAATACGAATGAAAAATGTTGTTTTGAAAATACAACAAAAATCATTGAACTATTGTATTTTTGTAGGGGATCTTCACTTATATAGATAGACATTTTTTATTTAGAAAGCGAAGCAAGGTGAAACATGTTATGAATAAAAATATCCTGATGAATTTAAGTAAATATCGCCCGTTTAGTATAAAGGCCAGACGTAAAGCTTTGCTCACGGACATCAAGAACCCTAGACTCAAATAGAAACAATGTTGAAGAAAAGGCTTACCAATTTTATGTCGTTAAGCTCTCATCTTATAATCGAGTCGCGAATCAGCTTCGTTCATTGCCCGCTTAAGTATAGAGATACCATTATTCAGTATAGGATTATCATCAAGCATTTCCTGATGTTTTCTTGAAGTTGAAAGAGCTGAATTCAATAGCATATCTAATTGCGACTCCTGAATAATGCGCTCAATAGTTTTAATATATAGCTTAGTTGTACTCAAACGAACATGTCCAAGATGCTGCTGCAATATGATATGCGCATCGGCAATCAGAAGCTGATTTGTGTGATTAAGTCCAGTCATCAGACCGTTATTCTTGATGTAACGATAAAGCATCTGCGTTACTCCAGTATGCCTCAAAGTATGAGGATGTGCCTGAAGGTTAAGCCTTTCTGCACATTCTTGCATGACTTTTTGGTAGGCCCTTACAGACACTGGTGTTCCGTTTTCCAGTAGCCAAGTTGGCTTTTCACTTATGCTTCGAGCAGAATTAATAGCGTGTTTAGTCTTGCAGTAATCATCACGGTACTTTTTCCATCGTTCATAGTATGCACCCCCTTCAGTAGGATTTTCATACACATTATAAAATACGTCCATCATAGTGACAGGGACAAGTAAGCTTAGCGTTTTGCCACCTTTAGCCAAATATTTTAATTTTTGGCTGGTAAGTTTATCTCGCTTCATTTCTAGGTAACTAGACCAGTTTGGATTTCGTTTATTAGGGCCAAGCGGGAAACAGTTTACTAATGCAGTTACACGGAGGCACGTAACTAGTTGTGTATATGCCATGACTGCATACACTTTATCGACCTTGAACATTTCCGCATACAGCAACCAAAACTGATCCATACTTAAAATACTGTCTTTATAATCGTCCTGACGTGTTTTCCAAGTATGATTTATAGCCGTTTCCTGTTCACCTACTTGGTCGCTGCAGTAGTTTGTATGAGATAAGAAATTATCATTCTGGTCCTGCTCCATCTTTACTTTATTTGTCTCTGGCATAAACATTTCATGCTCTACACCTTGCAATGTTAGGAATCGATAAAACTCTCGCCATGCTTTGACATACTGTTCGATACTCTCGCCTTTCCAGTCGCCCTGAAAATACATTGCATGAATTAGCGGCTTCATGTTGCCTTCATACGTTGCTGCAAGATAGTGAACTCCAGTTCTGCCGTCTGTTTGAGATTGTTCTGCGAGTCGGTTAATCAAGTAGCACACGCGTTGTATCGCATCAATTACCGTTTTAGTGGCGCATCTGCGGGTGCGGCTTTGATCAATTAACTTTGGATACTGATGCTTGCAGATGGCATATCTGAGTATTAGCGGATCTGGTTGATGGCTTTCTAAGTCTAAAACAAGCGGGTATTCAAGTTCTTTATCATTTAGAATGTAGACACTCATGCAAATAACTCAGTGCAGAATGAAGTTGAGATTATCTTGGGTGTCTCGTCAGTCATGCTCAGACCTCACAACAATCATCTCGTCAATATCTTCTTGCATGAGATTTGGAAACTCTATTTCATCAGCTTTTTTGAGAATTACATGATCATCCAATTGTTTCATCGATTCTCTGCGGTTATTACGGCTTTGCAGAATTGATGTTGGCGTCAGGAACACAACGGCACAAACACGAATCTGTTTTGAATTTCTGTATTTATTAATCTGTGACACCCATTCTAAACGGCTAAACTGCGTTAGGTTGGTTGCATCAATTACTACAGAGTGCAGATCTGGATAAAGATTCGAACGTTCTTTTGCCCAAGTTGACTTGCCTGAACAAGGGGGACCTACAAGCAAGTAAATTCGAGTAGGAAGCGAGCGACTTAATGCCTGTTTTAAATCATCTTTAGCTCTTTCCCATGCTTTCCGACGAACATTTTCATCTTCGAAAAGGTACTTGCCATTTCTCCATAGATAAGCATCTGGAGAGATAACACGGGTATCACCAAAAACAGTCCTTTCCGGCCTAGCCTCCATTGATGCTGTATGCACGACATCAATCATATGCTCGCTTTGCAAACGTGACCTCTTTCTCAATGCGGCGTTGTCGTTCTGTAATCCTGCTACCAATCTCTGCTGACTAATATAATCTTTCGCTATAGCGTTACGTTGTTCTTCAGCATCTTGCAAGTTGCCTCGAAGCTTATTGACGACTGTATCACCGCAAAAAACGTCAAAGTTATCTTGGAAGTCTTGAATTTCCTGACGTATTTTATGATATTTCGCCAGTGCAACTTTATCCTTAAGTTTATCTTTAACATAAAAGTAGGTGCGATTTACTCTTGCTCCTTCAAGAACCTTCGTTGCGCTTGCGTTAGTTTTTATACCAGAGGCAATAGCTTGCGCTTTTAATTTGCGGAATATTGTCTCAAGGTCAGCAACCCTTTGATCGTGTGTGCGGCTATCACGTTTCGATTTAGGCTTTTCGGTTAGGTTGGCGTTTATATTATCAGACATCGAAATATCCCTCAGACTTTATGTCACCGTACAAAGTACGTAGTGCCGGGCCATATTTTTTTCTGAAAGAAATTGCATCTGCGAGCATATTGTTCGCCATAATAATAGGGTAGTAAGTATCTACAAAGTGTTGTGCATCTTCATCCATATCTCGTGTTTCATCAGTGCATTGTCGTAATACATTCGTATACCAGTCAAACTGCTCTAATAATGGTATTGAATGCGTTTTGGTAGCGAGAGCGTCTGGACAGTCAAGACCGATACACTGAGATGGATTTGGTAATTGAGGAAGGGCGCTAAACATAGCGCGGCTCACACCAGCTCTGTCTCTTTCTGCTTTATTAATGTTTGTAGCGCAAGGACTATCAGCGCTATGATTAGTAGCTCTCATACATATTACGCCTACAGGCGTAAGTAAAGTCTGGGTTTGTTCATTGTTTATATCATTCAATATTATTTCAACTAACACATCAATTAACTTTCTATGAACTTGCATTTCATTCAAGCTTTTATTCTCTAGTCGTATCTTTGTTTCTAATTTTTTGGCCCCCGCAAGTAACTCATCTCCTTTGGTGCCAGCAACTTCTTTATTTGCTATAGACCTAGCGATTTGATGTGCAGTGTTAGAGTGCATTCTTTCGAGTTGCTGCGCCCTTTGTTTCTTGACCAAGACGTTGTGGTGGATATATTGATCTGGCATTAAGTTGTTAGAATGCCCAAAGAGCTTTTTCAATATCAGCACGGCTAGCACCGAATGACGTCCTATATACCCTGCCAACGTAGCGCGGATGCAATGGGCAGTGCCTTCATCCCCATCGCCAAAGTCAAGATTTACGTTGAAATGACTGGCAAAAGCTTTAAGTCTTGTATTTAAGGTATTTCCGCCCATGTGCGGATTTTTAATACCGTCATATGTATCGTTGAATAAAAATACTTTGATTTGAATTAGCACGTTTGCCTCTAATGGACGCAGCCAATTAAGTAATTTAATAGCTTTAACAGCTGGTTCACCGACTGGAATTAATATAGTGTTTTTAGTTTTTTTTAATTCGGCCCTAACGTACCAAATTTTGAATTTAGCAGAATATTGAAGACAAGTAGTCGAATCAAGTAATCTAATATCGACATTTCTTAGCCCTGTACTCATTGCCAAGATCCATATTGCGGCAGTTTGAGTCAGTTGAAAAAAATCAGAAAACCATTGCTTCAGGATTGTGTTGTGCATTAGCTTAGCAACGGGCCTGTTTACTCGATTTTTAGCTGAGATTGGATGTAGTTCATCGATATAGTTTTTGTGTTCTATCATCAGCTTATTGAATTCGTTATCGTAATTTATAAGTTTTACACATTGGCAATGAGTAGAAGTTTTTCTGACTTCTTTTACTGCATTCAAAATACTTACTATTGGTGCCTTTAAATCGCTAGGTGTGAGTTCTATTAGATCTTGTGTGGCGTTATTTGAATTTATTGGAGTGGTTACGGTAATACCATCTAAAAACTTCATAGCTGGCTCAATTATTCCCGCTACAGTCTCATCTGAAAACGGTGAAAAAGGCTTTTTTTCTTGTACAAGGTTGTGACGTTCTTTTTGTTGTGTAAGCCACTTTGAATAGACTATGCCTTCTAGAGTCCACGGTGTAATAAAACCGCTAGCAAAAAAATGAAACCCTTCTTCAACTCGCATCTGCGTTTTTTCGAAATAGTTAAGTATTCTTGGAGTAGCTTCACCAGATCTGCTGTTATCTATCGCAATTTTATCCAATACAAGAGTAATGTCATTCGCTTCTAATGATACTAATCCCAACCACGGTGAGTTTTTTGTCGCTTTTAGAATTGGAGCTCCATATGCCTCTAGAACAGGAACAAATTGTGACATGAAGCTGGTCATCCCACCCACAACAGATTTGTAAGCCATTTGTTCGACTTCAATCAAGTAAACCATTAGTGCCTTTAAATAAACTTGCATAGGAAGGTAGTATTTAGGGTTTAAATGTTTCCCCCAGTGAATTCCAGTGTTGTCTTCATCGTCTAAAGTCCACTCTTGGTCAATAAATTTGTTATTTCGAGTAAAGTTGATTGGTTGCCCTTCGTATTTAAGAATAATTGAATCTAGCACTTCCCATTGTTTCTTGCCCTGTTCAAAACGATTTGTATTATGCTTTTCAACCTCAAATGGTTTTTCGTGAAAGTCAATCATATCGTTCTTCCTTATAAAATTGCGGGCAATAATGGTTTGTTATTAAGCATTGCGTTATTGGCAATTTGGTAACTTTGTTCGATAATCATTTGGCCATCTGGGTGCATACGTTCAAATTTTACCAAACAATCGAGTGCAATAGCTTTTCTGTCTGCTAACAATGCATCAACAGGCGAGGCAGTTTGTTCATACTGCAATATTCTGTAGCAAATCCTTGGGATATGTTCAGCGTAAACCTCGCTTCTTTCGCAACCTAAGCATAAGTCATATTGCTTGCACCTATTCGCAATAGGTACGTCATGACTAGGTTTTGTTGGATCTTCACAGTCACAGAGGTACACAGGAATCCTAGTTGACGAATCCTTACTGGTCTTGTTACTACATACTTTACCTTTAAAAGTAATCGCATCTTCCAGCATTTGATTTGTAAGAGCAACGACAGCACTGCTGTAAATTAAATGCCCAACACCCGTTTTCATCAAGTAAGAAAAAATGGTTGTATCAAAGTTTTCATGGCTAAGTGATTCTCTTAATCGTCTTTCCAATTCCTGCCCACTACCTACTTCTTCAACTATTTTAGCAAGACTAGCTCCTGCAAATGATTTTCGAATTTTTGTCGTAGCGATGCTACTTAATTCTTCACCACTATCCGTTACTATTTTATAAACACTAAAGAAATCTCTATTTGCATTTCCGAAATGCATGCCAGAGTAAAATAAATCATTACCTTGTTCGGCAAAAATATCCTCGTACATTTTTAGTATTTGATAAAGATACGAATCGACCGGAACTCTTATGTCTACTTCCTTTGCTGGCGCAACACCAGTTTTCTTTTTGATCCCCGTTAAGCGAAGCACTTGCCGCTTAGAAATGGTCTTTGCATCAATGCCCAAATTTACATCATATCTTTTTGTCCAATGCACTTTCCCGTAGAAGCGTTTCAATGACAGCGCAACTTCTAGGTTGATACCTGTTTGGATAAGAATTATTAATATAATTGCAAATTCGTTGATAGGGGCTTTCATCAAAAGCAATTTTTTGTAGTCTCTAAATCCTTTTCTCTCTGCCGGCGCTACAGATAGATTGGTTGGTTCATATAATTGTGCTATGTGAGAAAGGTAATCACTAAATAAGCCCTTCCCAAACTCTCCCCTATGTTGTCTCAGACTATTAATTTGATTAGTTATACTTGTCCTCCCTTTGGCTCCATCTCTGACTATAATGAGCATATTTAGGTGGAGAAGCTCTATCGCTCGCTTTCGGTCGCTGTCATATAACCGGCGTATTCTCGAGCCTGCACGTCTTCCCTCTAGGAATTTCTCTTGGTAAGGGTATGCCGTTGGATATGTATCGTTTAGATAACAACCTATCTTTGCTAATGACTCAGCGTTTGCTTCAAATAACTCTTGTCGCCGATTTTTCATTAACTCTATACGATGCATTGCATAGCCAACTATTTGAAAATGCTCTCGTTCTGAATATTCGGCTAATGAAAATGCCGAGTCCTCATCGAGCAAGTTACTGGTCGGCTTAATAGTGCTTTCCAATATCCTCTTTTTTTTCAATGAATAGTGAAGTTGTTTCCACTCAATGCGTGGATGCAAGGAAAATATTGGCTTGAAATAACTAGCTCTTCGTTTTATTTCTTTTTCAAAACCCAGAAAAATTTTAGTGTTAAATTCCGATATATCAGTTATCGGTGATTTTTCATTAAGGTAATCCATAAATGCGCATACTTGAATCATCGCATTGCAAATTGCGCTATATGAGGGAAGCTCCTGCTGAAGCCAAAGTGCAAAAGTTCTAGCCACTTCTTTTGAAAGACGTTGAGGTATGTTTAACCTCTCAGAAACGATCCAACTTGATGATTTCATACCCTTGCAAATACGCATGTTTTTTTTACGAGAGTTCACCATATGGTCGCCATTTACTTCGAACCATACTTTGAATGCTCTAGTATCATGCGGAGTTTGGATAATAACGAACGGCTCGTATGCTGGAAATTCACTGTGAACTGTGGGCACAGATTTTGAATCTATCGCTTCTGTCACTTTCAATTGCTTATCTTTTTTCTTTGCCATGTATCTTGTTTTCTAATATTCGTACTTACTATAGATATTTAGTAGGAGACAAAGGAAAAGTCAAATAGTATCCTCATTATTATTTTTACGTATTTTGCACCTCTGCCCCATGAATGGAGCTTTGGATGTATACGGTTGGGCCCGGTAGGCCATCGTCTATATGATAAATAGGCACATTCAAACTGCGGCCAGAAGCATTTTGTGCAACTGCGCGATGAGATTTTGTCAGATTTTTGCTTGAGGGAAGCGACATTTTATAGCCTTTTTGCAGCCAGATTAATACGCATAAAGAAGCGTGTGATGATGACCAAAACTATAACATGCAAAATCAATTGAGTGGCACGCAATTAATGACAACTGCGCCTAAAAAACAGCAGATATGACGGCCGCCCATAAGGTCAATGAACGGCCAGACGAACTAAACACATCGCTACACTAAGGTAAAAAGCGCCGCGTCAGTGCTAGCGAAAGAAGTGCAATGCTAAACAAGCCCATTCCCAGCGGCGCATCGACGTCTATGCTTTGAGGGTTATATTCAACGGCATTACTTTGGCTGAAGCCAGAAAAGAATTCGAAGCTGCTGCCTGCCTCCATGATAAGATCTAATCGATAGCTAAATAGCTCGCTCAGACTCGCTGTTGTCGTGCCGCCGTTAGCTTGAGCCATGGTTGAGCCAGTAAACAAAAAACCATCGAAATTGGGTTCATTAAAAGTAAGCGATTCAAACACCGATGCGCCAGAGCCATTCTCAATGATATTTGGGGTGTAGGGGCTGTTTAGAGAGAAGTTTGCTGCTACGCCTTGCGTCTTCTCAAAAAGCGTAAACACGCTCATGCCAGCACTAGCGAATCCATTGTCGCCCTCAAACTCACTTAAAAAGTCAAAGCTCACATCACCTGTAATTGAAAATACTTGGCGGTTATTACTAATATTTTCGACCAAATAACCTCTGTTCGAATTGTAAAAAGAATTGGCTTGTGCCGCGATATCTTGAGTGGCCAAACGTATTTCAGCGCCGCCGCTATTTTCAACGCTTCGTTCAACAATTGAGGTTAACGTTGGATCGCCCTCGGGATCGTCTCTTGAAGTCACCGAAACATCATAATCGCTTTGTGCTCCTTCTGTGCCCGCGTTGTATGTGCTGCGCCTATCTCTTATCGCTCTGAACGGCAATGCAGGGCTTGTAAATGGATTGCCAACTTGAACAAAGGGGTTGTCTTCTTCAAGCGCTGCTGGGTCGTCAATGCTGCTAAGTGCGCCTCCGCTAATAGAAAGCGTTTGCGGAGAGTTACTTATGTTCACCCCTTGCGGAACCGACCCATTATTTATCTCATATGCGTGACGAAACTCCAGTTCACTGTTGGCGGTAATAATCGCCGCCTGAGCATAAGGTAAGACTAAATAGCTGAATAACGCTATGACTAGTGGAAGTTTAATATTTGAATTAATTGGCATGATCATTCCTTAGATGCTGTTTGCTTGTTTTTGTGTCAATTCATTACACTAAGAATATTTTGACTCAAGTGCAGTTGAGTTAACTTCATAAAGCGAATATTTTTGTGTCAGTCTGAAGTGTCAATAAAACACTGTTTGAGATTGCTTTGCATGGGTATACACACCTAGTTTTCGATTGATAGCTACCTACTTTTCAATCGCTGCGCTGCAGGTTTTAGCGTAGCAACCAGGGTTCGTTCTGGACTCTTAAAATGGCTTCAATTCTACTTTCCACACTCAACTTTGATAAAATTGATGAAACATGGTTTTCAATGGTGCGCTGTGAGCGCGATACCGTTTTAGCAATGTCTTGATTGGACGCCCCAGTAGCAAGCAGCTTAAAAATCTGTTGCTCCTTAGCAGTCAATCCTAAAGGATGTTGACGACTTTTACTGTATGGCCCTCGCTGGCGCTTCGGTAGTTGGTCGATGAAGCCAGCTTGTTGCGCTTGCTTTCTAATGTATCGCAATACTGCTTTTGCCTGCATGGACTGAAGCAGTGAATATGCATTCACAAATGATGCTACTGTATTTTGAGTATGCCCGTGCAGCAAAGCCATAGCGGCATTGAACGGCATACCCAAGTCAGACCATGCGTTAAAGGCAAGCTCATTGTCTTTTTTTAATTCGAGAACCCAAGGTAGCGGGATATCCGAGCGCGATGTTTCTGTTGCAATCTGTGATAAGCCAAATCGTGATTGCCACACTAATAATTCGCCGAACTGCCAAGGGTTTAGAATACTGCTTTGAAGCTTCACTAATGGTGCAATGTGTTCAGTGGCCAGCGCCGAGTTGTGCGTTAAGTAGGCATATTCAATATATGCCAGTCTCAGCGGGATAATGTACTGCCACTCGCCAATTGCAGTCGCTTGAGAAAGGGCTTTTTGCAATATACTTTCGGCATCAGCCAAGCCCATTCTGATATGGGTTCTGGCTAAGACGATGAGTGCCGGTAATTTCATCAATACGGTTTGATTGGTCAGTTTTTGCACGCCTTGAGCAATCGTTTGTGCATCTACTAATCTGCCTTGTTCTAGTCTAAGCTGCGCTTGAATACCAACTAAATAATATGTCCAAGAGTCAAGATCGTGAGAGGTATCATATTGAATGCCCTTGGTAGTGAGTTCTTCGGCCAGACTCAGGCGTTTGAAGCGTACGCAATAATCAGAATAGTTGGTATACACTCTGGCGGTCTCTTCATGCATTCCGTGCTGCTCTGAAAGCAGTAAGCTGTTTTTGAGCATTAATTCGCCTTCAGCATTCCCCGACATTAACAATGCGCTACCAATATTGGTAAGCGCATGGACTTTTACCAATGGATTCGGGAAGGTTTGTTCTAATGCTAAGGCTTTTTCTCCCCAAAATACGGCATCGCTTGTTCGTTCGTTTAACATATCAAGCTGAGAGCGCATGGAGTAGGCCATTGCAAGTTCCGTCGATGCGGGAAGTTGTTCAAAGGTGCTAATAGCCTCATTAGCATAATGTTCGGCTCGCTCGGCTTGTCCTTGATACCAGTATAGTCTGGACAAACTTCGAAGATTCTCGCCAATTTTGTCGAGGCGATTGAGTGCGCGCCATAAGGTAATTGCACAGCGCCGAGCTTCGATCACCGGTGTATTCATATGCGTGGTTAAACTGACTTCATAGGCCCAGTTTTCGTAAAGGCTTGCTGCTAATTGAGTGTCTGCATATTCGACATATTTTAAGGCCTTTTCGTAATATGAAGCAGCCTCTTTGTGCGCACCTAGATTAGCGGCTTTTTCTGCCGATAATGGAGCATATTTGAGTATTTTGCTTGCATTGTGCCCTCCTTCTGCATGATGGCTTAGCCATGCTAAATTTGCGGTCAATTTCAAACGTTCTAAGCTATTTAAAATTTTCAGATGCAGGCGCTTTTGCTCAGTAATAGAGAGGCAAGCAAGTGTGGCTAACCTTGCTAATTCGTGCCTAAATCTAAACTCACCCTGAGTGTCAAATTGCAATAGTTTGCGAGCAATGCACGCCATGGCTAAAGTTTCACCATTTTTCGGAAATAAATGTTCAATTAGACGCACAGGAATACTGTAAGGTATTAAGCTTAAGGTCAGCATTAAGTCTTGTTCAGGTTGCTTTAGATGACTTAATCTCGCCCCAATCGCGTCGCGAATGGAGGATGGGATGGTGTTAGAGTCAAAGGTGTTATTGGCTAGAATTTCCGACAGAAAAAACGGGTTTCCCGCAGTTATTTTGAGTAAATCTGATGGCCTATATAGATCGCTAGTGGATGAATGAACTTTATCAGCGACATTTCTTGGCCAAGGCTGTTTACGCTCATGCGCACTGAGTATTTCAATTGCATTAAGGCTCAGTGGTTGGAGTTGTATTCGTTTGGTATGTGCAGATGGACAGAGGCTTAATACTGTGCTGAGAGGATGTGATAACAACACTTCATCGTCTCGATATGTTAAGCACAATAAACATTTTACAAAAGAAATTCGTCGCACCAAAAATTTTAGCAAATCGAGAGTCGCGTTGTCAGCCCAGTGCACATCCTCAATGATCAATATGATTGGCTCGTTTAGCTGCTCAAGGCTGCTGAACAAAGTGGACGCGATTTTATGAGATATCTTTGATGGATTTTGGTTTTTTGCCAACAGATTGACTAGTGGATTAGATAGCGAAGATGCAATATCTTGAAACGGAGCGTAGGGTTGTGGTGTAAACAAGGGATCGCACCCACTCCATAGCATGGTATTGTTTATTTGAGGGTGCTGTCTCATGTGCTCTAGCAGTGAGGTTTTTCCGATGCCGGCCTCACCACTTACAAGCAATACCTTTCCAGAGTTTGCAGTATTACTAACTAATTCTAAAAAGTCTTGGACGGCATTTTCGCGTTCTAGCAGCATGGCGGCATCGTCCTCCTGAGAGCGGGCTTTTTAAGTTGCCATGCCTTACCATACCCGAGCTTTAACATAAACGTTAACTACTTAGCGTAAAAAATTAAAAATTAAGTATGATTCGTTTAAAACTGAGTAGTGTTTACATGAGCATTTCGTATCCACTTATGTATCTCCGATTGACCGAGATTTGAAAGAGACAGTAGCGGATCATTCACTTCGTATTTAGGTAATAATACCAGCAGAGCCTAATATCAAAATATAGGTCTCTTCTCATAGTTGTGCGACAATTAGCGCTAAAGCGCAATACAGAGGGCAATGGTGCATGGATGGACTAATAACAATTGGGGTTTTGTTTGTTTTAGCGTTGCTAGCAGGCACCGTATTGAGCTTTGTTAACTTAGGCCAAATTAGTGATTTAAAACGTCAGCTAGCAGCCCTAAAAGCCCTGTTGATAAAACAGAGCCAACAAATAGAAAGCTTGCAAATTCAGGCCAATCAAGACGACAGTGCCAAACAAGTTAAACCAGTACCACAGTCGGCTGAACTGAGCGCTAGGACTCAAGCGCTCGGACCAAATACTGCTGCAGTAGCGCCAGCATTAAGCACCACAATGCCGCCCTTATCTGCGAAAACCGATAATGATCTTTCAAAAGTTGCAGCACCTGCTCAAGTCTCAAATGTTCAGGGAAACACCCAAACTCCGCTAAAAGTCTCGCGCGCCTTTAACCTTGAAAAGTTCTTGATGGGTAACGGTTTGCTGTGGCTAGGCGCCGTGATACTTGCTATTGGCGGCGTTTTCTTAGCTAAATACAGCATCGAATCGGGCTTATTTCCGCCGCAGCTCCGCATTTTGCTAGGAGCAGCCTTTGGTATCGCGCTAGTGGCTATCGCAGAGTATCTATATCGCAACCCAAAACGCTATCAGATTAACAGCCCGGTTATCAGTGCGGCGCTCGCTAGTGGTGGGGTGATTACTTGTTTTGCAATGGTCTTAGTGGCATTTGATTTTTACGCTTATTTGTCACCCACTTTAGCCTTTGGCCTGCTAGCAGCAATTGCATTGGCCTCTGCGTGGCTGTCTTTGCGGCTTGGGCCAATTTTGGCGGGCATCGGTGTAATTGGCGCCTATGCGGTGCCGGCGCTGGTATCTACTGGTTCAAATAATGTATTAATGCTGCTGATGTACGTAAGTGCGGTATCATTTTCTGCGGTTTGGATCCATCAAATTGTACAAAAGAATTGGATATGGTGGTTGGGTCTTGTAGGTCATTTTGGGTGGTTTTTAGGTGCCATTATTTTATCGACCGATGTTGTTGAGTACGAATTACTTAGTACCAGTTTGAAGTATGAAAATATTGCGGTGCTTACGGTATTTGCTTTGTTATCCAGCTATCTGTTTGTGCTCTTGCCCGTACTCGGATGGGATCTTAAAAATCGAGTGACCGAGGCACTTTCTTTCAAGCAAATGTTAGTGCCGCGAAAAGAGCATTTAGGCATCATTCTGCCGATTGCTGGCATGGTGCTATATGCGCTGCTTTGGCCCTTTAATGTTCAGTTTATTTACGTGCTGATAGCATTCAGTGTATTACTAATGTTGGCTCCGCTTCGCCACAGTGCATTTGACACTTGGCCCTTTTTGGCCATTATATTTACAATATTCGTTTATCTGTTAATGCCTGAAGCTTATGACTACAGTGATAATGTCTTTGTATTCACTGGTGGCTACTTGCTGGCACAGATCAGTGCGTTGATAGCCTTGGTTTATGCGTTTTGTATGCTCAAAGTCTTTCCTCAGCGGCCGTCGTTTGCTCTACTGTTGGTGGCGGCACCGCTGTCTTTGTTGAGCCTGAGTTATGCGCTGTCTGACGAGCTTGCCAGTGGTTTACTCTATCCGCTTTATGCGATTGAATTGGGCGCTGTCGCTTTAGTCTTTGCGATACTCGCACTAAAAGAAACCCGTGCGCTGCAAAAAGTCAGCTTTTTATTGCTCGCGAATGGCGCGTTGGCGCTGATATTTACCATGTTAATGTCGGCTAGCACTCTTACTCTGGCGCTTGCGGTGCAAATTACATTAATGGCGGTTTTCAGTAAAAAGTATGCACTTACTATTCCTGCGTGGCTCTACAAAATTGCCATGATAGCAGTGATGCTGCGTTTGACTGCCGCGCCATGGCTGCCGGAATATGCTAACGAAACGCTGTTAGGCGTGCACTGGACGCTGCTGATTTTCCCACTAGTGTTTGCGGTGCTATGGTTTGCCCGTAAGCAGCTACTTGATCATCCAATAAGGCCATGGTTTAGCGGCGCGCTCTTGCATTTAATTGCATTATTCGTGACCACCGAAACCAGCTATTTTCTTACCGGTGAATATCCTGATTTTGGCTTTTTGAGCTTTCAGCAGTCGGTACTTTTGGCCATGAACTGGTTAGCTTTAGGGATGTTATATTTATGGCGAAGCCAGTTTGCTTCAACGCCGGGCTTATATAAAGTCTACGCGGCTGGATTGCTGATTGCAGTGGGATACTTACACCTCGATAGCTCTGTTGTTAATAACCCATTCTTTAGTTTGCAGAGCACTGGCTCACATCCGATTATAAATTACCTCATTGCGCTATGGCTTATTCCAGCAATTATCTTGCTAGGGGGCATCAAGTGGAACCTGATAGGCAAGCAGTTTACCAAACCAGTGCAGATTATTAGCGGCATCATGCTGTTTCTATATGTTAATGGCGTCATCCGTTTAACATTTAATGGCCTTGTATCACTCAATGATGCACCCATTTTGCAAGCTGAACTGTATACTTATTCAATTGTGTGGCTAGTGATTGCAGTGGGCCTGATTATATTTGCGAAAAACGGTCAGCATAGCAATGTCAATCGATTGGGCTTTGGTATTTTAGCCCTTGTGGTGTTAAAGGCATTTTTAATTGATATGGCAAATCTTGAAGGTTTATACCGAGCACTGTCATTTATTGGTTTAGGCTTATCGCTAGTGGGAATTGGTTGGCTATTTCAGCGTTTTAGACCGTCGTTACAACAACAGGAAGAGTAAGTGAGTTTGCAGCGAGATGTAATAGTTATTGGCGCAGGTGCGGCCGGTTTGTTTTGCGCAACCGAAGCCGGTAAGCGCGGCCGTAAGGTCGAAGTGCTGGATCATGCTAAACGCTTGGGCGGCAAAATACTGATGTCAGGAGGCGGGCGCTGTAACTTTACCAATATGTATAGCTCGCCCGAAAACTTTTTATCGCAAAATCCGCATTTTTGTAAGTCGGCCTTGAGCCGTTACACGCAGTGGGACTTTATCGCTCTAGTTGAGCAATACAAAATTGCGTACCATGAAAAAACCCTTGGCCAACTGTTTTGCGACAATACCGCTAAAGACATTGTCGATATGCTAATGCAAGAATGCAAAAAGGCTGGGGTCACCGTGACCAATCGCTGCGAAGTGGGCGAAGTGACTTATCAAGACGGTCAATATCATGTGCAAACCGCTAAGGGCGAATATGTTGCTCCTTCTCTAGTAATCGCTACAGGTGGTTTAAGCATGCCAAAACTGGGCGCGACGCCTTTTGGCTATCGAGTGGCTGAGCAGTTTGGGATCCCGATTGTGCCCACCCGTGCGGCATTGGTGCCTTTTACTCTGCATGAGCATGACAAGACAGTATTAGGTGAACTAAGCGGTGTGTCGCTAGATGCCAGCGCTGGCTGCAACAATACCCACTTTAATGAAAGTATGTTATTTACTCACCGCGGCCTAAGCGGCCCTGCCGTGCTGCAAATATCGAGCTATTGGGAGCCCGGACAGGAAGTCGCATTTGATTTATATCCAAACGGAAACCTGCATGAAGTATTAGCTAAAGAGCAGCAGCGATCACCCGATGTGCAGCTTTCGACTGCATTAGCAAAAATCTATCCTAAGCGCTTTGTGCAAACTACCCTCGATTACTTAAACATTCAGAATAAGCCGCTGAGGCAATATCAAGGCAAGCAGCTAGAACAAGCTGCCCATGCTTTTGGCCAATGGCAGATTAAGCCAAACGGCACAGAAGGGTACCGCACAGCCGAAGTCACGCTTGGCGGCGTAGACACTGACTACATATCGTCAAAAACCATGGAAACCAAAGAGCAACAGGGTCTTTATTTTATTGGTGAAGTGCTAGATGTTACCGGTTGGCTAGGAGGCTATAATTTTCAATGGGCTTGGTCGAGTGGGTGGGTTGCTGGGCAGGTGGTTTAGCTTGTCCTTTAAAACTGAAACTAAAGAATTTCAAGTATCGCTGAGTAAACAATTAGGGCGGGAATGATGTCTTATAAAAGACAATTAATTGAGCATTTAGTACGCGCACTTGAAACAAATTACCAAACGGCCTTAAGCGCAGCCAAACAGGCCCATTCGACGGCTACCGACCGAGCCAATATCGCAGAAAACAAATACGATACACTTGGGTTAGAAGCAGCCTATTTGGCCGAAGGACACGCAAACCGTGCGCTAGAATGTAAAGCTGATTTACAGACTGCTAAAAACTTACATGCTATTGACTACTCGCCCGATGACACGATTCGCCTGGGTGCGCTTGTTCGTTTAATTGACCAAGACGAAAAGTTCTTGTCACTATTCTTAGCGCCTGTATCCGGTGGAGTAACATTCGTTTTTGACGAACAAACGATTGTGGTTATTACTCAGTCGTCTCCACTAGGAAAGAAGTTGATAGGAAAGTATGTTGAAGATGAGTTTGAGATTGGCAATGGTGCTCATAAAAAAAATTATTGTATTATAGGTGTCGCTTGACATATATCAGCGGTTTTTGAATGGCAACACGGCAACAACACTTTCCAGCCGGATAAAAAAGCGCGTTAAGCATCCATTTTGCAACAGAGGCTTAACGTCTTGAACAACGAGGGTTTTCAGACCCTTTGGCTGAAACTTAAGTGCGACTTTTGAATCGACGGAACGCTAAGCCAAATGCACTTAAGGTCATAAATGCAGCCATTGATGGTGCAGACACATCCACTTGAGCAGCAGAAAAGCTGATGCGATAAATCTCCGTATCGGCATTCACAGTAGAGCTATCAAAAACATATCCTGCCGGTGTGCTAAAGCCGTCATAAGCTAATAGCTCAGATAAATCAAAATCCACTAATCCATTTTCAGCAATTCTACCGCCATTATTCCCACCTACGACGAATGCGCCGTTTGCAGGATCTGCGACTTCTGAATTGGCATCCCATATTGACGCGCCGGTTTGCACTATCATATCGAGTATGAGGTTACCGTTGTCATCAAATAACTTTATTGGATTATCGTTACCTAAAAATAGGTCATTACTAGGCACCACCATATTCGCGAAGGTAAAGAACTGATTAACCGAAGTATCTACACGAAATGTGTTTGATGCCGTCGCGCTAAAAGGGTTACTTACGCCAGCATTAGCCGCCGGTAATGCTGGACCGCCAGCGGCAACCGTTCCAAGTACTGCGTTAGGATCGGCTGCAGCAAATGCGGGGAACCAGTCACTACCCGAACCACCTTCAGCAACCGAAATAATTGCAGCAGTGGCCGGGGTGTTGATATTAAATGCGTCGAAGGTACCGCTATGAAAGCCTAAACGTAAAGGCGCGAAAGCAACGCTGTTTTGTGGTGCGAGATTTTCGATAGTGACCGTTATGTCTACCAGCCCAGCTTGAGCGCTACTCGAAAAAGCTGCGCCAAATGCAAAGGCAATAGGTAAAACCTTGCGTGTTATTTTATTGTTCAACATGTTATCTCCATAATTTTAATCTGTATTGTAAAAAACTTTAATGGGAAGTCCTTTGTCAAAGCTTGTAAGCATTAGATTTTCCCAATTCCATAGTTAACTGCGAAATGTTCACAAATGTGTCACGAAGTGAAAAAGTTTTTATAACGCAGTATTTAAATAAGAAATAAAGCGGAACATCCAAATAAGCGCCGCGCTCTTTAAAGTGCCGTTTGCACGACATCATTCATGTCCTTGTCTAACAATTGACTCCTACATGCTTTACTTTATTACCAAATATTCAATTTTTGGTAATAACATTAATTAACATTTGGTTGACATTAACTTTGAAAGTTGGTTACATTGTGCGCATAGGTTTACCTCTAATGTCGTAGCATTTTGCCGTCTACGACTTGTGTCGTAAGACCTTGTTGACTACTGAGCATATTGAGTGCTCGGGCTCTCGGCTCTTATCAATAGGTGTAAGGGTTAACTCAGCACCTTTGTGCATATGAAACAAATAAAAGCAGTGGAGCGTAGCGTTTAAAACTACTGCTGCTGCAAAGGAATCAGAGAAGATGAAGTATCCGCATATCCATGCCCATATGTTTTCATGTTGCGTTCAGACGAAAATACAAGCGCTCGTTGTATTGTCGGCTGTTGCTTTTATGGTATTAAGCGTACCAATCAATGCACAAGAAAATGCATCAAATATGGTAATTCCAGAATCCCATAGCAGCTTGGCCGATGGCGTATTGCTAGGTGATTTTTCTGCACTAGATCCAAGTAAAAAGCCTGGCGAAAATTTTGATTTACTCGATTGGTCATTGACCCTGCCTACTGATATTAACAAAGACAAAAAAGCCGACACTGTTTACGAATCTGCACTAGATGAAGGCTTTGAATTAAAGCCATTCTTTTATACAGCAGATGATGGAGGCTTAGTATTTGCCTGTCCTAATGTGGGTGCTAAAACCTCAAAAAACACCAAATATGCTCGTACCGAACTACGTGAAATGTTACGTCGAGGGAATACTCGAATAAACGTTCGCGGCATAACTGAAAACAATTGGGTTTTCGGCGGCGCGCATGGTTCGGCTAAACGTAAGGCCGGTGGCATTGAGGGCAGTTTGGAAGGGACTTTAAAGGTCAACCGAGTGTCTACTACGGGCGACGAAAAAATGGTAGGGCGCGTTATCATAGGGCAGATTCATGCGACTGACGACGAGCCTATTCGCTTGTATTATAGAAAGTTACCAAACAATTCAAGAGGTGCGGTGTACTTTGCTCATGAAATAAATGGTGGTGATGATGTTTGGATAAATCTCATAGGTACTCGCTCTCATACCTTGTCAGATCCTGAAGATGGCATCGCCTTGGACGAGAAATTCTCTTACAAAATAACAGTAGAGAACGAAGTTTTGTTTGTCACTATTATCCGCGAAGGCAAGCCAAATATTACACAATACTATGACATGAAAGACAGTGGGTATAGTAGTGGTAATCAATTCATGTTTTTCAAGGCCGGTGTGTATAACCAAAACAATGGCGGCGCTGAAGGCGATTATGTTCAAGCCACCTTTTATCATATACATAACTCGCATCGCGGTTATAAATATTAGCTCATCAACCCCCATTTTTTTTACCTTCAGAACCCAAGATAAACATTGGTCAACCAATTGGTAATATTGATTTAATCAATTGGTTGATATTTTGGTCTTGATTAAGTATATTGCCAATAACAAAATCGCAACATATTCATTACAAGCGATTCGCAACCACACAGTCGTACATAAATAACCACGGAGAACTCGATATGTTGTCGATATCAGAGAAATATAAAAGCTCAAGCATTCAGGAAGGGCAATTTACCCTCTCACCTGTTGCCAAATGGGTAAAAGCAGCAGTTATTGCAAGTGTAGCCGGCTCATTTGCACTTTCTGCAACCGCGCAGGAAGCACAAACTGAAGCTGCAAATGAAGCGCAACAAAATGTTGAAGTCGTTGAGGTTTCGGGCACACGCAAAACAATTCAAGACCAAATCGCGATAAAACGAGAGGCTACTACCATTGTTGACGGTTTATCTGCGGAAGATATTGGAGACTTGCCAGCACTGTCAATTGGTGAGGCCTTAGAATCGATTACTGGTGCTGCATCTCACCGCGAAAATGGTGGTGCGACTGAGATTACTATTCGTGGTTTAGGCCCTTTCTTAAGTGCGACTCACATAAACGGCCGCGAAGCGACAAACGGCAGTGGTGACCGCTCTGTCAACTTCTCGCAGTTTCCGTCTGAATTAATGAGAAAAGTAGCGATTTACAAAACTCAAGATGCCTCAATGATTGAAGGCGGCGTAGCAGGTGTAATTACTCTCGAAACCCTCAAACCACTAGATTTCGGTGAACAAAGATTTCAAGCCGAAGTTAAACTTAATTACAACCCTGACCAAGCAAATGTTGAAAACACGTTGCAGAGTGACTTGGGTTATAGAGGAACCTTAAGCTATGTTGACCAATTCGAATTTGATGGCGGGCAGGCACTAGGGATATCAGTGGGTTGGCAACGTCAGGAAATTAGTCAGCCAGAAGCTGAATATCGTGGATCAAGCCCAACGGGCGCATCATTATGGGCTTGCCTAAATGATCCCACGAATACCAATGAAGGTTTCTTCCGTAGTTCAGCCGGCGACTGTGAAGATCAAGTAAATGGAAGTAACAACCAGGGGTACCAGACGACAATTGACCCAGCAACGGGTAGAGCAGCAGATGCGGGAACTCCATTCGCTTGGGCGGGCTCGAGCCGCAGCTTCCGTCAAAATGAAACCTCTGACGAAAGGGATTCTTTATTTTTAGGCCTGCAATTTCGTCCATCTGATGCTTGGGACATCAACCTCGACGCACAAGTATCAGATCGTATCCAAGGCGAAGCTCGGCATGACCTCTATTTCTTACAAAAACGTGTAACACCGGGTATAACCGGACAAAGTTTAGTTACTAATGATGTTGGTGGTGTTTTACAGTGGGCCGGTGAAGAGCGTTTTGAGTCTGCCGGTGAGCAGTTTTCTCGCGAAGAAAACTATCGTGGTGGTGGTTTAAATATAGAACACTATTTCAATGACAACTTAACCATCAGTGCTGATATTTCATACTCGCAAACAAAACGTGAAGAACTGCAAATATCTAACCGAGGCAGAACTCCAGGACGTCCCTTCTTCTCATGGACTCTTGGTGCCTACATTCCTCACTTAACTGTCACCGACTTTGACGTGACTGATATTTCTAACTTTACGGATAGCTTGCGTACTCGTATCGATCGAGAAAACGTTCGAGAGAATGAAATAGTTTCAGGGCGTCTAGATTTCGATTATGCGTTAAACGGTGACATGTTTACCAGCATTCAAGGCGGTGTTAGAACTTCTGAACTCACGTATGTTCAGTTTGGCGGCAGTATCGGTAATGGTTCAAGGAACGAGTTTCTCTTGAACGAAGGTGTCACATCGGCAATCGATGTTCTTCAAGGGTGTCAAATCGATTTCCCTGAATCTGATTTTTTATCTACAGTTTCTGACGGCGATATCATCACTAATGTTGACGGCGCTGGCAATGTAATAGCAAGCGGAACGGGCTCTTCATGGGCAACTTTTGATAACGTTTGTTTTTCTCAAGCATTAGTAAACTCTCAGGGCGGTGAGTTCGGATATCCAGAAGTTGAGTACGAAAATGCCGGTACTGTTGATGTCACCGAAGAAACCACTTCTGCTTATTTAATGGCTAACTACGATTCTGAAATGTTTGGTAAATTTATTCGCGGTAACTTTGGTGTTCGTGTTGTAAACACAGATGTCACTTCAGTTAGCTTTCGACAAGGATTCGACGTTCTTACCGATGAGCTTGGCGTGCTGAGCCTCATAACAAATGGCAGTATTGAGCGTGTTGTTGGTGGTGGTGATTACACCGAAGTATTACCAAGTTTCAACTTAGTGGTTGATTACTCAGAAGATATCCTAATTAGAGCCGGTATTTATCGCGGCATGTCTCGAGCAGACCCCTCAGACCTAGGCTTTAGCCGCACATTCCAAACTGATGATGAAGTTGATCCTGTTTCAATTAGTGACTTGGTTGTGGGCGTTAATGGTTCAGGGAACCCAAATACTCAGCCATTAATGTCTTGGAACTACGATCTGGCCTTTGAATGGTACCCGAACGAAGATTCAATTATTGCACTGGGCTTTTACTACAAACAATTTAACGGAGGTTTCCAGCAACAAACTGTACTCGAAACCTTCACAATTGAAGGTGTAGATGTTGCATTACCTATTACCAACTCGGTAACAACTGATGAAAAAAGTGACCTCATGGGCCTTGAAGCTTCATTTGCGTACCGTTGGGATAACGGTCTTGGCGTGAAGTTTGGTTACAACTACGCAGATACTAATTTTGAGTTTGAAGACAGCCTTTACGGCGATACTTTTGTTACTGATCTTGATGGCGTAACCACACAACTAACAGAGGGGATTATTGCTCCAGGTGCAGTCCCCGGCTTCTCTGAGCATGTATTTAGTGGCCAGCTTTATTATCAAGTTGGCGACTTTGATACGGCGCTTATTTATAAATATCGCAGTGAATACTTTCAGCCATTCGTGAGCAATGGCACCAGATTGCGCTTTGTCGATGAAGTGGGTGTTTGGGAAGCGCGTGCTTCTTACAGAATCAATAAAAACATTCGTGTGAAGGTTGAAGCAATAAACTTGTTTAGTGCCCCTCGTTCTGATGATTACTTCGTGCAGGGTAACCTAGGTCAGGTGAATGATTATGGTCCTCGTTTGTTCGCGGGTATTAGCTTCAAGTATTAAGCGAGCTTAACGCGGGCTTAGAACGAGTAAAGCAAATAACATTTTAAAAGTGAAACTTTCAGGAGTAGAAAGCATGTTTAATAAATCACTTATCCTCATTGTTGTCGCTGCGGCCCTAGCTGGGTGTGGCGGAGATGACAATGCTGAAATAGAAAATAACAGCCGTGGCAGCATCGCAATTAGCGGAAGCGATTTTGTTGCTGGTGGCCAACTCTCTGCATCGGTTACTGATGCAGACGGTATCCTAGACAACACTCTTACCTACGCTTGGTCAACAGGCGCTACAGGCAATAGCTATACTATCACCGAGGCGGATGAAGGCTCAGTGATTTCAGTGTCTGCAGTCTATACAGACCAAGCTGGCTTTACAGAAGGAGTGGGTGCCTCTACTCCTATTATTCGTCCCACCTTAGACGTGGCCGCTATTGTAGTAAAAGGGCCCGTTAACGCAGCAAGCTGTGAAATTTTTGAAGTGGACGAGAGCGGTGCTGCGGTAACACCTGCACAGGGCACCGCGACGTCTGGCGATACAGGCGGCGTAACATTTACCGACGTCAACTTTGAAGGTACTGGTTTAGTAGCGTGTACGGGTGGCTCTTACACTGACGAATCAACAGGCGCAACTTTAGAGGCGCCTGTGCTAAGAGCCGTGGTAAATGTGGTTGAGGGGAGCAACGAAACACCGGCACCCTTATATGTGGTTTCTCCTCTCACAGAGATGGCCGTGCAAGCTGCGCGTGATAATTTAAATAATTTTGCAGAACAAGCAGAGGCAATCAATGCTCGATTTGGCATTCGCTTTGATACAACAGAAGTAGCGCCTACCGCTGTTGGTGTGGTTGCCCTTGGGGCAGATGGTGCGAAAGATGCCGATAGGTACGGATCAGTCTTAGCGCTTCTATCGCAATTGGATGCAGATGATGCAGGCAAAGATATGGCTGCAATTATTCAAGATGTGGCTACTGACTTAGCTGATGGTTCTTTTTCAGATGCCGCTTTAGATGCATTTGAAATGGCTCAAATCAATCTTCAAACTATTTCTGAAGTGGCTGGAGATGTTGACCAGGCTTTACTCGATGTTATCGGCTCAGCTGTAGGTTATAACAACGACCCAGTTGCTGCTATTTTTGAAGGCGTGCTAAGTGGGACCGTTCAAAACACAACGATGGAGCCATTAACAGGCACGGTAATCGTCAATGATCCAAACTTTGAAGAAGATGCAGTCGTTGCGCAGAGCAATGTAGTGCTTGATTTTGGTACCTTTAGTATTGTTGCTGATGGAAATTGGTCTTACACCGTAGACACCGAAAATGAGACGGTTGCCAATTTGGAAGTAGGTAACTCGGTAAACGACGTTGTTACCATTGCATCAATTGACGGCACAACCGCCGACATTGAAATACGGGTTGCCGCACTTACTCAAGTGGTCAAAATTTCGGATATCGGTAATGACACCGGTGAAATTAGATTCTCTGTGAATAATTTGCGTCAAGGAAAGCTTAGCGCTTCATTTTCTAAAGAGGCTGCGCTAGGCAGTGATGGCAACAACAAAGACGCCTACATAGCCTTATATGGAACATCAGGAAGCTCTAGTGAATCACTTATCGATTTGCGTATTCAAGGCAGTCAAACGGATAGTGCTGGAAACACTATTGAGCCGCGTTTCTTGGTGCGAAATACCGACAATGATGCCTATCCTGGCGATATTATTACCGCACCATTTGTTGAAGAACAATTCTATGACGTAGAAATCGCCTGGGACTTAGATGCTACAGAGCAGCTAACAGTTACTATTGACGGCGAAGTGATTGGCGGAGGTTCTTTTTCTACTGCCGCTGTGGTCGACTCTGATTTTACAGATTTAAATCAGTGGTTTGCTGATGGTGTCAGAACCATCCAATTTAGATTCGGTGACAACGATAGAACGATTCCTTTTGGCTCTTACTTTGTTGATAACATTGCCGTCTATTCAGATACTGCTGGAACAACTAGCGTTTTTAATGATGATTTTGAAGCCTACGCTGAAGGTGAAACATTGGATGGTGTTGGTAGCCTGTATAGTTTAGCTATTTACTCTGAGGTGGTTGTATTCGATGTGGGCGATGGCTCTGTTGAACCTACACCAGCCGTGTTTTTCGATTTGACAGCAGCGCTAGCGAGCGACGCAACGGAAGCGTTAACTGGTGCTGTGAGCGTAATTGACCCAGATGAGGGCGAGGCCTTTATCTTTGCAGCAACAGTGAATAGCACATTTGGCTCTTTCTCTATTGCAGAAGATGGCGCTTGGACTTATACCCTTGATACAAACAATCCAACTATTGCTGCACTCATAAGCGGTGAGCGTGAAACCGATACTATTACTATTGAGTCGTTTGACGGCACAACTGCAGAGCTTGTGATTACTATTACAGGCGTAGGTGGTGATACCGGCGGTGCGAATAAAGTAGCGGTTATTATCGATACCGATCCGGGTGACACAGGTGAATTACGCTATGCACTTGGCGATGACGGCCCTCTTGCTCAAGGTAGAATTGAGGTTGCTGTTAAGCGTCTTGATGATGACCTTGGTGACGGTGATGCGTTTATAACGCTATTTAACTCTGCAACCAATAACGACGGTGCTATCTTAGATCTTCGCATCAGAGATGATAGCTTTGGTGTTCGCAGTCCAAGCGACATCGATACTTCAGCGGCCAGTGTTGTACTAGACCAATTCATGAATGTTGTGATCACTTGGGATTATCCAAATGGCGATACTACGGTGAATCCACTAGTCACCGTTGAAGTTGATGGGGTAAGGTTTACTGCAAGTGGATTTACGCCTGACAACAATTCAGTAGGTGGCGTGACTCATGTGTCAGTAAGGTTTGGCGATAACAGCGGTTCTAGAGCTGAAACCGGCGTGGTATCGGTAGATAATTTTGCCATCTATTCTGATACAGCGGGAATGACGGAAGTATTTTCAGACAACTTTGAGTCTTACGCTGAGGGTGATTCGCTTGATACAGACAATGCAGTTTCGCCCTATAACTCATCAACATCTGAGGCTACGGTTGGTGTTGAATAACTCAAGCTATTGCTATTAGCACTCAGCTTTCGTGTCTCCAAGGTCATTGCGAACGATGCATGGCGCTTGGAGACAAGTCTTGGAATAGTTCCCAAATTCAACACGGCCTTCCCACATATGGGGTAGGTCGAGTTATTAAATACTAGTTAGGAAATTAAAAATGACAAAACCTATTATCGGTTTCATTGGGCTTGGCCTAATGGGTTCAAACATGGTTGAAAACCTGCAAAATCGAGGATTCACTCTTATTGTGATGGATCTAAATAAAGACGCCGTGGCTGCTGCAGTAGCAAAGGGGGCAACTGAGGCTAAATCGGCTGCCGACCTTGCGGCAGCGAGCGATATCATTATGCTGTCGCTGACGACTTCGGCCGTGGTCGAGAGTGTGGTGTACGCAACAGACGGTATCTTAGCTGGAATTAAAGAAGGTGCCGTATTGATTGATTTTGGAACATCAATTCCGGCTTCTACTCGCAAAATAGGCGCGGATTTGGCCAAAAAAGGCGCAGGAATGATTGATGCTCCGCTTGGACGCACGCCAGCGCACGCTAAAGATGGCTTACTTAATATCATGGCATCGGGTGATCCTGACACTTTTGCAAAGGTAAAACCGATACTAGATTTACAAGGTGAAAATGTCTTTAATCTGGGTGCACTCGGCGCAGGGCATACAACCAAGCTGATAAATAACTTTATGGGTATGACAACTGTTTCTGCCATGTCGCAGGCTTTTGCCGTTGCCGATCTGGCTGGTGTCGACCGCCAACAGCTCTTCGATATTATGTCGACCGGACCATCCTCCTCGCCATTTATGAAGTTTTGTAAAAACTATGCGGTTGATGGTGTCAGTGATTTGGGCTTTTCAATTAACAACGCAAATAAAGATTTAGGTTATTTCTTAGAAATGGTAAATGATTTAGGAACGCGTGCGCAAATTGCCGAGGGTACCGCCGCAAATCTTCAAGCCGCAGTTGAGGCTGGTTTAGGAAATGGAAATGTACCTGAAATTTATGATTACTTTGTAAAGCTAAGTAAGTAGAGCTAAAAGTAAAACTAAGTACCTAAGACAAGATTCAAAATACAATCTATAGCATCACACCAAAGCCTCTTTGACAGAGGCTTTGACTTTTAAACCCAGCGTCGCCTTATTTTAATAGCTCATGATCATCAGGCAACTGCTTACTTATCCACATCACCAAGCGGTGTTTCAAGCTCGCTAAGTCTTCTTTGTTTTCAGGCAATGGTGTGATTAATTTATCGTGCACTAACAGTCGGTAAAGACTTTCCACTTTTTGCTTTGCCGAATCGGTCGGCGAAAACGCTTTATAACCCCGACCTTGGGCATAGCGTTCAGCCACTTCGATAGCTTTTTTAAGTAATGCACCTTCATTTTTTATTTTTTTCATAAGCTAAGCAATCCTTAAGTTAAACAAAAGCATAAGCTATGCGCCCTATGTATTCAATGACTGGTTTAAGATGAATATGCACAATGAGTGAGCTCAGTTGAATACCCCCATTATGTGTATTACTCTTACGGCTCAATTTTGAATGTTGAATCTCTCAGAGGCTAGCTTTTGACGGAATCCGGCAGCGCAACCCCCACATAATCAGGTACAAGGTAAAATATGAATAAAACCACACTACGAATAGGCTCGATAGCCCTGTTGGGTTTACTTAGCGCTTGCTCTGAAAAACCAACGCAAATATTTGACAGCGTTGACGAAACTACTGCGTATTCGGTCGAAATTAAGCGCAGTAGCTTTGGTATCCCGCACATTACCGCCAATGATTATGGGAGCTTAGGCTACGGTGACGGCTATGCATCGGCGCAGGACCATATATGTAATATTGCGCATTCTATATTGCAGTCTCAAGGTAACTACTCCAAGTATTATGGGGCAGGCGAAGATAACCAGTACCTTATTCAAGATGTAGCAGTGAGATCACTTGATATCACCTCAAACGCCACAGAGTACCTTGCGGCTCAACCGCCTGAGCTCATCGAAATGTATACTGGCTATGCGGCAGGCTATAATCGCTATCTTGCTGAAACCGGCCCAGATGGCATAAGGTCATGGTGCAGTGGGGCAGAATGGCTAGTGCCGATTACCCCAGAACAGGTATTAACGCGTGCACTTACCATTGCTCATAGTACTTCGCAAATGGGCGCTTTGATTGCATCTGCAGCGCCACCCAAAATCTTAGCGACGCCAAATCAAAGCAAGGCCTCTCAACTAACACCTACTCTAGATTTGTATGCTAGGGCACTTGACGGTTTGCAAATGAAAGGTAAAGGCTCCAATGCTTGGGCGATTGGTAAAGATCGCAGTGAAAATGGCAAAGGCATGTTGCTTGGCAATCCTCATTATCCATGGCTTGGTACCAACCGGTTTTGGGAAAAACATCTGGTCATTCCTGAACAGCTCAACGTGTATGGGGTTAGCCTTATTGGGATGCCGGGAGTAGTTATTGGTTTCAATGAACACCTTGCTTGGACGCACACCGTATCGGCCAGTAAGCGGGTGGTTTTTTATAAACTTGACTTGGTAGATGGCGATCCAACGAGTTATTTGTATGATGGCGAAGTCAAGCAAATGACGTCGCAAACACTCTCTATTCCAGTGCTTGCTGACAATGGCACAATAGCTAATAGTGAACACACGGTATGGTTTAGCCACTATGGACCAATGGTAAGCATGCCGGGTTTAGCATGGAGCGCAGACACTGCCTTTACCGTTAAAGATGCGAATGCTGAAAATCTCGGCCTTGTTGCACAATGGCAAGATATGTCGGCGGCCCAAAGTATGGACGAGTTTATTGCAGCTCATGATAAATGGAATGCGATACCCTGGGTAAATACCATTGCGACTAACCCTGACGGTCAAGCCGTATATTTAGATGGTTCAAATGCTGGTATGCTCAGCGACGAAGCCATTGATCTTTGGCAACAAGCCACCAAAGATGACCCCCTTACTCGACAGCTGTTTCATGGGCGACGTATGGTTTTGCTCGACGGCAGCGACAGCCGTTTTGAGTGGCAGACACATCCTGATTCTCGTTTACCCGGCGTTGTGCCATTTTCGCAAAAACCTCAGTTGATCCGCAGCGACTATGTTTTTAATGCAAATGATAGTTACTGGCTGTCAAATGTTGAAGCCCCTATGGTTGGACATTCTCCACTGTTTGGCCGGGTAGAGAGCGCTCGTAGTCCCAGAACGCGCATGAATGCTTTGATACTCAGTGATACTGGCCCTGATGGCGCCTATGGTGAGGACGGCAAATTTTCAATTCATGAAATGCAATCGGCGGTACTTGCAAATCAGAGTTTAACGGCCTTATTGCTTAAAGACGAACTGGTCGCTGCCTGCCAGGCCGCTCCTTTAGTGATGATTGACGAACAAGAGATTGATCTCAGCAAAGCCTGCGACACCCTTGCAAACTATAATGGCCATTTGGATCTCGAATCAAGGGGTGCAGTGCTGTTCAGAGAGTGGATTTCAAGCTATGACTTTCGAGGGGCGCTGTTAGATAAAGGCGCGTTATTTGACATACGCTTTGAGGCTGCGGACCCCGTGAATACGCCACGTGGCCTCGCTGATAAAACTGACGCGCTCGAAAAGCTTGGTCGCGCAGTATTATTGCTTGATGGTGCGGGTTTAGCGGTCGATGTTAAATTAGCAGATGCTCAGCATGCTTACCGTCAAGGCGAGAAGTTTGCTATACATGGCGGCAATGGCTACGAAGGCGTTGCGAACTTAATCGACTCTCGCTCCTCAGATGTACCGGTTCCACAAACCACAGGAGCACGCATTGAAGGCAGCAGATACCTAACAGACAAAGGCTACTTGGTAACCGGAGGTAGCAGTTTTATCTATACGCTCAGCTATACCGAAGATGGCCCAGTGGCTGAAGCTATTATGAGTTATAGCCAGTCGGGAGACGCGACCTCAGCTCACTTCAGTGATCAAACTAAAATGTTTGCTAATAAAGAATGGCGGCCTATTTTGTTTAAAGCAGAAGATATTGAACCTAATGTGATTTCAAGTATACAACTAACACAAGGGCGCTAATATTTAGGAATTGATTACTCATTAAACAAAAAATGGGAAGTTGAATCATTCAACTTCCCATTTTTTATATGGTAACGCTTACTTATGCATGACCTTCAAGATTATGATAGCCATGGCAAGCAGTCTGAAGTTGTGCCAAGAGACGTTCATGTTTACTATTGTTTGAATCACCTATTTTGCGAACCACAAACTATTATGCATTCAATAAAAATGGCATTTGCCGCTGTACTCTTTTTGCTTTGTACTTTTAACGCTCAGGCCCAGCAAGCAATATCTTTTGACCCGCTAACGGCAGAAACTGAAACTTACCTCAAAGCGCTAGCGGGTGAGGGTGGTATCGGCGTACGCAAAGCCGGCACAGAATCGGAAGTGCAGGCAGCCAATTTTATTCAATCTACACTGGAGAGCTTCGGATATAGCGTCGAAAGACAAGCCTTTGCTTATGTAAACCGAGACACAAAAGTGAATGAAAGCTCGCAAAATATCATTGCGCACAAAGCCGGTAAAACAGATAAGTACATTATATTGGGCGCGCATTACGATTCGACGAGCGAAGAACTAGGCAGCCTAGGTGCGATAGACAACGCAGCGAGTATCGCGGTGTTGCTCAGCGTAGCCAAGATAGTGTCAGAGCTTGATACTCAAGAATACGGCGTGAAGTTTATCGCGTTTGGTGCCGAAGAAGTTGGGCTAGTGGGTGCATTTGAATACGTTGACAACATGAGCGATGTACAAAAACAAAATGCCCGTGGCATGATTAATCTTGATGGCATAGTAGGCAGTGATAACTTATATATTCATAGCGCGCACAGCACCCCCTATGCATGCAAAGGCAATGCTGAAAATTATCGCTTTGATGGCAGCTTGCGTGATCGATTAATGGCGGTAGCCACAAAGGTGACTCCGGCAAATACCTTTAAAATTCACCCGGGTTTTGAAGGTTACCCAAGTGGTGAAACTGGTGGTTGGTCTGATCATGCACCGTTTGCCTGCGCCGGTATTGCTATTGGTAATTTTGAGTCCACCAATTTTAGTATCAATGGAGAGTCGGGTCGCGATGGTTACAGTCAGTCGACGCATCCCTCATTATGGACCTGTTTTGATGAGGCTAATATGGGGCCTTGTGATCGCGAAACTGAAAAAAAGTGGGGAAAGATTTGGCATACGGGTAACGATCGCCTCGATGTCATCGAGTCACTCTTTCCTGGCCGTGTTCGTCAGCAGTTAAGTCATAATCTAGGCGTGCTGCGTGCTTTTTTTGTTCACTTAGATAGCAATCTGCATGATTCACAAAAGTAGACCGCAGAAAAACCCACTATAAAAAGTCATATAAATAGGATAAATTAATAACAGTACCGATAATTTTAGGAATTGTTATGGTCCAATTATTTGCAAAAGCAAATGTGTTTGTATGCCTAGCGCTGATACTTTTGGGCTGTTCTGATCAAGGTGAATTACACGTGAAACATCAACAAAGCGGCCAACAGCTAGCACTAAAAGAGTGGCAAGACCCAGAAGTATTTGCTGTAAATAAACTGCCCATGCGCGCCTCGTTTTTTGCCTTTGATGAAGACCCTGGAAAGTTTGTCAGTGAGCCGTGGGATTCCGATAACTACCTATTGCTCAACGGGCAGTGGAAATTCAACTACAGCTTGGCTCCTCAAAACCGTCCTGCCGATTTTTTCAAAACAGATTTTGACGTAAGCGCTTGGGATGATATCCCCGTGCCATCTAACTGGCAGCTGCAGGGTTATGGTGTGCCCAACTACATCAACATGCGCATAGATTTTACCGACAAGCCGGTTGCTGGCGAATTACCTGAAGACTCTAATCCGGTAGGCTCCTACAAACGAGACTTTGAGTTGTCTGAAGATTGGCAAGGTCAGCGTGTTTATCTCCACTTAGGCGCGGTTAAATCGGCCTATTATGTGTGGATAAACGGTCACTATGTGGGGTTTGCACAGGACTCTAAAAGCCCTTCGGAGTTTGATGTCACCGAATTTGCACAAACTGGGACCAATCAAATCGCTATTGAAGTATATCGCTGGTCGGACGGCACGTTTTTAGAGCTGCAGGATATGTGGCGTTTAAGCGGCATCACCCGTGACGTATATCTCTACACAACGGGGCAAACCCGTATTCAAGATTTTCATGCCAGCACTAAATTAGATGATAGCTATCAACATGGTGAATTTGCGCTAAGGGTCAATATTGAAAGCTTCCAAAGACAAGATGATTGGCAGCTAAGTTATGAGCTTTCAGACGACCAACAAACCATTGTACTGAGCGGTCGGCAAAGCATAGATGATACAAAAGCTAATCAAGCGCTTAGCTTTGCTGGTGTCGTTGAGAATGTAGATGCTTGGAATGCAGAAGCTCCAGTACTGTATCATTTAAAAATCGCCCTAGAAGACAGCCAAGGTGACATCCAGCACGTGTTGCGCCAGCGAGTAGGTTTTAGAAGCAGTGAGCTGAAAAATGGTAATGTGTTGATCAACGGTCAGCCGGTTTTGTTTAAAGGCGTTAATCGTCACGAACACGACCCTGTTACGGGGCAAACGCTCTCTCGCGAATCTATGCGCAAAGATATGGCGCTGCTTAAACAATATAATATAAATGCGGTGCGTACAGCACATTATCCTAACGACCCATACTGGTATGAGCTTGCCGATGAATATGGGATGTATGTGGTAGATGAGGCGAATATTGAGTCTCACGGCATGGGTGCAGCTAATCAGGGGCACTCCTACGACCCTGATAAGCACATGGTCAACATGCCACATTGGCGTGCTGCATATTTAAATCGCGTCGAGAATATGTACGAACGGGATAAAAACCATGCTTCGGTGGTGATTTGGTCTATTGGTAACGAAAGCGGCGATGGTCCAAACATTGAAGCGCTTTACGACTGGCTGAAAACACGCACGTCTTTTCCGGTGATGTCTGAGCAGGCGCAGTTGCGTCGTCATACCGACATGTATAGCCAGATGTATGCCAGCATCGATACGCTTATTCACTATGCCGAGCTTGGGGAAACTCGCCCGCTCATTTTGTGCGAATATGAGCACGCCATGGGCAACTCCATGGGTAACCTTGCCGATTACTGGCAAGTCATAGAGCAGTATCCTATTTTGCAAGGCGGCTTTATATGGGACTGGGTGGATCAAACCTTTTTACGGCATACCGACGATGGGGAAGCCTTTTGGGCCTACGGCGGTGACTTAGAAGAGCCGGGTATGTATCACGACGGTAATTTTAGTGCCAACGGCATGTTAGCCGGTGATCGCACACCTAATCCTCATGCTTTTGAGGTGCGCCAGGTGTATCAGTACATTGAGGCCCACGCCCTTGATATGAGCAAAGGGCAAATAGCGGTTAAAAATAAACGCTTTTTTACCGATTTAAGGGATGTTGAACTACACTGGCAGCTGAGTGCTAATGGCGAGCAGGTGCAGTCGGGTAAAATCGAACAGCTCTCCATAGCGCCTCAATCTCAGCAAACTATTGACCTAAATTATGCGCTGAGTCCAGCCGCCGGTACAGAGTACTTTATTAACATTGAATTTGTGCTCAAGCAGGCAAAGCCTGGCTTGCCAAAAGGGCACGTAGTGGCTCGTCAGCAACTTCCTGTAATGAGTCTTCAGCAAGCATTGCCTATCCAAATGCACGATGACCATATTAATTCAGGGCCTGCCAATTCCGTTGTTGAGGTAAATGACTCTGCAGAGGCTTTGATATTGACTGCTGCCGGCGCCCGCTATTCATTTAGTCGGCAAAACGGCTGGTTGGAGCAGGTTAATGTGGCCGATCACGATTTACTTATGGCGCCCCTACAACCCGCTTTTTGGCGCGCACCGACCGACAACGATTTTGGTGAAAATTTTTCTGAAAAAGCCAAGGCATGGAAATACGCAGGAGAGCACAGTCAACTGAGTAAATTTGCATACCAAAAACGAGAGAATGGCGGCGTATCGATTACCACTGAACACTATTTAGAAAAAGTAGAAAGCCGATATTTGGTCACCTATGAGCTCATGCCAAATGGCGCGTTAAACATGGATATATGGTTTTATGCCGGGCCACACAAATTTCAAAGTGAACTGCCGCGTTTAGGTTCATTGCTGCAAATGCCTAGCGAGTTTGATCAGGTTTCATGGTACGGAAGAGGCCCACACGAAAGTTACTGGGATCGCAAAACATCGGCATTTGTGGGGCAGTATTCAGCCACTGTAGACGAGCTATACTTTGGCTATGTGCGCCCTCAAGAAAACGGTTTTCGAACCGATGTGCGCCATGCCTCATTTACTAATCAAGATGGTATAGGCTTTGACGTAATCGGGGGGCCGTTGTTTGAGTTTGGTGCGCAGCGTTTTGATGTGCATGACTATGATCAGTTCGAAAAAGCCGGTATGCATCCACATGACTTAATCGAAAAAGACCGGGTGTATATCAACATTGATTACAAACAGCGCGGCATCGGCGGAACCGATTCTTGGGGAACGCCGCCGCTCCCGAAGTATCGATTGCCTTGGCGCGACTATCGCTATCAAGTCACACTAATACCGCTAGCTGGAAAATGATAACTTAGGCTCCACTGTGAGCCTTAGTCATAAACTAAACGTGACTAGACCGGTAAAAATTTAGGCTAAACCGCGAGAGCTAATGATTAATAACGCAGAAATCACCTTAAAAACCAAAGTGTCGTATGGCATGGGCGCATTGGGCAAAGATTTAGCCTGTTCTATCGTGTACGTGTATTTGATGTTTTACTACACCGATGTGGCCGGTTTATCGGCTGCATTTGTGGGGACATTGTTTTTGGTTGCGCGCATCGCCGATGCGGTGACCGACCCGATGATGGGCATGGTGGTAGATAATACACGTTCACGATTTGGCAAGTTTCGCCCGTGGATTGTGATTGGCACTGTAGTTAACTCATTATTCTTAATTGCGGTATTCTCTACTCATATGTTAAGCGGCACCGCGCTATATGTTTATGCTGCGGTGACTTATATCTTGTGGGGTGTCACCTACACCGTCATGGACATTCCGTTTTGGTCGATTATCCCGGCACTTTCCAAAGAAAGGCCTGAGCGCGAACGTCTTGTGGTGTGGCCGCGAATATTTGCAAGTTTTGCATGGATGGTCATGGGGGCTTATGGTTTATGGGCAATCGGAATTTTGGGCGACGGCGATCAGCAAAAGGGCTTCTTTTATTTTGCTATTGCTATCGTAGCCTGTTTTAGCATTGGCAGCTTAATTACGGTGCTAAACGTTAAAGAGAAAGTGACCACCGCAGTGGACCAAAATAAATTGTCGTTTGCCGATATCAAAACCATTGTCGCATCTAACGATCAGCTAAAAGCCTTTATCGGGGTCATGCTTACCTTTAATATCTCCCACCAATTGGTGGGCGGTTTTGCGATTTATTATTTCTCATATGCAATTGGAGACCCCAGTCTGTTTCCAATGTTTATGCTGGTGTCTGGTTTAGCTGAAATGGTGGGCGTGTTTGTATTCCCCTATTTGTGCAGACATTTGCCTCGCTCGAGCATGTGGTTAATTGCCTGCGCCTTTCCGGTTTTATGCTGTTTTGTATTATTTGTGACCGGTATTATTTCACCGCAAAGTGCTTTGCTAGTAGGCGTATCAGGGGTATTGCTTAAATTTGGTGTTGGTATCGCTAATGGGCTGTCTATTGTCATGCTTGCCGATATCGTCGATTACGGTGAGGTTAAAACCGGCTTTAGAAGCGAAAGCATCATTTTTTCGGTGATCGCGATGTTAGTTAAATTTGCAGGTGCATTTTCAGGTTTTATTATCGGTATGGGCTTAACGCTATCGGGATATGTGCCAAACGAAGTGCAGTCAGCATCAACGGTGTTTGGGCTGAAAATAGTCATGCTGCTCATTCCGGTTTTATTTGTGCTGGCCAGCGTACTTATTTATTTGAAGTTTTATAAGCTTAACGGCGATTACTATCACACGGTCTTAGGTCCAAATGCGCAAAAAACTCCAAATATTGCGTAAACGATAGGCCTTGTTTAAGATATCCCCCGACATTTTTCATTGTAAGCATAAAGTTACAGAGGATTTTTATGCGTAATCTAGCTTTAATCTTATTTATGACCTTATTACTCTCAGGTTGTTTGAGCACTTATGTGCCCCCAATGCCGCCGCTTAAAACGGTGCCCAATCCAAAGTTAGGTTTGTATGTGAATGTGTCAAATACGCCAAAACATACTCATGTCGGCACTACGATATTTAATAATGACGTAAAAATGTATGACTATGACTGGCAAATGCAAAGTCGTATTGTAGAGCTCGTAAGCAATAAGATTGAATCTACAACTCAATATGAAGTTGTCGATTTATCATTTTTAAGTCCTGATGAAATCAGCAAGCTCGATTTTGCGACGGTCAATGATAAACAGTGGAAATTAATTGAACAAAATGAAGATTTGCGACAAAAACTATTAGAACGTGGCATTACTGCAATTATGTCGATTGAAGAGACGCCGACGCTTGCACAACTAGCTTGTTCTCAATATGGCTGTACCGAGTTTTATTCGCAAGGCCATGGATTATTTACCCGCAGCTTTTTTGGTCTCGACACCTATATTGCTTCTGCAAGCTACATAATGACAGCCGAGTTACTTGACCCAGGCGTGGACTTGTTTATGTTTGAAACGCTAAGTGAATTCAGAGGTTTTCAGAAACGTCATATCATTCTTGATGATTTTGAGGATCCGAACGATTTTGAAAATATCACAGAAGAAGAGTTTCTGCCTGTTCGAGCGGCCATAGATGACTATCTTATCGAGCTGACCACTACGATTAGTCAATTTTTAAACGGGGAGCTACCAAAGCCCTGATTGAATAAGCAAGCGGCTTTTGAGCTATACGAGCGCTTGTTAAGTAACAATGACAGCTCGGTAAGAACTTTGCGTGAATAAAAAAAGTGGGAATTATGACAACTGACACAATCGACAATGAAGAAATTCAAATGTTTCGCGACATGGTGCTGCGGTTTTTAAAGCAAGAAATTATTCCGCATTACGATACTTGGGAGGCCAACCATCACATGCCTAGAGAGGTGTGGAATACCCTTGGCAGTGCGGGCATTTTATTAGTCGACATGCCTGAAAAATATGGCGCTGCGGGCGCAAGTTTCGATGTCTGTCAGATGATTCAAGAAGAAATGTGCCGTCTTGGTCTGCACGGATTAGCTACGGGCTACAACATTCACGCGAATATTATCGCGCCTTACATCCTTAACATTGCCACAGAAGCACAAAAAGACCGCTGGCTGCCGCCAATGACGTCGGGGGAGGTGTTAACCGCCTTAGCCATGACCGAGCCCGGTGCAGGCAGCGATGTAGCAAACATGCGAAGCAATGCTGTCAAAACCGACGACGGTTATATTTTGAATGGATCTAAAACATTCATAACCAACGGCAATATGGCCGACATGATCATCGTATGCGCCAAAACCGATCCGCAGGCGGGTGCGAAGGGTATCTCCCTGTTTTTAGTGGATACCTCATTACCGGGTTTTTCGACAGGCAAACCTATTCACAAAATTGGCCAGCATAGCAGCGACACCGGAGAGTTATTTTTTGAAAATATGTTGTTACCCCATGATGCCTTATTGGGCCAAGAGGGTATGGGCTTTGTGTATCTTATGCAGGAGCTACCAAGAGAACGATTAGGTTGTGCAGTGCAGGCTATTGGTCATGCACAAGGCGCGTTGGATTTAACCGTCGATTACGTTACCCAGCGCAAGGCTTTTGGTCAGTCGGTGAGTCAGTTTCAAAACACTCGCTTTAAATTAGCGCAGTGCCAAACCGAGCTTGAGCTGTGTCGGGCGATGCTTGAAAAGCACATGGGTAAATACAAGCAAGACAAAATGACCGTCACCGATGCAGCCATGTTAAAACTCGCCGCTACCGAAATGCAGTTAACGATGGTCAATGAATGCTTACAGCTGTTTGGTGGATACGGTTATACCGATGAGTATCCGATTTCACGCTTTTACCGAGATGCGCGCGTACAAACCATCTATGCAGGTAGCTCTGAAATCATGAAAGAGGTGATTGCCCGAGGCATTTTAGGGCGTTAATAATCGCATCATGGTTGATTTCAGTTTTATTCTGGCGGCGGTGCTGACGCTCCCCTGAAAAAGCTCAGATTTCTCATCAGTGACGGTATAAGGCCAAGTGAAGCAGTCACCGCAGCAATAATCGACTGGAGAGATTGGCCGGTGCTAACGACTATCATCACAGCGAGCACCATAATGGCCACTAACACAGGGATACGAATATACTGCCACGAGCTGACATTCACCTCGGCTAGCCATTGTGAGAATCTATCTTCACTTTCTGCGGTTAACACAAAGCGTCTAAAGCTTTCGTTAACGATAAACCATCCGCAGTCTCTATAAATATAGCCTCGTCGCAATAACTGCTCAAGGGTTACCACGCTGCTTGGGTTTAGGGTGGCACCCATGGCCAGTTGAAACAATAAAATGCGTTCGTCGAGGGTGCACTGCGCCCATTTTTGTCGGTATATTGCTCCTGCATGTGAGCTGAAAAAATCAATGATTTGATCGTGTTTCCAATGCGCTTCGATATGTGAGAGCTGCTCTGAGTACATGCTTTTGAACAGATTCTCGACTTTGTGTAGTTGAAACCACCCTTTGCTCTCAAACTGCAGAACGTCTAGCGCATTAGCATTAACCGCTAACCTAGATTTGATGGGGGGCGTCCAATCGTAAAGCTTGGTGTATTCGGCGATCAGTGTCGACCAAGTTAAGACTTCGTTTACATCAGCATATTCAGTTTCGGGTACGTCAGGATAGGCCTTTTGATTACATAAGCGAAACAGCGGTGACACTTCGCATAAAAACACCACGCTTAGGTAGGGTAATCGATGAATCTCTTGGAGCAGAGATTGCGCTAATATTCGCTCAGATGATTTAAATGCAAGTCGCTCTAAACCTTTGAGTACCAATACCAAAGGCTGCATGACTAGCGGTTGGCCATTTTTGTTATTGCCGTTTGCTTGAAATGCCTTGAGTCGATTCAGTAACAAAAATTTGCCGTTATGTTGTATGAGCGCCTGGCTGACATCGATGGCTTGATTTTTAAACACAGTTAAGCCGCTGGCTTGCTCTATCTGTGCAACGGCCAGCGCTTCGTTAGTACGCAGCAGTAAAACTTTAAAAGGTGCGCCCTGTGCTGATAACTCCCTGATTCTCGCCTGCCACTCGCGATTTTCACCGCCACTTGGCAACATAAAATTATCGGGAATGTGCTCGCCCATCATCCTCTGTACAATCATTTTTTTGCAAAACTTGTATGTGATGATTAGCGTGAGGATCATTGAAAACAGCACCAACAGAGGTCGGTTTTCTACGGCTTCTTGCAAAAATTTATTGCCATCGTAGGCTAACATGCTGTTTTTAGTATTTAGCTGTGCGAACTGAAATAAGTCTTGATTTAAGCTTGCGCCAAAGGCTTGCTGACGCATCAGTGCATTGACCATTGCATCCACGCAGATTACATTTTTTGCAGTATCTTGAGGCCCACAACCGCCTTTGGCTTTTGTATCTTGCTCGACCTTCTCAATAAAACTCGCATTCACGCCGCCCTTGCTCTTTAAAACGGGCAGCAATATTGCGTCAGAATTCAAGTTAACTGAATGTTCGAGCTCGGGACGAATCAAACGAAGGTAGTCTAGGCGTTTTTGTTCATACTCAGAAATACGTTGTGCAATATGCTCTGATTCCTGATGCGCTTGAAAACTTAATAAGTAATGATTACTTGAATTTATTAGCATAGCAGCAGGCACTACAGCAAAGAACCACAGCAGAGATGCCATATAAGCAACAAAACTAAAGCTAAAGCGGGTATGTTCAGCAGCAGGTTGAAATAGAGAAATACTCAACACGTTTTGATACCAGCTATACAGTCGCGATTCTGACCATCGCTTTGCAAACAAATTAGAATGCGCAGCGATGTACACTAGCCCGCCTAAGGCCAAAATGCTCAATGCAGCAGCAGTGTAGATTAAACTAACATCATCATAATTGATACTGTATTGACTGTAAGTTAGCTTGCCAATAATTGCGCCGCCAATAAACAGTAAAACGAAAGAACTAATTGGATGCGACCAAAATATTGCTCTGCTAGGCAACACCCCTATTTTATTGCAGATTATTAATAGCAGCATGGATGCAAAAAATGCCCAGATAGCGACTCTAAGACTTAAATCGATGAGCGATGACATCAACAGTAATAAGCAGATCGTAGCCGCAAAAATAAGCACTGCAGTTGCGCCAAAATTGACCCTGTGGTATCGCTGAGTGTGGTCTTTGTCTCGCACGCTTTCAGGTTTTAACACTCTAAAGGATAAGATATTCGACCAAATCAGTTGATTACTAATGAAGCGATTCCATAACAGCAATACCAGCATAAGCTGCACGAACAGAACTACCGCGACGAGCAGCATCCATAAATTATGTTCACTTATGTCATCCACATTCACAAACACAACAACATGCCAAGGTACTTGCTCAGATAGTGGACTTGCTACAAACAGGTGTTCAGCATTCCGATAAACGGTATTAAATGAGACGCTATCAAGCATGTTGACTTGGCTGTTCTTTGCGATGAGCGAGCGGATATGCTCTTCGTTATTTGTTTCCACCAGAATATTTTCAAGTAAAGCTCTGGATTCGTCAGAATGATATAACACCTCACCATCGTCATTAAATACCGCATAGCCAAAGCCCTTTGGCATGATCCGCTCAAAAAAGGTATTCATTTTCACACTCAAACTAACCACATTGCGTTTGTCTGTGTCTAAGCTCGTGCTGGTGTAGTCGGCGTATGCAAATTGGGTGGAGAGTCGGGCATCACTTACGTTTTTAATGCGTTGGACATACAGACCATTAGCACAATTATCGCGCGCGTCGTCGCGAGCAAACCAAAGTTGGCAGGTAATTGCCATTTTAAAATATGCGCGGTGATTCAAAGAAAAGTCTGTAAAGTTATAAGAGGACTCAGAAATGCGCAGTATTGGCAGCCGCGTTGGATTAGTCGCAGGCTTACCAAAAAGGGTATCATCTGACAGAGCAATTAAGCCCTGATGATTTAATTTAAATGCACTCTCAGCAAAGATTGAACCAATCTGTTGCTCCGATAAATAATGCTTAGGCGTGTATACAAGCTCAACACCGGTTTGGTTAACCGACCAAACATCTTTGACATCTTTACCACGAAGTTCATTGGGTGGGACCGTAACAAAGGTGGTAGATAAGTCGTCTAATACACAAATAATCTCAAACTTTTGAGTCTGACTTTTATTTTTGTCGCCAGCAAACCTACAGGCACCGTCGGTCACTGATAAATTGTTTTCAATACTATTGATCAGTGGAGCATCTAATTGAGAGTCTACATTTTCTTTTAGCGCCGTCACTTTTTGAAGTTCGTCTGCAAACTCGGTGATGATGGTTTGTAACTGAAATTCTGCTTGCGCTTTTTTTGTATCAACTAAATGCGAAAAGAACAACTGATGGTTAACCGTAATGGCTAACATGCCCAGTAACAGCACGCACCCAGTAAAGAACAAGCTAATGTCGGTTTTCGTAAAGTGTGAGCGTGAACTGGTAAAGCGAGTTTTGAGGATTGGGATCAGCGCACTCAGAATGAGTAATGAAATGAATATCCAAAGTCCTATACCGGGCGAGACCGATAATTTTGCAATTTGCATCTCGGTTAGTGGCGCCATGCCTAATAAATAGTAGGTTACCGTTTCTTGGTTGCGTAACGATAGGGTGATGGGCTGAACAAAGATGCGATAGCCGATACCCGCGATTTGCTTGTCTAAGGTGCCACTAAAGGCTGGGAGGCCTTTTTCTTCAGGCTCAGCAGTTTGCTTGTTGTAAAGTTCATGGAGTAGTTTTTCAACAGAATGAAATTCAAGATCAGCTGCATAAGTCGAGTTTTCTAAGTAGACTTTTTTAGCAACTAGTTGCCCCTGACCGTCAGACAAGATAACAATTGGAAATGACAATAGCTTTTCTGGGAGAAGGTCTGCGGTATTGACTTGTATAGCATGGCGCTTTGTAGATTTGTTTGTGTCATTATCTGCGCAATTACCGTTATTGTTAGTTGGTGGGCCAATATAAACGGTTCTAAAGTCGGGAGTAGTGAATACCCCAGCATGACACGAAATCGTCCCCACTCCTTCTGCTGTTGGGCTATGCCTTAGTAGCGTTTTCTCATCCGTAGTGGTTTGCAGACGAGCGAGTGCCGGCGTGTTTCTTGCCCGGTTGACTACATCATTTAAATTATTAATCGACGAGCCTGCATCACGACGCTGCAGCAGGTCGGTAATGGTTTTACCTAAACGAGAGAACTGCTCAATCGAACTTCCTACACTATGAGCGACAGTGTTTAGCTCACGAAAGTGAAGTTGATTTTGATAGTCTTCATTTTTTTGTATTTTAAAAATGTAAACAGCGCTTGAGACAATAATGACTAAAACTAACACAATCGAAAATACGATGAGATTTGAAAAACGCTTTTTCTGAGGTGACATCCTCTGTACCTTTGTTAAGTTTCGTTTTCTATTTTTGATAGTAGCACTTGGTTAAAAATTACACAATGGACTGTGCTGTGCAGATCATAACAAGACTAAACGTATAGTAATCAATGCACTCACCGGGTTAATATGAGCCGCACAAGTACCAGTTAAAGGGCTAAGAAATGCAGCAATATCGATTCGATGAATATGAATTTAACGCCCGCTCGCGTGAGCTGCGCTATCAGGGCCAACTCTTCGCAACACGTCCTAAAACACTTAAATTACTTCATTATTTGATTGAGAACAGACAACGTTTAGTATCAAAATCTGACATTATGCAAGCGGTTTGGGGGACAGATGACGTTCGCGACTACTTACTATTTCAACTAATGAGCGAAATTCGAAAACTTCCATCTAAGACCAAATTAGTGAGAACGCAGCCCAACGAAGGCTATCAATGGGTAGCGCCCACAACTATTACTAAACGAATCAATGCAAGGCAAAAACTCGTTGCTAGTATGATGCTCGGCGCGTGTTGCCTGTTAATTTATTTAGTGGTGCCACTCACTGCAACTGACACCAATCTTGCACAACGTTTACCGGCCTTTGAAGCATTCAGCAAGGGCGTAGTCGCCTTAGAAACGGGTGAGCGCAAAAAGGCGATAGAATGGCTAGAATTTGCGTTGATAGAAAACCCTGAATCAACTGAGTTCAGGTTGTTTTTGGCCGATGCACTTTACCAAGACAAACAAACCGAAGCCTCACTTATTCAACTGCAGAAGATCCTTGGTAGTGCTGATTTAGATCCCTATAGCAAAATGACAGCAACTGACTTGCTCAGTCAAATAAGTCAACATCAGGGACGCTTAGATAGTTCTTGGTCTTACGCAATAAATACGCAAATATCGCTATACCAGTCAAGATTAAATATCAGTCTGAATGAAGCCATTGGCCAATGCTCCGCTGAAATGATTGGCGAGCGGATTCGGATGTTAGAACAAATGCTAGTGCCACAGTCTGGCATTCCTGTCGATAATACAGACTTCGCAAAGCATTCATTAGCGCCGCCAAACCTGAGAGTCGCCAGAGCTGAAATGCCCGAATTGAGCGAAGATGTTTACAAAGAGCAATGTGAGCAACTTAAGGCCAAACCCATTAGCACATCATATTGTGCGCCTTCACCAACAAGTGAGTTATATGCGAATAGGCAACGGCATACGCTTTTATTTGTAGGTTAAGTGTATGAATTAAAGTTATTTATATTTTTTTATAGATGTTTTTAGTTTATTTATAGATGCTAGCTAAGACACTCTTACTGCTTTACATGAGGTAAGAGTATATGCAACAAAAGCATTCACGATTCTCGCTGATCAAGCCAAAGCGCTTAATAACATCCATCAAAAAATATGTGGTTATGAGCATAGGCGTAGCAGGTTTGATATTTTCGCCATTAAGCCTTACACAAGAAAACACTAGAAGTATCGTCAATACTAAACTGCAAAAGGTGTTTGGTGAACAAGGGTTTGTAGTAACACAACATGATGAAAAGCTGCTCGAAATAAGCGTGGGAGGTGAGTTTTATTATGCGACACCCGACGCCCGATACATCTTTGCGGGCACGGTATTTAATACCGACAGCATGCAGAATATCTCAGTGCTGCGCAAAAACAGATACCGAAAAGAGCATTTAGATTCACAGGCGAAGGATCGGTTTATCAGTTATCCGAGCAACAACGAAAAACATGTGGTAACTATCTTTACCGATATCGGCTGTCCATATTGTCGAAAGATGCACGAGTACATGGATGAATTTAATGCGCTCGGGATTACCATAAATTATGTCATGGTGCCTGGAGGAGGCAAAGGCTCAGCCAACTATCAAAAAACGATGTTAGCTATGTGTTCAAAGGACCCTGCCGAAGCCATTAACCAAGCTATGGCAAATAAAGCACTGTCAGAACAAAGCTGCACAGAAGAAGGTTTATTTGTTAAGCAAGAAGCGCTGATCGATGCACTCAAAATTACGAATACACCGAGTATTGTGTTACCTAATGGCGAGCTTAGGTTGGGTCTAACAAGCCCTGCTCAATTGATGTCTTTTATTGAGCAGCAATAAAGTTTACAAAGGCAAAAGCTTTTTAGCTTTTTGCCTTTGATGACGGTTGGTATATGTACTCAGCTTTTGCAAAGACTGAGTTTAAATACCACCGTAGTTTGTGGAAACGTAATCGGCAGCTGCACACCCATTTGCATCAGCAGTTCTGCGCTATAGATTTTATTCTCGATGACTTGTAAAACCGAAGGTGTGTATTCGTATAGCTTGCCCGGCCATACGATATTTAGTTGATATGAAGCCTCAGGGTCTAGACCAACAAAGCGATATTTTCTGGGCTGTGTGCGCTTGGTTTCATTAATGCTGTTGTAAGCAAATAGCGCTTCGCGTTTGTCTTTTGCAACTATGCCAAAATCGATGCTGTCGCCGTTGCTATCTATTCTAAACAAATCACCGTTATGAATAAGGTGTCGATTCGCTTTGTGTAGCTCAAAGCCTCTTTTAAGCAGTGCAACTTCTTCTTGGGTCAGTTCTCTAGGGTCCATTTCCATGCCCATGTGACCAAACATAGCGACACCGATGCGGGTAGAAATCGGAATATGACGGCCCGTGATATGGCAGTCTCTTGGACCAACATGAGAGCCCATGATCCCAGAGGGAATAAAAAACGAGCAGCCGCGCTGAATACTGAGACGGTCCAGAGCGTCATTCGAATCAGAGGTCCAAAAGCGGTCGGTGTGGGCAAGCACGCCATAATCGATGCGTGCGCCACCAGATGAGCAGCTTTCAATTTCTACTTTAGGATGGGCGGCTTTGACCCTATCAATGAGGCCATACACTGCTTTTGTTTGCGCGTGCACGGCGCTTATACCATATTGATTGCCGGCATGATTGATATCTCTATTCATGTCCCACTTGATGTATGAGATATGTGGGTACTCACTTAATATGTCATTCATTTGTTTGAACAAATAGTCGCATACCTCGCTGCGAGTTAAATCCAGCACGTATTGATGGCGAAAGGCAATTTGTTGATTACCTTGTGTCTGCAATACCCAGTCAGGGTGGGCGCGAAACAAATCGCTGTCTGGGTTGACCATTTCAGGCTCAAACCATATGCCAAAGGACATGCCCTTTTCGACAACGTGGTCAATAATCGGCGATAGGCCGTTAGGGTAGATCTTAGTGTCGACAATCCAGTCACCTAAACCCGCCTTGTCGTGACGTCGGCCTTTAAACCAGCCATCGTCTAGCACAAAACGCTCGGCACCTGTTTCGGCTGCGATATCGGCTAGTGATTTTAAGGTGTTTACATCGTGATTAAAGTAAATCCCTTCCCACGTATTGTAGTGAATCGGGCGAGGCTTCTGATGAAACTGAGGGTTCAAAAGGGTTTGACGAACAAAATTATGAAACTGCTGAGACAACTTTGTCAGGCCTGAGTTACTGAAACTCACAAAAAGAGAAGGGCTGCAATATTCTTCGCCCTGTGCCAATACAATTTCGTTATTGCCAAGCAGTTCACCCATTTGCACGTAAGTGCGTTGCTCAGGTAAAAGCTCTACACGTGTGCGATGATTTCCGCTCCAGCCTAAATGAAAACCATAGCACTGACCTTGTCGCTCGGTAGTGTGAGTGTCGTGCATCACAAGGCCAGGAAAGTTGTCGTGGGAGGTCTTTCCTCTGCGATTTTCTCGTGAATATGCACCTAAAAATATATCGATGGTGCGGGTCTGAAACTCTTGCGACCATCGGCCTTCAAAGGCCATCAATTTCGTCATATGATCGGGCAGTGCAAAGGTAGGCGCAGCCAAATCATCTACCGACACGTCTTGGTCAGAATGATTAATTACTTTTGTTGTGCACTCCAACACGTTTGAACTGTGGTCAAATCTTAGGTGATGCTGTAGTTCAATGTGGCGAATATCATCTCTGGAGACAAACGTCGCTTCAGATTCTGAAACATGTTCAACACTAACTAAGCGAGTGCCAACTGACCAAGCAATGCCACCGTCATCTAAGCTAATGCCGGGATGCCCAGTAAAACCATCACCTAAACAGGGAGTAAAACCAAGAGGCACTTCTTCTACTAATGCGCACTTTGCCTCTTGGCGGGTGCTGAGTTCACTCAACATGTTCTCAGTACTGCGCTCTGACAGTTTTACGCCAAAGTAATGAACTCCCGGCACACCGCGCCGACAGTCGATGAATAGGCTTGAATCTTGGCTTTGTAAATGAACATATTTAGGCAGTGTGGGCATGTTGAGTCTCAACCAAACGAATTAAAATGGGACGCTGAAAATAGCAGTTGTGTTTAGCTTGAAGTAAGCGCTTATATAACGTAATAATACACCAACTTTTAAACTATCATATAAATATGTAAAAAGAATAGCTCTATCATTTAGCGTTTATAAAATGCGTTTAGCTATTGTTGAGGGAGTCGAGTATGTTAGGTGTCTGCTATTACCCAGAGCATTGGCCAGAGTCAATGTGGCAACAAGACGCACAAGAAATGAAAGCGCTAGGTTTAACGTATGTAAGGTTGGCAGAGTTTGCATGGTCGAAAATTGAGCCACAGCCACTGCAGTATAATTTTACTTGGTTAGACAAGGCTATCGACACCCTTGCGCAAGAGGGTCTAAAGATAGTGCTTTGCACACCAACCGCTACACCACCAAAATGGTTGATTGATAAGTTTCCTGATATTTTGCCGGTGGATATTCATACTGGTCAGGTGCGCGGATTTGGCTCACGCAGACATTACGATTTTTCGAGCGAAAACTACCATCGAGAGTCGATGCGTATTAGTGAAGTAATGGCCAAACGCTATGCAAAGCACCCTGCAGTCGTGGGCTGGCAAACCGACAACGAAATTGCCTGTCATGACACTGCTCACTCTGGCTCAGAAAATGCTAAAAAGGCTTTTCAGACATGGTTAAAGAATAAATATGCGAATATTGATGCACTCAATAGCGCTTGGGGCACCATATTTTGGTCGATGGAATACCAAAGCTTTGAACAAATTGAGCTGCCCATATTAGCGGTAACTGAAACTCACCCATCGCACCAACTGGCATATCGCCGCTTTAGCTCTGATCAAGTACTGAAATATCACGATGATATGGTGGCAGTGCTTCGCAAGTTTTGCCCCAATCATTTTGTGACCCACAATTTTATTCCGATGGTGGACACACAAACCGACAACTTTGCCTTAGCTAATAAGCTCGACTTTGCGTGTTACGATAATTATCCCCTAGGGCGCACTGATTTATTCTTTGCCAATACCGATACAGAAAACTTTTCGCGCTACATGCGCACAGGGCACCCAGATTTTTCGAGCTGCTCATTTGACCATATACGTGGCATTAGCAAAGGGGATTTTTGGATCATGGAGCAGCAACCAGGGCCAGTTAACTGGGGTCATCACAACCCTCGACCGTTGCCGGGCATGGTGCGCTTTTGGTCATGGGAAGCAGTTGCGCATGGCGCCGCGACTATTTGTTATTTCAGATGGAGGCAGGCAGCGTTTGCCCAAGAGCAAATGCATGCAGGTATTAAGCGAGTAGATAACTCTAAATCCATTGCTTGGTACGAGGCTGAGCAATTTAGAGATGAATTAGCGAAAACCGGTTTTGATTTAAGCGCAAAAGTAAAAAGCCAAGTCGCCATTATTATGAGCACCGAAAACCAATGGGTTACCGAAGTAGAGCGTCAGGGCGACAGTTTCAATCAACAGCGGGTTGAATTTGAATATTACAGCGCGCTGCGTCAGTTAGGCATCGACGTTGATTTTATTTCATCAAGCAATGACTTTAGTAAATACAAACTGGTTGTTGCGCCGTGTTTGCCTATTGTAGATGAAGACTTCGTCACTCGTTGTAAGGCTTCCAACGCCCACTTTATATTTGGTCCACGCAGCGGCAGTAAAACTCATGAGCTTACCTTGGTACCCAATTTAGCACCGGGCTTATTGCAAGCGCTGATCAAAGTAAAAGTATCAAGCGTGGAAACCTTGCGAGAAGATTGCAGCGAGGCCTTAATGTTTAATAGCCAAACATATGTTAGCAACCGCTGGCGAGAAGAGCTGATTGAATGTGAAGGTGTTGACATTGTTGCTAGATATCATGATGAGCAAGCTGCAGTGGTGGCTAACAAACAGGCAACGTATATTGCGAGTTTAACCGACATTGCGTTTTTAAAAGCCCTATTTGTGCAGTATGCCGAGCAGTTGGCAATTAACACCTATGAACTGCCTGCGGATTTGCGTGTTTCCATAAGGGGCAATTTTGGAGTGATATTCAACTACGCAGACAAAGCTCAGGTTTTTTCATCGACGAACCATATCGAGTTTGTGCTCGGTGATGGCAATGTTCCGGCATATGGTGTGTCAGTATTTAAACTCGTTTAATAAAAGCGCTTGAGATAAGCGACCAGTTGATAAAAGCTAATTGGTCGTTTTTTTTGTCTATTCTGTCATTTACGGTATCAAATACATCGTTTTTTATCTTCCATACCCCTATTAAACATATTTATAATATAAATAGTTTATAGGCCTTTTCGCTTATGTTAGTGCTCTTAAGCACTTTATTGGCGTCTTATGCTTAGCCTTATAGTTTTGTTGAAGGGCTGCTAAGTTCATGAAAATTATAATATAAAAATAAATATAGAACGAAAATCAGGGTGCTTATATGCTGATAAATAGACACACGGCACTTACCTTTTTTGTAAAGAATCAGATCAATTTAAATGTTAATGCAATGTTGACAACTCATATAAATACTACTTAACATGGGGCCGTGCTAGCGATTCATGAGCGACACACACAACACACTCACAAATTTGCAGTTACAGCCGGCTCATTAAGAACCAAAAATAACAACGAGAATTTATTCACTTAACAGGACAACAGGGAGCTTCGAATGAAAAGAAGTTATCTTAGGTCAGCAATTAAAGCGGCCTTATTCATACCTACAGCAATGCTTGTGGCTTCGCCAACTATGGCGCAGGACGCAAGTGCAGATCAAAATGTCGAAGTTATTGAGGTCAGTGGACTGGTTAGCAGTTTAAAACGATCTTTTTCTGACAAAAAAGAAGCATTAGGCGTATCTGACGGCATCTCAGCAGAAGATTTGGGTAAATTCCCGGATCAAAACGTTGCAGAGTCTTTACAACGTATTACGGGCGTATCAATCGACCGTAACGGTGGTGAAGGGCAGTTAATCTCGGTTAGGGGCTTTGGCCCTCAGTTTAACCTAGTGACTGTTAATGGCAGACAGATTGCTTCTGAGCGCGCAGGACGAGAGTTTAGTTTTGATACCCTAGCGGCAGAGCTTATATCGGGTGCAAACATTTTCAAAACCTCGATGGCAGAAAATCAAAGCGGTGGTATTGGCTCGGTAGTTAATTTGACCACGGCTAAGCCTTTTGATTTAGACGGCTTTAAAGCCGTTGGCAGTGTTCAGGGCACTTACGATTCGTCGTCTGAAGAATACACACCGGAGTTTTCTGGTTTAGTTAGTAACGTATTTATGGAAGGCCGTTTAGGGGTCTTGGCATCTTTGTCTGTTCAAGAGCGTGATGCACAAATAAACCAAGCGGATACGCGTGGTTTCTATCGTGTTGATCGCATCGCGACGAACGACTTTGACGCGGCAACAGGCGCGGGTAAAGAAGAGTTCAACGTGTATGTTCCGCGTAACTTAGACTTAGTTTCTAACGTTGAAAAAAGAAAACGCACCAGCGGTACCCTTGTATTTCAATTCGCTGCAACTGACGAATTAACCCTTGAACTAGACGGTATGTACTCTAAGTTTGAAGTTGACTCGCAAGTAAGCAACTATGCCAACTGGTTTACACCGGGTAACTTCCGTGATTTCCAAGTTGACCCTGACACAGATACTGTTGTGTTTTGGTCACATAACTCAGCTGTTGACCCTAGCGGTGGCGGAGCGGGTGCAACTGACTTTGTTCAGCAAGGTTTAGACAGAAATGTCGAAATTCAAGGCCTTGGCTTTAACGCAGACTGGAATCTTAGCGAAGCGTTTAACGTCAACATTGATATTTCAACCTCTTCAGCTGAAGATTTATCAGGTGATCAGAGTCGTGTATTTACCGTAATGGGTTATCCAAACGGCTATACATATGACTTTACCGGTGGCGGTGCGTTACCTAGCTTTGCCAGTGATGGTATTTCTGGTCCGTTTACCCAAGCGGATGCCAGCAAACTGCGGTCTCACTATGTTGAGCGTGGCGGCGATGAGCGTGAAGATGAAATAACTGAAATGCGTGCTGATTTCACATACACGCCTGACAGCGATACATTCACACGCATGAAGTTTGGTGTATATTCACAGCAAAGAACCAAAGCAGCTCGTATATTCCAGTCTCCTAGTTTCCCTAACTGCTTCTACTGCGGTTATGCGAGCGACGTGCCAGATGACCTTGCTACTTTAGTTACGCCAAATAATTGGTTCCCAGGTATCCCTAGTTCGTTCTTCGGATATGATGTTGATGCATATTTGTCGTTCTTAGAAAGTGATTCAGCAATTACCGCACAAAGTGCAGTCCGAGGCGAAAATGCCGCCGACAATATTGCAGCTTTTGCAGCACTTAACGGTTATACGCCGGTTGAATTAGGCACAGGTTTTGAGATTGATGAAGATATTCTTGCAGTTTACGCTGACTTTATCTTCCAAGGTGACTTAGGCGATGTTCCATGGACTGCTAATTTAGGCTTCCGTTATAGCGAAACGCAATCTACAGCAACGGGTTTGCAAGATACCTTAGTGGATATCCGCGAAAACCCACTAGACGGTACCATTCTTGACCAAGTATATATCGAAGATGCATCTGGACAACGTCAGGTGTCGACGATTGCTATCTCGAATGACTATAGCAACCTTCTGCCCAGCCTAAATGTTAAGTTTGAGCTAGAAGAAAACATGTTATTACGTTTTGCATATTCAGAAACCTTAACGCGTCCGACTATGTCGAGCATGCGTCCGGTAACGAATATCGGCACAACTCGCCCAGGTATTTTATTGGCGGCAGGTGGTAACCCTAACCTCCAACCGTTCTTGTCTACTAACTGGGATGTGTCTTATGAGTGGTACTATGCTGATGCAAGCGCAGTGTCTATAGGTATATTCAGTAAAGAAGTTGATGGTTTTATTACCAACATTACTGCTCCAGAGACATTTAACTTACAAAGCGGCGCATTTGTGTTTGACGTAAACCGTCCTCGTAACGGTGAAACGGCCAAGGTCGACGGCCTCGAAATGGCGTGGACACATCTGCACGAAAGTGGTTTTGGTATTCAGTTAAATGCGACTATCGTAAACAGCGATGCAGAAGTTGATACTAGCAACACCGCGCAAACCTTTGCTCTTGAAGGTTTAGGTGATTCGCAGAACATCATTTTCTTCTATGAAAACTACGGATTTCAAGCTCGTGTAGCCTTCAACAACAGAGAAGCTTTCTTGCAGACCCTGAGTAATGGCGATACTGGCGAACCAGAGTTTGTAGGCACATACGGACAGTGGGATTTAAGCGCAAGCTACGAAATCAACGAAACCTTCTCAGTTTTCTTTGAAGGCATTAACGTAACTGACGAGTTTACAGAGAAATATGGCCGTATTCCTAGCCATTTCACTGAGCAAGTCAGAACCGGTGCACGTTATGCGGTGGGTGTGAGAGGTTCTTTCTAAACCCTGCATTTGATAGTTAAAAAAGGGGGCTTTGTCCCCCTTTTTTTCTCTGACTATTTTGCGTAGTCTATGAACAAATTCAACTGTGACAACTTTTACTAACGGAGTGATTTTTGTCAGTATTAACTAAACATGTGGTGATTGTTGGCGGCGGCACAGCCGGTTGGTTAACAGCATCATTACTCGCCAAACAACATGGTCAATCTGTAAAAATTACACTGATTGAATCATCGACTATTCCTACAGTAGGGGTAGGTGAAGGTACATGGCCATCCATGCGCATGACCCTTCAAAAAATAGGTATTTCTGAATCTGAGTTCATCACCAAATGCAATGCGACCTTTAAACAGGCAAGCAAATTTGTAAACTGGATAGCCAATAGCAATGATGAATATTACCATCCGTTTACCGCGCCAGTTGGAAATGGCAAAATTGATATTGCTGCCTATTGGCAAGATCCAAACTTTTCACAATCTTCTTTTTGTGATGCAGTGACGTTTCAATCGATGCTTTGTCGCGAAGGCATTGCGCCTAAGAGCATTGCAAATAAAGAATATGAAACAGTGGCTAACTACGGCTATCATCTAGACGCCGGGAAGTTTGCTGAGCTACTTAAAAACCATAGCGTTGAAAACCTTGGGGTTGAGCATCTGATTGGCAACGTTACCGCTGTTAAACAAGATCAGCACGGCAATATCAGGGCTATTGACACCGACACTGTCGGGGCAATCGAGGCAGAGTTTTTTGTAGACTGCAGCGGATTCAAATCACTTCTGTTAGGCGAAGCGTTAAAAGTCCCCTTCATTGCTAAAAATGACATATTGATGTCTGACACCGCATTGGCGATGCAAGTGCCGTATGAAAACCCGCAACAACCGATTGCTTGTCAAACCATTTCAACGGCGCAAGAAGCCGGTTGGATATGGGACATTGGCTTGCAACAGCGCCGCGGAGTAGGTTATGTCTATTCGAGTCAATACGCTAGCGAAGAGCAGGCAAAGGCCACGCTGAAAAAGTATGTTGGCCCACAAGCCGATGCGCTTACTATTCGTAAAATCGAGTTTAAAACCGGCCATCGAGAAATCTTTTGGAAAAATAACTGTGTCGCGGTGGGTCTCGCTTCAGGTTTTTTAGAGCCTCTCGAGGCGTCGGCGTTAATGCTGGTCGAAACTTCAGCAAACTTTATAGCGGACCAACTGCCATTAACCTCAGACGAAATGTTACCTATGAGCCGACGTTTCAACCAAGTGTTTCAGGCAAAATGGCGGGGTATTATCGACTTTCTCAAACTGCATTACGTGCTCAGCCGCAGAGAAGAGCCATTTTGGCAGGCAAATAAAGCACCCAGCAGTATTCCTGAGTCCTTATCGGAGCTGCTTGCTTTATGGAAGCATCGCTCACCTAACGAGTATGACTTCTTACAAAACTACGAAGCCTTTAGTGCCGAAAGCTATGCATATGTATTGTATGGCGCGGGCTTCAAAACAGACTTTTCACTGGCAGCGCATTTACATAAGCAAAGCGAACGCGCGCAAAAATACTTTAAGATGAAGCAACAGCAGTCTGAGCAACTTGCTTACAGGTTGCCGCGTCATCGAGAGTTGATTGATCAAATCACTCAGCAAGGTTTTGCCAAGATTTAATAATACATACTATCGGGTAAATAATAATAATGAAAAATGCCGTTCCTCTAAATAACACTGCACACAAAAACGTAAAAATTACACCGCGTACAAGTTTTACTGATGTAGCAGATAAGAATTCGATTGCTTTGACTGTTGACGAGCTCTCTGCCGCGGCTAGTAGTTTTCCCATCGTATTCATAAAAGACGCTAGTACTGGCAGTTTCCATTGCGTAGCTTTATTTGTGTTTGAAGGCACTCAAAACCTGTATTGCTCTCAAAACAACGAGCATTGGGAAGGCGTGTATGTGCCGAGCAGTATGCGCAGAGAGCCGTTTTCTTTGGGCCCCGACCCTGATCAAGACAAAACACTCATGATCTATATTGATGAGAGTAGCGCGCAATTTAGTAAAACCGACGGTAATGCTTTATTTGCAGAGGACGGCACCGAGACAGGGTTTTTAAAGAGCATCAATGCTCAGCTATCGGAGTATTTCAATTCAGAGTTGTTATCACAAAACTTTGCTAGCACATTATTAGAAAAAGATTTACTGAAAGAAATTGAGCTGTTGATTAAGTTTGACTCTGAGCGTACAAAGCGCGTAAAAGGCCTATATACCATTGATGAAGACGCGCTTAACAAGCTTGATGAAGAGACGGTTCTGGCTTTTTTTAAGCAAAACTTTTTTGTGCCTATTTATTCAATGCTCAATTCCATTACGCAGTTCAATCGATTGTTGCGACTGCACAACAATGTTAGCTCTGAGAAGATAGTAAGCCTCAATATGCGTGCAGCCGGTGGTGAAAAATTATGAACGACCAACTGATACAAATTATGGTGTTCTTGGGCGTTACTATCGCTATCGCCTTTGCCACCTATATGCATTGCAAGGGTAAAGGACACCGAGAAACTAGCCAAAATAAAGAGTATTTTTTAGCTGGCGGTGGCTTGGCTTGGTATTTTGTTGCAGGCTCCATCACCCTGACCAACCTTAGTACCGATCAATTAGTAGGCATGAACGGCAATCAGATGGCACTTTTGGCGTTGTGGGAGTTTTCAGCGGTCGTTGGTCTTATCATTTTAGCAAAAGTCTTTTTACCGGTTTACTACAAATACAACTGCACTACCACTACTGAACTACTTGAGAAACGCTATGGTGATAAAAATATCCGTGCGGTGATCAGCGTGATGTTTTTCCTTGGTAGCGCCTTGATTTTTTGTCCGGCAGTGATTTATACCGGCTCTTTGTTCATGCAAACTATGTTTAATGTAGACATACCCTTGATGTATATCGCGGTGGCGTTTGCCGCGGTAGGTGCAATGTACGCAATTTTTGGTGGCCTGCGTGCGGTTGCTGTCTCCGATACGTATTCTGGCGTTCTGCTGCTTGGTATGGCGATAGTTGTGGTGTTATTAGCTCTAGCGGCCATTGATTATGACTTTTCAGGCATTCCCAAAGAGCGTTTGACCCTAATCGGTGGAAACGATTCGCCTATTCCTTGGCATACGCTGCTAACCGGTATGATCTTCATTCAGATGTTTTACTGGGGAACAAATCAGGTCATTACCCAACGAGCGATGGCCGCTCCTAATCTTAAAGAGGCGCAAAAAGGCGTATTTGCTGCGGCAGGAATAAGGCTGGTAATTGTGCCAGCAATTATTGTTGTCCCGGGCATTATCTCTTACAAGCTTTATGGCGACATTGGTGATGCGGCTTACGGTCAAATTGTGGGCGATTTGTTACCCTCTTGGTTGTCGGGAATTTTTGCAGCAGCAATGGCCGCTGCGGTGCTTACCACATATAACAGTAACCTTAATTCAGCCACTGCTCTGTACGTATGTGATATTCACGAAGCGTACATTAACAAAACGCCAAACGTACAAAGACTCAGCGGCTGGGTAACGGCAGCGCTAACCCTAATTTCACTCGCATTGGTGCCGGTATATGCGCAAGCCGACAGCATTATTAATTTGTTGCAGCAGCTCTATGGTTTATTAAGTATGCCGATTCTATCGATATTCATCGTCGGCTTGCTATTTAAAGATGTGCATGCGAATGCTGGGATAGCTGCAGTAATATTTGGTGTATTTCTATATGGCGCGATGTCGTTTGAGTTCTCGCCTATTCATCAGCCTTTTGGTCTGCATTACATTCACTTGATGTTTATTACGCTAGTTTCGTGCGTTTGCGTTGCGCTGCTGATCAATAAAGTAGTGTTTAAGCAGTCGGCCAGTTTGTCATGGGCAAATGATGCGGTTTTATAATGGTGTACAGATAACTTTCTGTATCAGTAGCAACAGCGCTTATTGCGATATCAATAATTATTAATGGAATATTGTCACTATGAGTGTGAGTAATTCAGCGTTTAGACGCCGCAATCCGCTGACAGGGGAGTGGGTGTTGGTTTCTCCACACCGCAATAATCGGCCATGGTCGGGGGCGGTTGAAGCGGTCTCGCAAGACGCCATCCCAAGTTTTGATGCCTCATGCCCTTTATGTCCAAACAACACTCGTGCAAACGGCGAGCAGAATCCTGATTATGATACGACGTTCGTTTTTGGTAACGATTTTGCAGCATTAACCGCAGTACAGAGCGACAACAATGTTGCCTCAGATTTATTTTTCCAACGCTCTGCTACCGGATTAGCCCGAGTGATTTGTTTTTCGCCTGAGCACAACAAATCCTTACCTCATCTTAGCAAAGAGGGCATGTTAGCGGTTGTAAATACTTGGCGCTCGGAATATTTAGAGCTCAGCAAACGTTTTCAATGTGTGCACTTATTTGAGAACAAAGGCGAGATAATGGGTTGCTCACAGCCGCATCCGCACGGTCAAGTATGGGCGCACGATCATCTTTCTACCGAAATTGAAAATGAAGATACTCGCCAACGAGAATATTTTGAAAAACACCAATCACCAATGTTGCTTGACTATGCCAATGCAGAAATAGCAGACGGAAAACGAGTTGTCGCGGTAAATGACGACTGGCTAGTAGTTGTGCCTTACTGGGCCAAGTGGCCGTTTGAAACGCTGTTGGTATGCCGAGCCCCCGTGCCTGATTTTAATCATCTATCAAATCAACAAGCTGCATCATTAGCAAACATTACACAACAATTGACCATTAAGTACGACAACGTATTTAACTGCAGTTTTCCATATTCGATGGGTTGGCACAATGCACCCGCGACAGAAAAATCATCATCTCACTGGGTGTTACATGCGCATTTCTACCCGCCTCTTTTGCGCAGCGCATCAGTGAAAAAGTTCATGGTGGGCTATGAAATGCTGGCAGAAAGCCAGCGTGATCTGACGCCTGAACTGGCCGCAGACATTTTGCGCCAATGCGATGATGTACATTACTTAACTAGGACGTAAATTATGTTTGAAAATTCGCTGGCGCAAGCATTCTCCAGCCACTTTAAGCGGCCACCACAATTCTCAGTTTCAGCGCCTGGTCGTGTTAATCTGATTGGCGAGCATACTGATTACAACGAAGGATTTGTGCTGCCATGTGCATTGCAATATAAAACTAATGTTATGGCTGCAAAACGCAGTGACAGTATTATTAATGCTTTTTCGCTGCAATATCCTGAGGCAATAGAGCATTTCGATTTATCTCAGCCTATCGAGCACGGTTTATACCCCTGGGGCGATTACTTGCGAGGCGTGGTCAATGAGCTTCTTAAGGCTGAACACGTTATTAGCGGTATGGACATTGTTATCTCAAGTAACGTGCCACAAGGCAGTGGATTATCGAGCTCAGCGGCATTTGAAGTGGCGATCGCTGGCCTATTTAACGAGGCCTTTGGTTTAGGTTTATCAGGGCCGCAAATGGCGCGCATTGGCCAACTCGCAGAAAACAACTTTATCGATTGTCAGTGCGGTATTATGGACCAACTTATCTCCGCTGAGGCCCAATTCCATTCTGCACTGTTAATTGACTGCCAAGATTTGTCTACCCGCCCGGTCGCGATCCCAGATGATTTGGCACTGCTGGTGATCAATTCTAACTACCCCAGAAAGCTTGCTGACAGTGAATACAATGAGCGTCGCTTAGCCTGTGAATTAGCTGCGTCTACCATGGGAATTAGCAGCCTCCGCTCGGCGACCATGACAACTCTTGATGCGGTAAAAACGCAGATATCCGATAAAGTTTACCGACGTGCCAAACATGTAGTCACCGAGAATGCGCGAGTATTGAAAGCGGCCGATGCCTTGCAAACTGGTGACCTAAATACGCTTTACAGCATCATGCATGAGGCACACCTATCACTCAAACATGATTTTGAAATTACCGTGCCGGCAACTGACGGCTTAGTCGATATCTGTATGCAGGCGCTCAACAACAAAGGTGCTTGTCGGCAAACCGGGGGCGGTTTTGGTGGAGCGGTGATTTGCCTGTGCGCAAAAGAAGATGTGCAAACGGTGATAGATGCCGTAGAGGCTAAATATTATCAACAATTTTCATTACATGCAGACATACTAAGATGTGAGCCGCATAGAGGTTTAACGGTAGAAGCATTGGATAAAGTAGCCTAGGATCTGGCTTGGGCTCATAGTCTATCAGCAGTGATTTATTCTGCTGAGGTTTCGACTCGGTTGCGACCATTGTGTTTACCGATGTAGAGGGCTTTGTCGGCTCTTGCAATGGCTTCTTTGAATTCTTCATTGTGTTTGACTTCAGAAACTCCCACTGTAACGGTCGGTTTGGCAGTGTTGCTAAGTTCAGCTTGCCATCCATATTGCTCAATGGCCTTGCGTATATGTTCTGCCTGGTCCTGGGTTTTTTCGAGGTCTGAGCCTGGTAAAACGATCAAGAACTCCTCGCCGCCCCATCGCGAAATGAGGTCATACTCTTTGAGTTCGTTTCGCAATATTTTTGCTACTGTAGTTAAGACTTCGTCTCCAACGTCATGACCAAAGCTGTCATTAACAGACTTGAAATGATCAATGTCAATTAGCATCACGCCAATGTTGTCTTTAGAGCGGTTATACTTTTGAATTTCGCGGTTAACCAAAAATCGCATGTATCTGCGATTTAGCAGTTCAGTTAATGAGTCGGTTGTCGCCATCACATGGAGCTTCTGCTGCGCCTTCTTTACGGTTTTAATATAGTAAAAGGCTAGTGAACAAAATAATAAAAATACCACACTCAAATTGAATAAATTGACGAATCTTAGCGCATCGGGATGAATCGGCTGGATAGGTTCGAAAACCCATCCTAAGCTGCCCAAGCTGATACAAAAACCGAAGAATGCTAGCAGAGCCATGCGCGCCGTATTCGTTGGAAGAGTTACGCACAGTGCAGGAATAAAAATGAAAAAGAAATATTGAAATCCGCTTCCCCAACCAATTAGTAAAGTCCCAAGAGTCGAGTGGATAACGACTTCAGACCAAATAAGTGTTGCTCCTAGCTTATTTTTTCTGTTTTTAATCGCATAAAAGGCAGAGACATACATCAGCACGCTAAATACATTTACCCAAGCCAGTATGGGAGAGCCTAGATAATAAAATATAATGAAAAAGCCAATGTCGATTACTCCCGCAATCTTAACGGCTAACATAAGCACGCTCCAAAATTGAGGGCGCTTTGTGCTTTCTTGGCTAGTGGGCATGTCTAAGGCTGAATGATTCATATCGTTTTCAAGCTCGGTCTTGAAGATGAATATCGGCCCAGTTGTTCAAACCTTTATGTGCAATAGATTGCTACTTTTTATATATTCTCGGATTAGTGTTTCGCCGCCGACTCAACAAGACGGCGATTTAAGCTTGAATATTGTTTAGCGAGCTTGATGATAAATACCGGTCTACATCAAGCATATTTGATCAAGCGAACAATCGATTTCAAGCGCTGTTGATCTTTAAGGTGTACGCAACACCCAGTCAGTTGAAAAGCACACACTTGTAGACTACTCTTTTTAATACATCTCCTTTGCGTTTATCAATGATGATTTTTAACAATACGCCATGCTAAAAATACCCAAGCTTTTTAGAATCACCGCAATTCTTTGCTTTATATTATTTTTTAGCAGTTGCAGCGAGAACAAAACCGAAGAAAACTTTAGGATCACCTTGCGCCTTAGCCATGTCTTCAATGTCAATGAAGAATTGGCCAAATCAATTGAACTGGTCGCCCAACGCATTCATCAAAAAACCAATGGGGCCGTCAGAGTTCTTACTTATCCAGGGGCGCAAATAGCAGCCTACAAAGACGGTGTCGAGATGGTTGTTCGCGGCGCGCATTTCATATCGGTGGAAGACCCTTCGTATATTGGCGACTACGTACCTGAATTCACCGCGCTTGTTGGTCCGATGCTTTATCATAATTTTGACGAGTACATGGCAATTATCAAAACGCCAATGGTTCAAGGGTGGGTTAGCAAGCTTGAAGACAAAGGTATTAAAGTGTTGTCGCTGCAGTATATTTTTGGCTTTCGCAATGTGATCACCGATAAAGTCATTATCACACCAGAAGACTTAGCGGGTGTGAAGCTCAGATCTCCGGGCAGTAATCTGTTTATTCAAACCATTAACGCTATGGGAGCTAACGCAACACCACTGCCATGGGGAGAAACCTTTAGCGCATTGCAACAAGGCGTGGTGGACGGGCTCGAAGGCTCCGAGTTTACGAACTTAGGAGCCAAGGTATATGAAACCGGCAAAAAAAATGTCGCGTTTACCAATCACTTTTTAGGCACGTGTGGAGTGTATATATCCACCGAAGTTTGGGCCAAAATTCCCCAGAGATACCAAATTATCATCGCCCATGAGTTTGAATATGAAGCCGAGCAAATGATCAATAAGTTAAAGCGTGAGCACGCTCAGGTGATTAAAGATCTAGAGGACAAAGGGGTTAAATTTAATGAGATTGACCGCGCTGCGTTTGAGGCCAGAACCATTCATTTGTATGACGGTAAGTTGCCGGGCGTCACAGTAGAAATGTACGAGCAGATTCAAGCTGAGCTCAAAAAAATTCGTGCGAAGGCTAAGCAATGATTGCAGGGCTTAAATACTTTTTTAGATACCTAGAAGAAATTCTATGCAGCGTGTTTTTGGTCACTATGATCGGCTTGGTTATCCTGAATGTGTTGTTACGCTATATTTTTGGCTATTCAATATTTTGGGCAGAAGAAGTTGCCACGATCTGTTTTGTTTGGTGTGTATTCGTCGGCGCGAGCGCTACTTATAAGCATAAAATGGATATGGGCATCGACTTGCTGATTACAAAGGCGCCGCCGCGTATAGAAAAAGGTATCCGTTTTATAATGGCGCTAACGCTGTTGGCCATTAACGGATACATTTTTTATATGGCCATTATATTTACCAAAATTGCCTGGGCAAAACCCACTGCGGTTTTGGGGATAAGCTCAGCGGCAGTCAATGCGGCGCTTGTCGTAGGCTTTGGTCTGATCACTTTTTATACTCTGAGGTTTTTATATCGAGATATTGTGACGTATATAAAAAGGCCGGCAACCTTATGATTTACCTGCCTATTCTCCTGGTATTTATCCTTTATTTTTTAGGTATACCGATTGCCTATGCGCTGTTCGGCTCAGCCATTTTTTACTTCACCTTTTTTGATGCAGGTATGCCGCCCGATTTAGTGCTGCAGCGGTTTATTACCGCAGCGGCTTCTTTTCCTTTGCTGGCGATCCCGTTTTTTGTAATGGCCGGTTCGGTAATGAATTATTCAGGAATAAGCCGCAAGCTAATGCAGATGGCAGAAGTCCTGACTGGGCATTTAGTGGGCGGTTTAGCGCAGGTAAATGTGGTATTGAGTACTTTTATGGGAGGGGTATCTGGTTCGGCAAACGCAGATGCCGCTATGCAAAGTAAAATTTTGGTGCCGCAAATGGAACAACGCGGTTATAGCCGAGGGTTTTCAGCCGCCATTACCGCAGCGTCATCTGCTATTTCTCCCGTGATACCTCCGGGCATCGTTATGATTATCTATGCCTTAATTGCACAGGTCTCAGTTGCCGAGCTGTTTGTGGCTGGCTATGTACCTGGCTTGATTATGGCAGGCGCCTTAATGTTCACGGTGACGATTATTGCCCGTAAACGCAAATATAAACCTTCACGAGATAAGCGCGCAAGTTTGGCCGAAATAGGCGCTCAGTTTAAAGCATCTATTTGGTCATTATTGCTGCCCTTTGGTGTGATTCTGGGTTTACGATTTGGACTATTTACCCCTACCGAAGCAGGCGCAATGGCGGTATTGGCGTCAATACTCATTGGTATATTTGTTTATAAAGAGCTAAAAGTTAGTCATATTAAAGCCATCTTGCTAGATACCATTTACGGTACTGGCACGGTTGTGTTGATTATTGTTGCGGCATCCGTGTTTGGTTACTATTTAACGTGGGAGCGGATCCCTCAAGAATTTACTGCCATGCTGCTGGAGTTCACCTCTAATAAATACATGATGTTGGCCGTCATTAATGTGTTTTTGTTGATTATTGGGATGTTTTTAGAAGGGGGGGCAGCCCTGATCATTCTTGCACCATTGCTCGTGCCGGTTGCGGTTGCTCTGGGAATCGATCCGGTGCATTTTGGTATGATCATGATTGTTAATATTATGATAGGCGGCGTTACCCCTCCATTTGGTTCCTTGATGTTTACCACTTGCTCCATAACCAAGGTGCCTGTTGCGGATTTTATGCGCGAAATCTGGCCGTTTATCATTGCACTGATTATTGCACTAGTCGTTATCAGTTATGCCCCAGCGCTCGTGCTGTTTTTGCCTAGCTTGATGTAACCAGCTAGGCATTAATTTTTATAGTTGCGTAAGGGTTGAGACAGCATCTTTGATGTTAGCTAACTTGCTGCTATCAAGTGAGCAGAGCTCAAACTGCCGCTTATCTCTAGGGGGTTTTAGCTTCCATCGTCATACCGGTTGAAAAGCGATCGTCAAAGCCTTTCCAAGGAGCAGGTTTTTCGCCGTCTACTGGTATTTGATTGGATGAGCCTCTAATGCTCAAATATTCACATGCCTTGTCATTGCTCTTAAGGTAGCAATCCATGGTCGCCAAGATAATATGTTGATTAATCAATGCCAGGGTCTCAGAGTTCCAGCTTGATTCATAGTAATGGCCTATATCTAACTCGTTGCTATAAGCGGCCTTTGGTGCAGGGTGGTGAGCAATATTGTGGCGAGCCTCATGATAGGTCAGTAGGTAGGTACTACTGAAGCTATGGTTGTCAAACATCCAGCGAATACCGTCATACCCCGAAATATCATCTAAATCGCCTGAAATATAAATCGTTGGGACGTTTACGCTGGCCAGCGACTCTGCTGAAAACAGCTTATGTTGACCGCCCCAAGGTGCAAGAATAGCGGCTGCCTTCCAGCGAGGATCGGTACCGTTTTCACGGTTTGCAGAGCAAATGTTTAGTACAGAAGCAAGCTGAGTATTGGCAGTTTCATCTTCTGAGCCCGACAAGCCCGCAACAAATGGCGCGGTAAAGTCATAGCATGCACCAATCGTATTGATTGCCCCAAAGCCACCCATCGAATGCCCGATAACGCCAGCGCTACTTGCGTCGGCAAGCTCTGCGAATTCAGAATCGCCAGTTAACCAGTCTAGGGTAAATTGTTGATCCCGTGCTCGGTTCATTAAAGTACTTAGAAACCCTGCGCCAGGATTAGTTGCAAAATCGATGTCGGCATTTGTTGAACCAGTATGATCAATACCAACGGCAATATACCCATGCGACGCTAAATGCTCGCCAATGTGAAACATGGCGGTGCGATAGCTTGTGTAACCGTGCGAAATTACTACAACAGGGAATACTGATTCTTTGTCGTTCAAAACGGCAGCGTCTCTGACTGCATCAGCTTGAATAGAAAAGGTAAAGCCAGAGCGAGTTTCGTCCGTGTAATAAGTTTTTTCGGCATCACTGCTGCTGGTCGGATACCAAACTTCTAAGGTAAGACTGCGTTCTAGCTCAGTTGGGTCAAGGGGGTTAAGGTGCTTATCGTTTACCACTGTAATGGTTTTTACACCAACGGCAAATTGACCGCGTTTGCTTAGCTCTGGAGTGACGTCATCAGGAAGCCCAGAAAATAACTGTTCGGGTGGCGTTTGAGTGAGTGCAGAAGATGTAAAAAATGACAGTGCAAAAAGTAAAATAAAGCCTCTCATGAGTATCCTATTGTTTGATTAACCTAGGTGCAGGTTAGTTAATTGACAAAGAAAACGGCCTCATTGGATTACTGCTCGGTGATCACCGCAATCATCATTTTTGTTAGCATTTGCTTAATTAAATCAAACGCTATTTCATTTTGTTTTTGCACAATTGCGTCAAACACCTGCGTGCATGTCGACACGTTTGAAAAGTTAATTCCCTGCATTCTGTTTGAGTATCGTGAAGTTACTCGTAAAGCGGTGCTCGTAAATTCAATTAATTGAATGAAAAAACGATTGTGCGTTGCTTCAAACAGCGCGGTAATAAACGCGATATCTGCATCTAAGACATCGTCTAGGCCGTTTTCAGCATCACGCATTCGGTCAAGCGCCTTGCGCAACTCTACAATATTCTCAGGTTTGGCATGTTTTGCTGCCAAGGCTGCAGCCTGTGGATCAGTTACCAACCTCATTTCAAAAAATTCGCGCAACAAATCAAGGGTCGGTTTACTGACCAATATCCATTTGAGTACATCAGGATCGAACATGTTCCAATTGCGCTCAGCTTGAATTCGTATTCCTTGTTTAGGTCTAGAGCGAATCAAGCCCTTCGCAGAGAGCATCTTTACGGCTTCTCTTGTCGAGCTTCGGCTTACACCAAAGCGTTCACATATTTCCGCTTCTGAAGGCAAAGCCTCAAAAAAATCACCGCGAATGATCGCAAGTCCAAGAGTATGGGTCAGATTTTGAGTGATATTTAGGGGTGAAGATTGCTTCATTAACAGTGACTTAAATTGCGTAATTCCAATTAATCATATAAATAGCATGAAACTGACTGTAATGTCACTAATCCCGTTTTAGTATCTTCCCTCAAATCCCTCTTATTCTGGAAAAATATCGCGAAAATGAATATCTGATAAATTTTTGAGTCGTCTCGCAGTTTGCTCCGGCGTAAAGTCACTGGCAATAAACCTTTGTGAACCAAACATACCGAGTTGATTACCGACTACTGGCGATATTACCGCATATACATTGCTCGTTTGCGCAGAGGCCCATTCAATTGATAGCTCAACAGAGGCCATCATTAAGTTGTCGTATCGGGTAGATAACATAGCCATGATGTTGGCTAGGCTGCTGACTTGGTCTGTGCTCATGTTAGCAAGATTGCAAAGTGGCTTTTTAGCCAACAGTATGGTTGAAAACGGGTCATGCTTGTTATTATTTGGCACAATTAGCTGCCAATCGTTATTCTCACAAACCTGAATGGCGTGCTGGTCACTGTAATTATTATTGTCAGTAAAATTTACCCGACCGGCAAAAAGGGTCTCAGAATGAGTTTGGTTCATCCATTCGGTGATTACGGCAATACGGGCTTTTCGAGAAAGCTCTGCAAACGTCTTTAAGCCAACATTCAACGATATCTTATTGTCTTGATAAGCCGGTGGCTCATTGTCGATGTTATGGCGTTGTGCAAAATGTAAACCTGTATTCATGCTATACCTCGCGTAATTTATTCACGATTATTCCCTAATTAGGGTATGCGATTACCCAAATGTTTTAAATGGGAAAACATTAAAATTTAAATTTTAAAACGCATATTAAAAATAAATTTAGTAAAAACATTAGTTTGCATTTAATTATCAACTCTCTTTTGTTATTTAAATATTAAGGAAAGTTGGGAATACTGACTAATATTAACAAAACCTTTACAATAGGGTATACGCTTTCCCTATTTTTGCAATTAAAAAAATGAATTACTTGCATTAAATTGTAATTATTATAATGATTAAAACTTAAACGCAGTTGGCGGTGTTCGGTAACATGCTGGTGTCTTTCACTCAGGGTTAGATTAAAAATGGCGACAATGAAACAAATAGCAGATGTGGCGGGGGTATCCCAAGCTACGGTCTCCCGGGTTATTAATGAGGGGCCTAAAGTCGGTTATGCTACTCGTCAGCGCGTTAAAGACATCATCAAAGAGCTTAACTATCGCCCCAATGCAAATGCTAGAGCCCTTGCCACCAGCCGCAGCGATACTGTGGGCGTGGTTGTAGCCGACTTATATGAGCCATTTTTTGCGGCCCTGGCGCACGGTGTTGATACCGTAGCTCGTAAGAACGGCACGCAAATATTGATTAGCGGCGGCACTATCGGAGAAGAAGCTGAGCGTAAAGCCATCGATACCCTCCTTGGGCACCGCTGCGATGCAATGGTCGTTCATAGTAAAACTTTAGAAAATGAAGAGCTCATTGGCTTAGCTAATATGGTACCGGGTTTCGTTTTATTAAATCGCTTTATTCCAGAAATAGCAGGACGCTGCGTTTGGTTAGACAACCGAGCTGGCGGTCGCCTGATGGCCGAATATATGATTCGGCAAGGGCATCGCAAGTTTGCGGTTGTTTCAAGCGGATTTCCTATCGATGACCCCATTCATCGTATTGAAGGTATACGAGATGCCTTAAGTGACGCCAATATTGAATTGCCTGATATGAATATAGAGCATGGCGCACCTAATCAAGAAGGAGGCGAGGCCGCTATCCAAAATTTGATGTCAAAAGGGGCTGACTTCACAGCCGTCTTGGCATACAACGATGCGATGGCTTCTGGCGCTATGACGATGCTCATGGATCATGATATTGAAGTGCCTAGGCAAGTCTCGGTGATTGGTTACGATGACATTATATTAGCGAAATACTGTAGGCCTAAGTTAACCACTTTGCGCTATCCTATTGAAATGATGGCCTCAAAGGCAACGGAGTTAGCATTGCAATATGCGCAAGGAGTAACACCTCCCGTCAATGAGACATTTAAATTTCAACCGACGGTAGTCAAGCGTGACTCAGTGGCGAGAATATAAATAATGAGTGTTTACTGAATAGCTTATTAATGAGCGCACAATTGAGAGAAGTTTAACGAGCTACTTTGCCTAAAGATATTAAATTGAAGTATCCATCACGTCTGATGTCGGTGATTTCAGCTCGAGCGCCTTGCAATAAAGCCCGGTTTTCGGTAACCGCTAAATACGCCGCGTCAAAAATCACATACACACCATCGTTTTTGGCTTTTTGTAAGCTAGTAAAAATACCTGCAGACTCTAGGGCCGAGTCGGTATCTATTATTACTTCTACACTGCCAAAGTTATGCTTACCCGGGCCGATATTGAGCGCTTCTACTTCAGCAATCACGTAGTATTCGTGAGAATATTCATGCGCTTCTACGACCGGCTTACCGGGGTCGAGCTGCATTGGCTTTGAAACATGTTTAATTAAGCCCGCGCACCTGATCACAGTATCATTGAAGATATCTTTTAGTTCATTGATCTGTCTGGTGGTTATTTTGGACATATACTGCGCTGCTTGTTTGTTATGGAATATATGTCGGCAGAAACCGAATAAATGTGAGCACAAGCTTGCAATTATATTGGATTAATTCGTTCACAAATGTGGCTTAGCAATGGCATTGAGAGGCAAAATTTAAGCGTGACATACGTACAGTGAATTGAACTAAAATTAGATGTTGGGGTTAATAAGCAATACCACTATGCAAATAAAGTAGATAAATAAGGACAAAGTAATGCTAAGTAAACTCAAAGAGTTTTTTACCAAAGAGCTTGAAAGCGATAGCGCAGAGTCTAAGCAGGAAAAGCTACAACAGGCTTGTGCAGCACTTTTAGTGGAGGTTATGCGCGCCGATTTCGAACAAACTGAACAAGAAAGACATAAAGTTCAGGCCCTGCTGCAAAGTACCTTTGACCTCAGCGACGAGCAGCTCAAAGAGTTGATGGAAGTGGGTGAGCAGGGTGGTGAAGACACGACCTCTATGTATCCGTTTACTTCTCTGATTAATGAGCATTATGATTATGACAAGCGCGTAAACCTAATAAAGCTTATGTGGAAGGTTGCATACGCTGATGGTAACTTAGACAAATACGAAGATAACATTATTCGTAAAGTCGCTGATTTACTCTACATTAGGCATAGCGATTTTATTAAGGCCAAGCTTGCTGAAGAGCGGCGTCATTAATACTGGTGGCGATATTGTTAGCCACATTTCACCTTTTTAAGAAAAAGGATTAACGACACATTATGAAATCTATAGTACTCATTTTACTCATAACAAGCTTTGCCAGCTTGAGTTACGCGAAGACTTTACGATTATCTGAGCCCGTTGCTAGTGATGCAACAAGCGAAACCTTTGGCCTTGTATTTGACACCTCACTGCCAAATATTGCGCTATCACAGCTAGATAGTTCGCCAAGTAAACACCTCGAGCAAATGTTCACCTTAGAGGCTCCCATTGCCAAAGTTTGCCAAAAAAAGGGCTGCTTTTTTATTATCCAATCCGAAAACCGCGTTTTCAGAGTGTCATTTCGAGACTATGGGTTTTTTATTCCTACCGATAGCAGCGGCAAAAATATTGTGTTGAATGGTGAGTTAGTGCAAAAAGAGCTTACGCCTGAACAGGCTTCGCATTTCCAAGCGGACTTACAAGTCGATACCGATAGTATTCGCGCTGGATTAGTATACGAAATAGTTGCTGACAGTATTCGTATTCCAAGTGCTTAGCGCGCAATTAAAATCTTTGAATTTTGCAGTGTTTGGTAGCAAAAACCACGCTTGACTATCTATCAATAATTCAATTTATAAGAAATAATTGTGGACGTTAATTCGTACCATCTTCAAGCCGCTTGAGTTCTTTTTCGATTTCGGCCTGTCTGGCTGTCTCAGCAGCTTCTTTCGACTTGCTAAGTGCTTCTTTGAGCTTTTCTGCTTTTAATTTTTCATTTTCGGCTGCAACTTTTTCTGCTCTTTCTTTTTGTTCGCGCACATTTTTTTCGAACACTCTATATTCGTCATTATAGTCATCGATGGTGACGTTTTCGCCGCGTAAACAATCGTCTCTAGCCATCTCGATATATTGATCACAACGCGCCATGCGCTGCTGTTGCTCGGTCATCTCTATACCTCTAGACATGCAGCCTGTGAGCAACAACACACAAACGAAAGTACACATTACTCCAGCTTTTTTTGCATCATGTTGCATAAGGTAATCCTAAGTGTGTTTTAATGAACCTACGCTTAACAGTGTAACGCAAGACGATAATGATTTTGCAAAGCTTGCTTAATTATTACTTACCTCAGCTTTGCTGGTTCATATTGTTACAAATAAAAATATCCTGAACCTACACCCTTATATATACTCTTAACAAGTAACGACGCACTTTTAGCAACATAAGGCAGAAATTGCATCATGAATTTACACGCAAAATTTTCAGTGCTAAAACTTCCTCACGCTTTGCCATTCACAGTAATTGCTTTGTTAATGAGTTATTCGACGTTTTCGCAAACTCAGTCCTCTCAAGAGTTTCCGGTTTCTGCTTATGAGTGTACGCAGGTCAGTCTTGATGAAATCGATGAGTCTCTGTTAACCAGAGAAGAGCGTATAGCAAGGTTAGATATGACTTTGAGCGATTCGATAGACAGCTATACCAGTTGTGTCAATACCGTTCAAAATGATATGTCAGGTGGTGGCGGCGGGGGTGGAAAAGGCGCAGGTACAGGAACTTCTGCTGGCGCTGGACAACAAGCGGGCCAAGCAAATCAGGCGGGTCAGGCAGACGCGCCCGAAGAAAATAATCAGGCCAGCGGTGCCCCACAAGCCGGCTCCGCGTCCTTGCCTACCGAAAATCAAAGTTCTAGTCGGGTTCAGCGGGGAATAGTTGCACCAAAAGACAATGATAGTATTATTTGCAAATTACTGTTTGATGAGATTCAAAAAGCCAGCGGAACATCTGCCGCTGGGCTTGAAAAACAGTACAGAGATTACCAATGCGGAAATTAAAAATATTTAGGAGTATCCATTAATATGCATTTGTCTAAATGGTTAAAGTTGACATGGAGTAAAAGCGCAGCGCTATTATTATTAAGTGTTGTGCTTGCTGGCTGTCAATCAAGCTCCAATAATTCAAAAGGTCCATTGCTAGTAGGCCCTAATGCACCTTCTGCGAATGAGCAAAGCGGCTCAACAAATCAAAGGTTGCAAAATGCCTCTATCTTTTTAGATGTGGCAGTGCCGACATTTGATCCTGGTTTTCCCATAGACAGCAGCACCGGTGAAATTGACTACGCCGAGTTAGATGACGAAGGCATTTGGCCACAGTTGAGACGCACTGAGGCCAAGTTGTTTGCGATTGAAACAAAAAATGCCTTGCAGCGAGAAAAAGTGTTTGGTTCTGTAGTGGTGGTTCCCGACGCCAGCACCCCTTCTGACCTATTCGTATTGGGCGGCATCACCCATTCTGACAGTGAAGTAGTGGGCGCCAGTATCACGGTAGTTGATAGCTCAGGCGAGATTTGGGGTCAAAAAGATTTTGCCCACGAAGTTTCAGCTAACTTTTTTAGAGACCAACGCAACAAAAATAAAAACCCATACGAGCCTTTATTCAACGAAATTAGCAGTTATGTTGTTGAATTATTAAAAAAATTAGATGCAGACGAAAAGCAGCAAATAAAGAATATGTCGCTGATGCGCTATGCTCGCTATTACAGCCCCGAGGCTTTTGGTCAATATATTGAATCTGATATAAAACGTAAAAACGGACAACGATACTATAAATTTGAACTAACCGGCTTACCGGATCAAAACGATCCGATGTTAAGACGTATCGAAGAGCTGCGCGCTCAAGAACTGTTATTCATAGACCGCTTGCAAGACCAATATGAGGTTTTTGACGCTGAAGTGGGCCCTTCTTATCAAACGTGGCAAGAAGAAACACTGCCTGAATTAGAGGCTGCACGAAAAGCGGCCATGAAACGCAACGCAAGCGCAGCATTAGGCGTAGGCTTGGGTGTGTTGGCGGCAATCCTGTCTAAAAATAGTGGATCGAGTGCTGGTCAAGTCGGTGCAGTGTTAGGCGGCATTGGCTCAGTCGTTGCTATCAACGAAGCTTTTAAATCCAATTCTGCCATGAAGGTACACAATGCGGTCATTGAAGAGCAAGGCCAAGCCGTAGACTTATCGGTAGGCCCAACCGAAATGGAATTTGAAGACAACACAATAGAATTGCAAGGCACGGCCACTGAGCAATATATGCAATGGAAAACACATCTGCGCAAAATATTTGAATTGGAGAGTACGCCCGATACGCAACTCTGAGTTTAGCAGGTCGTACAAAAGCAATTGATACAGGAAAACAGGCTTGTCTGAACAATTTGAAAACGCGTCACCAGACGCCTACATACAAGAGCAGCAGCGACAAAGAGCACAGACCCTAAAACGCGGAGCTTTAATCGTCGTTGCTTTGCTTGCTGCTGCGATTGTTATTGGCGGCGGTATTGCTCTGTCGACGAAGAACTCTGACATTGACCATAATGCAGACAGTGCTGCTGAGCTCGAAACCTCTTTTAGCTTAGTCGAACAAGAGGCCGCTCGAGAATCGTTCAAACAGGCCCTTGCGGACTTCGAATCTAAGATTTCCCCAAGCCTCGATGCAATAGCGCAAGGTCAATGGCAGACTCAGCAGATTGACGATTTACAAAAACGAAAAGAGCGCGCTTTAGCCCTTTTTGCAAATGCTGGTTTTATGCAGGCCTTGGGTATTTTGAACGGGGTGTCAGCGGATGCTGAGGCACTAATTTCTGATTGGCATCAGGCCTATGAGGGTAAACTCCTCGAAGCTCAGCAATTTTATACCAATGAGCAAATACAGCAGGCGCGCTTGGCACTTGCACAGGCCGATAGAATTAAAGCCAATACACCTGAAAGTCAGACTTTGCGTGCGCAGCTAAGTGCCTATGATCGCGTGCAAAACTACCTGAGCGAGCTAGCTGTCGCTCGCGTTGAAAACAATCTTGAAAAGCAAGTGGCTTTGATGCAGCAAATAATCAAAGCCGATCCTACCCGACGAGACTTACAAGGGCCCCTACAAAACGCGCTGTCCAAGCTAAATCAAAAACGTTTAGCCTTTGCTTTAGGTAAGGCACAAAGTGCATTAGAAAGCGGCGATATCAGCGAAGCAAAGACCTATATTCAACAGGCTGAAATTATTCAACCTAGTGCTAAAGGCATCACCGCATTGCGCAACGAATTGGACTCGCGTCTGGCAAATCAAAGTCTTAACGATATTAAGTCTGAATTGACGCGACTGCAGGCTGCCGACGCATGGCCACAGGTATTGAGCTTAGCCGAACGCGGCATCAGTCGTTTTTCCCGCGACGCTCAGCTTCAGCAGACCCGTTCGCAGGCTTCTGCCATACTGGATGCCCAGCGCAATATTGAGCGCTTTATCGCCCGTCCTGATCGCTTGGCAGAAAAGAATATTCGAGAGGCTGCGCAAAATGCTATTCAGGCTGCTATCTTGATGCTCTCTTCGTCAGGAACGCTGGCCCAAAGAGCGCAAACGCTGGCAGCTTATATTGACCAATATTCCACAAAAGTATCGGTTACGGTTATATCAGACGGAAAAACGGATATTTCAGTAGTGGGCACTGGCGTAGTCGGTCGTATTGATAGCAAAGTGATCGAACTAAGTCCTGGGCGCTATACCTTTGAGGGTAAGCGTGAAGGGTATCGCAGCAAACGCATTGATGTTAGCGTCGACATTGATACACCGATAACAGTATCGTTGGTGTCTGACGAAAAAATTTAGAGATAAGCATTGCCCAGTTCAACTCACGTTTGCAAAAGACTTTGTAGTAAAAGCAGTGAGCTTTTGAACGGATAAAGACAGTCGGCCAAAATGGAAGCTATACATGCAGATAGACGATAGGATTAAACAAGCTCAGCGTCGAGGAGCAGGGCTTTACTTGCTAGGCGCATTGCTGACTGCAATGGTAGTAGGTGGGGTGTTAACGTGGCTATTTTTAGTGCGAGGCTATGTGCTTAACATTGGTCCTGAAGATGCAACTCCTATTGCAACAGTGTCCTTAGTATCCGGAACTGCCTGGGTGTCTGATAACAAGGTATATACTTTGGGCGGCGCAGTATCAGTAGAAGTAGACGCAGATACCTTTGAACCCTCTTTAGTCACGATCGCGAGCGATAGTCCAAGTAACATTGAGATTATGCTACAGCCGAGTCCTGCCATTTTGCGTGCTACCCTTTCGGTAATGGGAGAGACCAGTTGGTACGTCGACAACGAGCTTGTCTATGTTGGCAATAATTTAGAATATCTCTTAGCAGAGGGCGAGTATGAGCTCACGGCAAATAACCCCTACTTTATGCCGTGGGATACCGCCATTAGTGCCCAGCGAGCTGAGATAATTGATCTAGACATTGCTCTGACTGCCGTGCAGGGAACTGCGGTGATTAATACACAGCCGGCTGGTGCGCAAGTGATCATCAACAATGAAGTGCTAGGTAACTCTCCTTTAAGTATTGATTTAGAAGGCGGAAAGTATGCCCTATCTACTAATCTTGAGAACTATCAGGCGGTCCAAGACAATATAGAAATCACTTTTAATCAGCCAATGCCAGCGCGCAATTATCAATTGCAAGCGGTGCAGGCGATGCTTGATATTGGCGCCACCCCAAGCGATGGTGCGCTGTTAATAAATAATATTGAAAAGCCATTGGGCGCTCACTCTTTAGATGCAAAAGCGTCTCATAGCATTGTATACCGAAAAGTCGGGTATTTTCCCTATAGCACAAAGCTCACATTGGCCCCTAACGAGATCAGGACTTTAAATATTGCGCTTCAGCCTGAGCTTGGAAAACTCAGTTTATCATCGAACATACAGGCTAATGTTTCTATCGATGGGCAACCCTCTGGGCTGGTATCAAATCAATCAAGAGCGTTCAATCTTGCAGCTAAGCCTACGCAAATTATTATTTCTAAAGAGGGCTACAGGACAGTCACTCAAAGCGTTACGCCCACGAGCCAGCGTGAGTTAGTGCTGGACGTGAATTTATTGACCGAATTTGATGCACGGCGCAAAGAGGGGCGTCCGTTAATAGCCAATCAGATGGGCATCAACTTATTGAAATTCAGACCTGACGCGTACCAGATGGGATCGCCAGCAAATGAGACTGGACGCCGGCGAAATGAACATCAAGTGAATGTGGATTTTGATCGCGACATTTGGGTGTCAGAGCATGAAATTACCCAAGCGCAGTATGCTAGGTTTAGCGGTAAGTCGAGCAATAGTCAGCTGCCGCAAACGGATATTACATGGAATGAAGCCGCTCGCTTTGCAAACTGGCTGAGTGAGCAAGAGGGCTTGCCGGTATTTTATAAAGTTCGCGGCACGCAAGTGGTAGGCTATGATATAAATGCAAAAGGTTACAGGCTACCCACCGAAGCAGAATGGGAGTGGCTAGCTAAAAAAGCAAAGCGCTCTAGAACTACGGTGTATGTTTGGGGCGACCAAACGCGCATTCCCACCAATGTAGGCAACTTTGCAGACCAAAGTGCAAAAAGTAATCAGTTGATAGTGTTGGATAATTATGACGATAATCAACCGGGTGTCGCACCGGTGGGTTCGTTTAAAGCCGATCGCATTGGCCTGCACGATTTGGCTGGCAATGTTAGCGAATGGGTCAATGACTTCTACACCACCGCACTGCCAGACACTGACAATGTACAAATGAATTACATGGGCGCGACTCGCGGTACCCAATATGTTGTAAAAGGCGGAAATTATACCTCCGGTCGTCTGCGAGAGTTGCGCGGAGCATTTCGTGAGGTGGGCGAGTCGGCTAAGCCAACCATAGGTTTTAGAATTGCACGATATGACTGATAGTTTGTAGCAGACAAGATGTTCTGCGAAGGAGATGATATGAAAAAGTTCACGCGGGCTATATATCTCGCCATTGCCCTAGTAATAGCAGGCACGGCGGTAGCGATAGCACTTCAGATAAGTCTCGATTCACCTGCAACCTTGCCGAGTGATATTTAATATGAGCCATACCAACTCAGAGTCAAACACAATATGAAAAAACATGCTGCCAATTCTAATATGAATCCGTCGCCGGTGCTCTCTACCGGCATCTTTTTAGGCATAGTCGCCATAGTGCATGTGTTTTATCAAGGTTTGGTGAGGCCACTGGCTGAGGCTGCTATTGCTGCACAAGGCAGCAGCGCGACGACAAATTTGTGGGTGATTTTTAAAGATTTTGAACAGCAGGCCAGTGTCAGTATCGGCCTATTTTGTGCGTTTTTGATTATCTATAAATACCAGCGCATTGTACTAAAAGAGGAGCCTTTGTTTACCATGAACTATTTGGCTGGTTTTAGTAGCACTCCCGCTCAAGAAACTACGAACACTCTGATACCTGAAAGTCCAGAGCAAGCGAATCAGTCATCAGAGCACGCTGCGCCAGTGCCCGTTCAACAAGCAGATACCAGCAATGACAAACTTGATGTAGGAAAAGCGCTTGAGGAACTCGAAGCCAGCCTTTATGCCGAAAATTCGTCTATGGCGACGTGGATTAATTGTTTACGCCGCTTTAAAAACACACAAAATGTGCAGCATGCCAGTCAAGCAATATCTGAAAGTATTGAAACCCTCGCCGCGCAACTCGAGTCGGGCAATAGTATGATTCGTTACTTTATATGGGCCATCCCAAGCATCGGCTTTATCGGCACGGTGCGAGGCATTGGTTCAGCCTTGGCAAAAGCCGAAGAAGCGGTAGCAGGGGATATTTCAGGCATGGTTGATAAGTTAGGCGTCGCGTTTAACTCAACGCTGGTGTCGCTGTTGATTTCGATTGTGCTGATGTATTTGTTGCACGTGCTTAACAATCGTCAAGATGAAATGGTGATCAATACCCGCAAAAATTGCGAAAAACATCTTCTGACTCGCTTGCATAACTGATCAGTGATAAGACGCTAGCCTCTTGAGTATTTTCAAAAAACGCCGAGAAGAAGGATTTAACCTAGCCTTTTTAGATGTGATGGCCTGCGGCTTGGGCGCGGTGATTCTAATTTTAATTTTGGTAAAATTCAGTGCAAACACTGATATTCCGGTTGAAGAGCTTAATCGTCTTAAACAGGAGCTAGCCGCTACGACAGATGTTGCCAGTGAGCTACAAAAAAGCCTGAGCACTAAGCAGCTCGAGTTAGCGGCACAAAGCGCCACCCTTGAAGAAATACAACAGCGCTTACAGAGTCTAAAAATAAACCAAGATGCGGTCACTCAAGCCCTGAAAGATGAACTTGCAGTGATTGCCGACCTAGAGACTGCGATTGCCGCTGCTGGGCCTTTAGTAGCCGATGACCCGATAGAGATCAGCGGCGCAGGAGAAGAGACCTACCTAGTCGGTTTAAAAGTGCAGGGGCGGCACATCGGTATTCTGCTAGATATGAGCGCATCGATGACCGACGATACGCTTATTGGAGTGATTAAAAACAAAGTAGGCTCTGATGCACAAAAACAAGCAGCATCTAAATGGCAGCGCAGCCTGAGGATTTTAAACTGGCTGTTAGCTCGCTTACCCAACAATGCACAAGTCAGTGTAGTGGCATTTAACGATACCAGTGTAGTGCTGGGTAAATCGATTAACAGTCAAACCAGTGCAGATGATTTGAATCAAATCGCTAGGCAGGCCGCCGGTTTAGTGCCTAACGAGGGCACCAATTTACAGCAGGGTCTGCAGACTATCGCAAGCACCATGAACAATATGACCGATCTGTACTTAATAACAGATGGTTTACCTACCTATGTGAACCCTAATTCAGGGTTTAATGAAAACCGCAGTTGCCGTCCGGTTCAAGGTAAACAAGCGACGATCACCGGAGAGTGCCGTGCAAATGTGTTTGCCCACACCATGCGCGCTAACCCCATTTCGGGAGTTACCACTAATATTATTTTGTTACCCCTTGAGGGTGACCCTATGGCTCCGGGATTTTATTGGAGCTGGGCAGATCGCACCAGAGGCACGTTTATCGCCCCAGCAGGAACCTGGCCATGAAGAGCAGACGTGCGCCAATCGAAGTATTTAGCCTGTCTTTTTTAGATGTGATTTCTTGTGCCTTTGGCGCGGTTGTTATGCTGATTTTACTGGCCAGAAACGGCGACGATGGACAGTTCAATGATGTTAATCAGGTATCTACGCTATTGCAGTCTCTTAATCGAGCTGAGGCCAACGTCAGCTCACTTCAAAGCGCAATTGCAACGCAAGATGCGAAGCTTCAACAGGCCCAAAGCAGTACGGCGAGTAATCAACGCCAAGCGGATAATTTAGCAAGCGCGATTGCCAGAGCCGAACAAGATGTGCAGGCCCTTACCGATAAATCTAGTGGTTTGGAACAAATTAAAGAACGTCGTCAAAGAGCAGCAATTAGCACCAATACAACTGAACAGCGCGATGAAGAAGTAGGCGGTATTCCGGTCGATGCCGACTATGTCATTTTTATTGTAGACACCTCTGGCTCAATGAAAGCAATGTGGGAAAAAGTGTTGATCACCATGGATGAAGTTTTAAACAATCATCCAGCGGTGAGCGGCTTTCAGATAATGTCTGACAATGGCGAGTTTTTATTGAGCACAAGCAGCGGTCGATGGCGGGCCGATAGTCCGTCTCAGCGGCGCACTATGCTTGCGGCGATGCGCACTTGGGGAGGCTCTTCAAATAGCTCTCCGGTAGAGGGTATTGAATCAGCCTTGCGCATATATGGTCCGAAAACGTCATCGTTGGCCCTATACGTGCTCGGAGATGACTACAGCGGTGGCTCATACGATGACACCCTAGCCAGCATCAATCGACTCAACACTAACCGTGTAAGCGGCGAAAAAATTGCAAGAATTCATGCCATCGGCTTTTCCCGCTCTAACGGTCAGCTTACCGCCGATATAGTAAAGTTTTCCACGCTGATGCGTGAGGTTACGCGACAAAATAATGGAACCTTTATCGCCAACTAAATGGCTAACTAAAAGCGCAGGTAGCAGCCGCCCTCTATATAATTAAGCTTAGGTAGCGCTGGCTGCTGACTATTCTTAACCAAGAAATCGATGATGCTTAGGTATGTTTGCTACTTAATTGACAAAGATCAAACGAAGACAATGTAATGATAATAATTCGCATTTGTGTATTGTTGCTATTGTGCTATGGTTTGACCTATATTAGAGATGAAGTTAGCACCAATACTGACTTCGATTAATAGGTTTTTAAAGCAATATGACAATATGGGATTTACCTAAAAAGTCGCAGGGCCACATTGTGGGTTTAACCAGCACAATGAGCGCCAGTCTGAGTCAACGCCTCCAAGAAATGGGCTTTGTCGAAGGACAAATCGTAAAATGTATGAAGCGCACTCCATTTAAAGGTCCTTTAGTGATTCAGGTGCAAGACTGCGTATATTCACTCGACAAAGCCTTAGCTGAACAAATACATATCTCGGCACATTAAGGCGCCTTAATGTGTAGCTTTAGTCAATTACCTCCCTATTTTAAGCAGTATTCGCTATCCCTATTTTTTCTGAGAGCTGTTGTATATGCAAAAAATTGTACTGGTAGGCAAACCTAACTCGGGTAAGAGTCTATTGTTTAACCAGCTTACTGGTCTGCGTCAGCGTGTGGCTAACTTTCCTGGGGTAACGGTTGAGTTAAAGTCTGGTAAATTTGCAGACTTTGAGCTGGTGGATTTTCCAGGTACTTACTCTTTGCAGTCGATATCGCAAGATGAATCCATTGCGATAGAGCAGCTTCAGCAGGCGGTAGAGTCTGAGCAAACCTCTCTTATTGTGTGTAATCTTGATGCCACCAAACTCGAGCGCAGCTTAGTTTTTGCGCTACAGGTTCAAGCACTTGCCAAATCTCATAATAAAGGCTGCGTATTTGCTCTAAATATGATGGACGAGGTCGCCCGCTTTGGCTTTGATTACGATGTTGAGGGGCTATCTGAAAAGCTGGGTTCCCCAGTATTCGCAATATCCGCTAAGACCCTCATTGGTATACATGAATTCACTGAAGCGCTTAAACAATATGCGGCAAGTCCTGCAACTGCCTTGGTCAAAGTGAATGATATTCACCAACTGCCGGCAGTTAAAGCGGCTAAGCAATTGGCTGTTCAATATGGAATTGGCCAAGATATTGTGTTGCGCGACCAAAACAAACTAGACAGTTTTTTATTAAATAGTGTGTTTGGTGCTATCGCCTTTGCCATGATCATGTTTTTCTTATTTCAAAGTATTTTTACTTGGGCTGCCCCATTGATGGATGCGGTGGAGTGGGGCATAGCTGAATTGGCTGGCTTAAGCACCGCCCTGCTGCCGACGGGTGTGTTCAATGATTTTATCAATGATGCCATCTTTGGTGGGGTGGGCGCTTTTTTGGTGTTCGTACCACAAATTATGGTGTTAACCCTCATTATTGGTTTACTTGAAGACAGCGGATATTTAGCCAGGGCCGCTTTGATATGTCATAAACCCTTAAGCTTATTTGGTCTGTCAGGCCGCAGCTTTATTCCTTATTTATCGGGGCATGCCTGCGCAATTCCCGCCATCATGGCTGCCCGTACTATCGAATCGCCGCGCAAACGTTTGATTACGATGATGACTGTTCCGTTGATGTCCTGTTCAGCTAGGCTGCCTGTGTATGCCCTACTCATTGCGGTATTTGTGCCGAATGTCAGCTATTTAGGCGGTTGGGTAAACTTACAAGGAGCGATTTTCTTTTTGCTATATTTTGGCGGTATTGTGACTGCCTTAATCGTCAGTAAAGTACTTAATTATTACCTTGCCACTGAAGACGCAAAATCAGATCTACCGTTCATACTCGAATTACCAACTTATCGGCTACCTCACTGGCGGCCGCTGTTATATAAAACCATCAATAGCGGACTGTATTTTATTAAACGCGCGGCCCCCATTATCTTTAGCGTATCGGTGGTTATTTGGGTATTAGGCTATTTTCCTGCGAATGGCGATTTACGACATTCTTACTTAGCCATGATAGGGCGATTTATCGAGCCGGTTTTTGAGCCCTTGGGTGTTGACTGGCGATACGGCGTGGCTATTTTAGTTTCATTTTTAGCGCGTGAAGTGTTTGTGGGCGTGCTTGGCACAATGTTTAATATCGAAAATGCCGATGAAAACATGTCGGGTTTAGCACAGCAAATCCAAGCGGACGGGTTTACCTTAGCGTCGGGTATTGCACTTCTAGCATTTTACGTCATTGCTTTGCAGTGTGTTGCGACCGTCGCTACCCTAAAAGGTGAAACCAACAAAAACCGATACTCTTGGGGCGTGTTTGTCGCCTATGGCTTACTTGCCTATGTTGTTAGCGCCATACTTTATGCGCTCTTAAGTTACTTATAAACATAAGTTTTCAGCAAAGTGTTTATGAGCTGGTTTAACGAAAAGATTAACAGACCGTAGTATTCATTGCTGCAAGCAATTATCGTTATTTACCTAATGGACAAAATTCTTTACCCTATGCTTCGCCGTTATTAACATGAGTAACATAAATGCCTCGTTGTGCCTTTTTAAGCACAGATAATCTTGAAGATTTTTTTGTGTATGACGACCTAGTAAAACCCTTTCTCCATCATTTAGGATGGACTGTGGAAGATGTTTCTTGGAAGAATAAAGACATCGATTATGAGCAATTTGAAGTGGTTGTTGTGCGCAGTACATGGGATTATCAAGACGATGCTGAGGCATTCCTGCAGTGCCTTAAAAAGATTGATGAATCTAGCGCTACCCTAGAAAATGCCTTTGAACTAATGCGCTGGAATATTTCAAAGTCTTACTTAAAAGATTTACAAGCCAATGGTGTGCCTATATTACCCACTTTGTGGCATGAACGTTTCAATACCCAAGCAATCGAACAGGCTTTTTCTCACTTTGACAGCGATAAGTTAATCATCAAGCCTTTGGTCAGTGCCAATGCTGATCATACCTATTTATTTACAAAAGAAGATGTGGCTTCTCTTCAAGATACCTTTACTGAGGTTTTTTCAGAGCGGGCATTTATGCTTCAAGCTTTTGAAGATTCGATACAGGACAAAGGTGAGTACTCACTATTTTATTTTGGCGGTAGTTTTAGTCATGGTATCTGCAAGATACCCGCAAAAGGTGATTTTAGAGTACAAGAAGAGCATGGCGGAGGTTTGGTGTCGGTAGAGCCGAGTGCAGCGATGTTGAGCTTAGCGCAGCAAACCATTGATGCCCTGCCTGCGCCGGCCTTATACGCTCGAGTAGATATGCTGGATACTGCGAAGGGTCTGGCTATCATTGAAGTTGAACTGATTGAGCCTTCACTTTACTTTAATATGGACGACGATTCAGCCAGTCGTTTTGCCGACGTTATTCATCAAAAATACGCGTAATGTGAGCAAGCTTCATGTCAATTGAAAGCGTCAAAGTACCGTAAGATTCAAAGACTAGCGAATGTATGAAAACATGGCGCTTATTTTAGTTTTTCGGGGTCGAAAGTATGGCCAAGCTTAGCGGTTTTGGTCATTAGGTAGTGTTTGTTGTCTTTGGTGACACCGTGATCAATGGGCTTGCGTGACACGACTTTTATACCCATACCTTCAAGCGCGGCGACTTTCTTTGGATTGTTAGTCATCAATTCAACTTGGCTTACGCCCAGCGTATCGAGCATAACTTTGCACACGCCATAATCACGTAAGTCAGCATCAAAGCCAAGGTGTTGATTGGCTTCTACCGTATCAAAGCCTTTATCTTGTAGGTTGTAGGCTTTGATTTTGTTCAGCAAACCAATTCCTCTGCCTTCTTGCCTCAGGTATAAAAGTACACCGCATCCTGTTTTGACAATATTTTCTAAGGCCCGCTCAAGTTGAAAACCACAGTCACAGCGTGTGCTAAACAATGCGTCACCAGTCAGGCATTCGCTGTGTATGCGAATAGGTACCACCGAATCACTTTTCCAAGAGCCATACGATAAGGCCACATGCTCGTGCCCAGAGGCCGTGTCGACAAACCCATGGATCGTAAAATCACCAAAACGAGTGGGTAATTTTGCTTGGCTGACAAATTCATATGGGTCTTTCGCTGATTTCATAGTGTATTCGGTTCTTCCAGTGTACTGCCTTCAATGGGGCTTAAAAATAATTTTGCAAGCGACTATCTCGCTCTACTCTTCAGGCGGTGTGTCGACAAAGGGCAGGTATTGTGCCAGAGGTTTAGGCTTAGCGATACAAAAGCCTTGTGCATAGTCTACTCCGAGTTTGCCAATTTGGACCATGATGTCTTTGCTTTCGACAAATTCAGCAACGGTTTTAATTTTCATCGCTTCAGCAACATCTCGAATGGAAGTCACCATCGCAAGGTCAATTTTATCGTTCAAAATATCGCGAATGAAGTTGCCGTCAATCTTCAAATAATCAACCGGCAGGTTCTTGAGATAGCTATAGCTTGAAAAACCTGTGCCAAAGTCATCTAAGGCAAAAGTACAACCAAGCTTTTTAAACTCATGCATGAACTCGACAGCATCCTTCATGCGAATAATCGCCATTGTCTCGGTGATCTCAAAACAGATTTTATCGTGCGGGATATGGTATTTTTCAAAGGCATTAAGCAGGAAAAACCTAAAATCGTCGTCAGACAAAGAAAAGCCCGAAAGGTTAATATTGGCTTTCCCTAAGCTATTGATATATTGGGGATGAGAACTCAGCCATTTGAAGTAGTTTTCAATCACGAATTTGTCAATATTATGACTAATATGCGCTTTTTCAGCACTTGCCATAAAAAATTCTGGTGCTATCAGATCTTTGTCCTGAGTCCGTAATCTGACCAATATTTCGTAATAGTCGAGTTCGTCAGCTTGTGCGAGGGGTCGATAGTGCTGATAAAACAGTTCAAAGCTCTCTTCTTTGAGCGCAGTTTTTACTTCACTTACCCAATATAAATCTCGCTGATAGCTTGAATGCATACTCATGTCAGATGAGTAAATGTGGACTTTTTCTCTGCCACCTTCTTTGGCGATTAAGCATGCGGTATCTGCATATGATAGCAATTCCTCTCCGCTTGGGATCTCGCTTTCATAAGCAGCGATGCCGATACTGACGCTTTGACTAAATAGGTGTCGATCCCACTTAAACTCAAAATTACCCACTTTTTCCAACAGGCGATTTGCAAGCTCGCGCAGTTCATTGCTATGTTCAAAGTTAACTATTAGGCCAAACTGATCAGCACTTAAGCGAGCAAAAGGATAGCGATCACTCACTACATCAAACAGTTCATGGGAGAGTTCTTTAATGAATACATCACCTGCCGAATGTCCACAGGTATCGTTGATCAATTTAAATTGATCGACATCTAGGAATACTAAGGCAAATTTTTCACTGGAGTCTTCAAAGCCTTGAATGCGCTCATTCATTATTTGCAGAAAATATCGACGATTATATAGCCCGGTTAGTTGGTCGTGTGTATTTAAATACTGCAGATTAATTTGATGCAGGCGGCGCTCGGTTATGTCGAATAGTGAGCCAAACTGCAACATATTGTCCTGTACTTTTTTTAGCTGAGCTGAAATGCTGAACCAAAATTCGGTGCCGTCGCTGCGTTTACCCTTTACCTCTTTGCCCAGCACAGTTTGCTGGATACTAAGCTCACCAAGCAGCAGATCTGCATCTTTGGCTTTGGCAAAAAAACTGGAGAGATGGGGGTGGGTACTTAAAAAGCTTTGACTGTCGCTGTACCCAAATAGTGAGCAAATTGCTGGATTGACGTGAATAAGCTTTCCACTCGGCTCTGCGGTATATAGTCCCTCAGCGGCGTGTTGAAACAGGTCATTATATTGTTGCAACTCGCTTATCTGCTCTAACTGATTGAGACTTTTGACTGCCTGAATAGACTGCTCTCGACTAATAATGGCAACACCAATTAACATCACGCCTAAACAGCAAAAAATGAAAGGATAGGGCGCAGAAAACGATAAATGACTGGTATTGTTGAGCAGGGTTAAAACCTCAATAGCGCCTACCAAGCCTAAAGCAATCCAGCCTAAAAAGTAGATAATGGCGCTGCGCAAATCGATCGCTTTATGATAAATCAAAGTCGCTAGCAGTTTGCTCACGAAAAACACGCCTGAAAACACTACGAGCAAAATTAATTGATAAAAGTCACTGAATATAAAGATGCCTACGAGTGGAAAAAGCAGCAGCACATAGTGTGCTCGTAACCATATTTCGGACACGGGTTGAAAGACAATACGAGTAATTTTGATTGCCGCAAATAGCGTAATGGTCAGGCTCAGAGCCGTGAGTTCAGCTGCAAAGGATGGGATCCTAAACAGCATCGGCAGGATCCCTTCGGTTGATAGCATAGTGGTCATTGCCGCGGTTGCAAATACACAAAACCAAAAGCGAGAGGGCGCGTTACGTAAAATATACGTCAGTAAAAAGTAAGTGGCTAGCAGTGATAGGCCGCCACTCATTGCACCAAGTAAGATTAAGCGAATACTTGCTTGCGAGGTATAGGCTTCAGCCTGCCATAGTTCAATGGGGATAACTGAAAAACCGTCGTCTTGAATTTGTAAGTACACAGTGAGTGTAGTGGCGCTGCGAGAATTAAATGACATTTTAAAACCGCTGCGACTTAAGCTAGCAGTGGTTGGTGTATCTCCCTGCATTCTAGATGACTGAATAATACGAAATTGCTCATCCAGTAAATAGGCCTCAGCTCGATCAATAAAGGTATTACCCGCAACTAATGTAAGTGACTTATTGCTATCTGAGGGGTTATTGATATTAAATCGTAGCCAGAGCGCCAAGCCTTCAGGGATATTGACAATTTTTTTATGCGTTTGCCATGCTTGTTCTTGCATCACATCAGAGAGTAATAAGTTCTCGTCGGTAATAAAAGACTCGGCTTGTTGGGTGAGGTTGGTCGAGGTGTCAAAGTCAGCGCTGATGGTATTTTTAACCGTCTCTACCTGTGCTTGCAGCAGCGCTGATGCGCTTAGAGTGCAAAGTAGGCAAAGTGCTGTAAACCACTTAGTTAAAAAGCGACGCGTCATCAATATCTGATCAACCTAAAAGCAGAATGCGTTAGTGTCCTGATAGTAACAGAAAATCATAGACTTACACACGACAAAGTCTATATTTTCTGGAGCAACAATAGCGTGTTGTAAATCACGGCGCCGCGGCATAGCGTTTCCTGTACCTACGGGCAAACATAATAATGTATTTACCGCTCGACCCTGTTTGCAAGGCTCTCGATCCGCGCTAGTATAGACGATGGTGTATACACGCAATTTTATTAAACTGGACTTCCCCGAACATGAATTCACATCGAAAAGCTTTATGCGCTAATGGCTCATTACTAAAAAGCTCGTTAGCATCCTTAGTAGTAATTGTCAGCATTGCTTTGTCGGGCTGCGGCCAACCCGCAGCTTTGGGCGATCCGGCCTTAGGTCAAGACAAGTCGACGATGTGTGCTCAGTGCCATGGTAAAAACGGTATTTCGATTGTGCCGATTTATCCCAACTTAGCGGGGCAAAAAGAACAATATTTGGTGCTTTCAATAAAGGCCTATCGGTCTGGAGAGCGCGTTAATATGGCAATGACGCCTCATGCCCGAAAGCTTTCAGATGAAGATATTGCAGATTTAGCGGCTTATTATGCCAGCATGGATCCAGCAGGCGGTGGTATTCTTCAAAACTGATTGTTCGAGTTAATTAATTTTTTAAAAAACAAACTAAAAGCCCTGGCTCAGAGTAACGATGTAACCCCTTCTAACTTTTAATCAGGACGCAAGCTATGTTTACCCTTCACCATTTAATTGAATCGCGCTCGCAGCGCATTGTTTGGCTGCTTGAGATGATTGGCACAGAATACGAGATAAAAGCTTATCCGCGCGACCCTCAAACTAACTTAGCGCCTGAAAATTACAAAAAGCTACACCCACTAGGCTCTGCCCCGCTGCTTTCTCACAAGGACATTACCTTGGCCGAATCTGGCGCAATTTGCGAATACATCGTGCAACAAACCAATACAAGTGAGCTTTTATGTGCAGATGATCCAGAGGCGCATATTCAAGTTCAGTTTTGGTCTCATTTTAGCGAGGGTAGTTTTTTACCGCCATTAGTAAGCTCGTTAGTGTTGAACAAAGCCCGTGAGAAAGCCAAGCCATTTTTTGTAAAGTTCATTGCGAATAAGCTCATCGATGCGATTATGGATGCATATTTCAATAAAGTGATTGCGCGTAACATGGCATATGTTGAAGCGCATTTAGCGGGTAAAGAATATTTTGTAGGCAACAGCCCCACAGTTGCCGATGTGCAAATGAGCTTTGGCCTAGACAGCATGCATAAAAAAGGGCGTTTAAGTGCGTTTCCTAACACTTCAGCTTATGTTGCAAGAATCAATGCCTTACCGTCGTATCAAACCGCGATGAAAAAAATGGCTGAAGCAGAAGCTCAGGTAAAGTAATTCCTAAAGCTGGCTTTTAGTGGGTGCAGATTGACTAAGCACCCAATACTAAAAGCAAATTTTCTATATCAGCTAATCTTCGATGTACGGTATTTTTTGAATCTATTTTAATAATGCACTGTCAGAAATTTTAACACTTACTCGCACTCTATGAGCGATAGACAGCTGCATCTTCATGATAATGTTGAATTTTATTAAAATGGCTTAATTCTTGCTTCGTGCCCTCAAACATCTGACGAAGTCCCGTCAAATTGAGATTAGGAAAATCAAATGAAATTCAGTACTGCATGTAAATCACTCGCCCTTGGTTCATTGATGTTAGCTTCAGCAAACAGCATGGCCGCCGTTATCGCTTCAACCGATTTTGACGGTCGTACCGTAAGTGGTTCAACCGCATCAGACTTAACGTGGGTTACCCAAGGCGTTGCAAATCCTGGTGATGTATCTGCCGACTTTGCACTTTTTGATACCGCTGGAACAGCCAACCGGTTTGGTGTTGATCGCAATCTTCACAATGAGAGCTCGTGGTCGGCTAACGTTGCTTTAAACGTGTTAGCAGGAAATTCTATTGCGCTATCAAACGTTAGCTTCGACGCTTTCATTATAAACAATGCTGGTGCCCTGCAGACTGTTCAGCGTAATCTTAGTTACACCGCTGCGTTGCTAGATTCTGCAATGAACGTGTTTTCTCAAATCAGTGTCAATGATATTTATGGTAACTCAGGCTCGGTGACTAACGGCCAAAACATCATGTTTGATTTTAGTGGCAACACGCTGTCTGCTGGCAATACCTACACCTTACGGATCACTGCTTCGGGTACAGGCCCAGGTAACAATGCGGCGCTTGATAATTTAGTAATTAATGGAGAGGTTACTGCTCAGGCGGTCTCTGAGCCATCATTAATGGCAATATTTGGTTTAGGCTTTTTAATGGTAATGGCGCGTCGATTTAGAAAGTAAGTTTTTAAAGTAAAAAGGCTTCTCCAAGCTTTATTTCAATGCCTCGCTTTGCGGGGCATTTTTTTGTTTAAAATCCATCGATGCGCTAGGATTCTGTGTTTTCAGAGCCCAGTTCGGTGTGCAATCATTGCTACTTTGCAGCTAAATAGTCTTTTATAAGCCCGATAAAGGCCTCACCATATTTTTCTAATTTTTTAACCCCAACGCCGGTGACGTCTAGCAGTTCACTTGGCGACGTAGGTTGGGTGCGGGTCATATCTGCTAAAGTGGCATCACTAAAGATAACAAATGCGGGCTTGTCGAGATCGTCGGCAATAAGCTTTCGCAGCGCTTTGAGTTTTTCGAACAGTTTATTGTCTAGGTTAGTGGGCACATACTTATCTTTTTTACCCTGACTCACCGCAAATTTGGGTACTGCGAGCTCAACCTGCTTTTCACCTTTGAGCACCGCTCTTGCGGTGGGGGTCAAGCACAACACGCCAGAGCGGGTCATGTCGATAAATAGCAGGCCAACGTGAATAAGTTGCTGGATAATATTGTGCCAGTAGCTGTCACTTTGCTCTTTACCTATACCATAGGTAGAGAGCTGTTCATGATGGTTATCAAGAATACGCCGGTGCTGAAGTCCTCTTAGTACATCAATAACATGTTGCACACCAGTATCGAGCTTAAGGCGATAAACGCACGATAACACTTTTTGTGCATCAACCGTTCCGTCAAACATTTTAGGCGGATCTAAACAGATATCGCAGTTACCACAGGGCGTATCACGATAGTCAGCAAAATAGTTCAGCAAGACTTGGCGACGGCAGGTTTGTGCTTCAGCAAAAGACTGCATCGCTTCAAACTTATGCATTTCAATCGCAAAACGCTCGCTGGTGCTGCCATCGGCAATCCACTTTTTAATGCGAGCGCCGTCGCGCTCATCATAAAGCAGCAGAGCTTCAGCAGGCATTCCATCTCGTCCAGCTCGCCCGGTTTCTTGGTAAAAAGCCTCAACGCTGCGCGGCACATCGTGATGCACCACAAAGCGCACATTCGATTTATTGATGCCCATACCAAAAGCTACGGTGGCCACAACGACCTGCAAATTGTCTTTCAGAAATTGGGTTTGCACAAGCTCACGCATGGCATTGTCTCTACCCGCATGATAAGCATCGCAACGAATACCTGCTTGTTTAAGCTTGGCGGTGAGATCATCAACCTTAGCGCGGCTATTACAGTACACAATGCCGCTGTTTCCCGATTGCTGACGCACAAAATTAACCACTTGGTCAAAGCCTTTGTATTTGCGCAGCAGGTTGTAGCGAATATTTGGGCGATCGAAGCCGCCTTTATGGACGAAGGCATCGGGAATATTGAGCTGATGCAGTATATCTTGCTGAGTGGCGATATCGGCGGTGGCGGTCAGTGCGATCATGGGTACACGCGGGAGAGCGTGTTTTAGCCTGCCTAGGTTGCGATAGTCCTGCCTAAAATCATGTCCCCAATGACTTACGCAGTGCGCCTCATCAACCGCAATTAGGCTGATATTGCACTGCGAAATAAGATTTAAAAAATACGGCTGCAGCATTCGCTCAGGCGCTACATATAACAAATCTATTTGGCTATTTTGCACCGATTGAATGACTTGCTGCGCTTCATTAAACTCTAAGCTTGAGTTTAAGTACGCAGCCTCAACGCCTAATTCACGTAATTGCTGCACTTGATCCTGCATTAAGGAAATCAGCGGCGATATCACTAAAGTAACGCCCTCAAGCACCATGGCCGGCACTTGATAGCATAGCGACTTTCCGCCACCAGTGGGCAGCAAAATGAGGCTGTCGTTCCCGCCGAGTAATTGTTCAATAACCTCTAACTGACCGTCACGAAATACATCGTAACCAAAGGTGTCTTTCAATACCTTGTGGCAGCTTTGCAGGTGGTCGTTTTTAACTATGGTTTGAATGGCTTTCACGCTGTGATTAAAGGCTATCAGTTACGAGTGTCTAATGGCTGTAAGTGTACCGACATTACAAGACAAAATCATGATGGACTTGGGATCAGATTCGCAATTATCTGATGTCGCTCGGTTTTTGCTTGGCATACCTATATGCTATTGCCAAATTACTTGCATATAATATGAGCTATATTGTATGCAATTTTTATAGTTGCACGATAGGATGCTTTGCTAGACAATCCGCGCTCTTTCCAATCATTCATATTATCATACAAGGCATCGGCGTTGAGTTCATCAGACCAAACTAAAGCAGGCGTTTTATTTGCCATCTGTGCATATACCATGTGGGGCATTGCCCCCATCTATTTTAAGGCTTTGATGCATATTCCGGCCGAAGAAATTTTAATGCACCGAGTGGTATGGTCGTTGGCGGTGCTCGTTGTATTAATTGTGGGCTTGCGGCAAGTGCGCAAAGTCACAACGGCTATTCGCTCAAAACGGGTGATAATTACGCTCTTATTTGCCGGTATTTTACTGGCAGGAAACTGGCTGCTGTTTATTTGGGCGGTAAACAATAATTTTTTACTAGAAGCCAGTTTGGGGTATTTCATTAACCCGCTTATAAACGTCTTTTTAGGCAGAATCTTTTTAGGTGAAATGCTCAGACCGGTGCAAAAGTTGGCAGTGCTCTTAGCAATGATTGGTGTTGGTTTACTGGTTTTTTCTTACGGGGAGCTACCTTGGATTGCACTCACGCTTGCGACTAGCTTCAGTGTTTATGGTTTGTTACGTAAGCAGGTACAAGTCGATTCTATGCCGGGCCTATTTATCGAAACCAGCATGATGCTGCCTGCAGCCGCCATCTATTGGTTATTCTTTGCCAGTGTCACCGCAGATTTAACGGCAAATCCAGCGTCTTTGAATACTTTGCTTTTACTTGCTGGAGTGGTTACCACCGCACCGCTACTGTGTTTTACCGCCGCCGCTCGCCGGATAAAATACTCGACCTTGGGGATGATCCAGTACATTGGCCCCAGTATTATGTTCACCTTAGCTATTGTGATTTACCATGAGCCTCTGAGTCAGGCACGACTGCTCACCTTTGCAATCGTGTGGACGGCTTTGGCTATTTTTACTTACGATTCGCTCAATTACTATCGCAAAAACCGGCGAGTGCAAAAGCCAATTTAGCGGCTAATGCGATTAACACTACTGTGTTAAGGGCGCGTTTGCTAGGGCCTCTTTTTCCTCATCTTTAGAATGATCAGAGGCCAAGGTTAAGTAAACGTTAGGCAGTACGACTAAGGTAAAAAAGGTTCCTACCAACATACCCGCCACCAAAATAATGCCGATACTGTTACGTGCTTCAGCGCCAGGGCCGGTAACCAATACTAGCGGAAAGTGCCCTAATACAGTTGCAGCGGTTGTCATTAAAACCGGTCTGAGGCGAGTTTTTGCAGCTTCTTGTATGGCTTCGAGCTTACTTAGACCTTGGCGCTGCATGTGGTTGGCAAATTCCACAATTAAAATCCCGTTTTTCGCAACAAGGCCCACTAGCGTAATAAAGCCCACCTGAGAATAGATATTGATAGTGGTGAAGTCTAAAAATGAAAACATAATTGCGCCAGACAGAGCTAGTGGTACAGAGCCCAGAAGCACCACAAAGGGATCGCGCAAGCTATTAAACTGAATGGCTAACACCAAATATACAAAGATTAGCGCCACTAACAATACTCCTTCAAGGGAGTTACCTTCGGCTCTTATCTGGCGTGACTCACCCGAATAATCTATCGTGTAACCTTCAGGTAATAAATCGGCGGCGATATTTTCAACAATCGACAAGCCTTGTTCTTTAGTGGTGCCAGGCGCAACTCCAGCTAAAATTCTAAAGGCATTTTTTTGCTGAAATTTTGCTAATACTCTTGGTGCAGTTTCGGTTTGCAATGTTGCGATTGAGCGAACAGGAATAGATGCACCGCTAGGCGTGCGAATTTGTAAATTGAGCACTGCGTCTGGATTAAAGCGATCACTTTCTTTTAGCATGGGGATCACGCGATACGCACGCCCGTCTTGGTTGTAGCGATTTACGAAATTGCCTGACAGCAAGGTAGATAGCTGCTGATTCACCGAGGCTAAATCCATGCCCAAATCGGCAATACGCTCGCGGTCTAAAATAAAGCGTGCTTGGGGTAGGTCAATTTTTAAGTCGGTATTCACAAATAAAAAGCGACCGCTAGCCGCTGCTTGAGCAACCATCTTGTCGGCATATTCTTTCATTTGGGCATAGCTGTCGGTGCTTTGTACGACTAGTTCTACCGAGAAGTTACCCGCGGTAGGGAGTGCTGAGTCGGGCACCGGAAAGGCCTTTACACCGGGGACTTGGCTTAATTTGCCAAAGGCTTCGAAGAACATATCCTGTACGCCTTGTTCACGCTCACTTTGTGGCACAAAGTTCATGCCTCCAAAGCCACCGGTAGGCGTCATGATCTGCCACATCTCTTGTGAGCCATTGAGGGTCTTCATGGTATTGACGACATCGTCCATGTGCTTGATGGTGTAGTCGGTAGAGGCGTCAGGCGCAGACTCAATAATCACTGAAATGCTCGACTGATCTTCAGTAGGTGCTAATTCTTTCAAAGAAAACAGGTAAAAAGGCACGCTTAAAAAAGACAGCACAATCGCCGATACCAATATTTGCTGACGGTACATAATAGTTCGCAGCAGCAGCCGGCCATACTGCTCTTGCAGTATTTCAAACACTCGATTGACCTTCAGGGTTGTCTTGCCTTCTTTTCCGCCCTCAGGGCACGCATAGGCGCTCATGATAGGCGACAGGGTAAGCGCCACAATACCCGATATGATGACAGCTATAGCAAGCGTGAATGCAAACTCTTTAAACAGCGCGCCGGTGAGTCCGGATAGTAAACCAATCGGCGCATAAACCGCAGCAAGCGTGACGGTCATACTGATAATAGGCGATAGGAGTTGCCTAGAGCTTGCCAGTGCCGCCTGCATGCGGCCCATACCAGAGCGCATATATCGCGCCACGTTTTCGACCACCACAATGGCATCGTCGACCACGAGCCCTACCGACAGCACAATAGCCAATATCGTTAATAAGTTGAGAGTAAACCCTGCCAAAGAAATCGCAGCAATGGCTCCTAAAATAGAAATGGGGATGGTGACTAAGGGCACCAATGCTGTTCTTAATGAGCCCATCATCGCCAGCACCACAATGCCAACTAAAATTACCGTCTCAATTAAGGTAATGAAGATTTCTTTAAGTGCATCGCGCATATAAAGTGTGCCGTCAAAGCCATCGCTAATGCTTAAACCTTTAGGTAAGGTTTTGTTGATTTCGTCGATCATCACGTACAGCTTGTCGCCAATCTCAATTTCATTAGTGCCGGGCAAGGGCCATACAGAGACATACAGCACGGTGTCTTCGTTTAGACGAGCAGTCACAACGCCTTCTTCTTCGTTAATCTCAACATCGGCAATGTCTTGTATGCGAATTTGCACGCCGTCTACTTCACGCACCACCAAGCGTTTGAATTCGTCAACGCTGCTCAGATTAGTGTCGGTTAGCAACGAGATACGCTGCTCGTTATTTTCGCTGCTGCCAAATGTGCCGATAAGGTTATTTGCGCGCAGGGCCGCTGAAACGTCATTTGCCGCCACATCAAAAGCCGCCATTTTTTGCGGATCTAACCAAATGCGCATGGCTGGGTTGCGACCACCCTCGATGCCAATGCGTTGCACGCCCGGAATAGACGATAAGGTCGGCGAAACATTGCGAGATAAGTAGTCGGTCACTTCCATGCGCGACATGTCCGATAGCGTTTCATCGTAGTTTACCGTTAGGTAAAATAGAGCAAAGGGCCTGTCTGCTCGGGTGACTTCGATGGCTGGGTCTTCCGCGCCCTCGGGCAGCTCAAATCGGATTTGGTCGATACGGGACGACAACTCTGCTAGCGCCGAGGAGCTATTCTCATTGAGCTTCAACCATAAAGTTACCCTGCTTAGGCCAGGCGTGGTATTGGAATCTACATAATCGACGCCAGGTACAGAAGAAGCCGCCCGCTCGATGGGTTCGGTAATAAAACCCTGAATGGTCTCCGCGGAGGCACCGATGTAGGGGGTAGTGATGGTGATAGAAGCACTGCTGATTTGCGGAAACTGCAATACCGGAATGCTGAAAAACGCTCGGATGCCGATGAGCATGATGGCAAGGGACAACACAATAGCAATGATTGGTCGCTTTGAAAAAATATCCATGACCGATGGCGTGTTAATTAAGCTTGATGAGGCTTCACTTTTTGACAGGCTTTTTGTAGAGGGAGCCCCGGCGTCACTATTAGTATTGGGTGCGCTCATATTATTGTTCCTGCGCTGCGTACACAAGCAAACCTTCAGATAGCTTAGCAGAGCCAATAGTCGCGATAACATCTGTAGATGTTACGCCGCTGGTGAGCAGTGCCATTTTATCTTCTCTTGCGGCAAAACTAACAGGCTGGCGTGTCGCGCGGTAATCCCCTTTATCGTCTTTTACTAACTTAAACACAAAGCTGCCGAAGCTATCAAAACGCAGTGCTTCATTAGGCACGGCATATACGGTTTGAGCTTGCTCAATAGGGAATAACACACTTACTACGCTGCCGGGTTTAAACCTTTGTTCAGTGTTATCTAACTCTGCGCGCACCATTACGCTGCGAGAGGCGCTGGCAATTTGCTGGTTTACTGCGCTTATCTTAGCCGGTATCAAGCCATTTTTAAGTTCGGGAGAGCTGATCTTGACTTCGCTACCGATGGTGATGTCGGCTTGCCATTGCGGGATCGAAAAATCGACCCACACTTTCGATAAATCCCCCACTATTGTTGTAATTACTGAGTTTGCGGCAATGTAAGTACCTACTTCCCAATCATGTATGCTGGCAATTCCAGTAAAAGGAGCGCGTATGGTTTTGCGATCAATATTCGCCTGTAAGGCTCTTGCTCTTGCTTGATTGATCATTAACTGCGAGTTCGCGCGGTCAAGCTGCTCACGCGAGGATGCTCTGACTTCAAGAAGGTCGCTGGCACGTTTTACGTCGAGTTTTGCGAGGGCGATTTCAGCGTTGATTGCTTCAAGTTGCGCAAGCTCCGGTGCGATATCTAGCTGCACAAGCAAGTCGCCTTGGCTAACTTTGCCCCCTGAGGCAAATGCGACTTTGGTGATGATACCTTCAAACTCATTGCGTAGCTCTACCGAGCGCTGTGCTTTAACTTCGCCTATCACCCGTAGGCTGGGTCGCCATACAGAGGGCGTGACGCTGATTGTTTGAACGGTTTCGCTTGGCTCAGGAAAAGACGCGCCAAAAGCAATACCAGCCATCACTTGGTTGTATTTAATAAACCCCAATATGCCGATAATGCACAACAACGACACGATTGTTATCATCCAGCGTTTGAACTGAACCATTTAAATTCCTTTCTTGTGAGATACTGATTAGGACGTCAATTGCGATAACGCAGTAGACTCAGTAGATAAGCTAAATACTGCCAACGCTATGCTTTCGATTATAAAAAATGCCTTTATTACGCAAGTTTCATACTAGCCCACTTTTTGCAGCTTTGCGTACGCTAGCACTAACCACTTACTGCCAAATTCATCAAAGTTCACCTGCACGCGGGCATGATCGCCAGAGCCTTCATAATTGAGCACGGTACCCTCGCCAAATTTCTTATGTAAAACACGTTGCCCTAGAGTAAAACCGCTGTCGACAAAAGCTTCGTGGGAGGTCGCGGCGCTAAAGCGATTGTGCACAGGCTGACTCACCTGCGAGCGCAAACGGATTTCTTCTATGTATTCGCTGGGGATTTCGCGAATAAAGCGAGATGCGGTGTGGTATTTGTCCTGTCCGTAAACCCGACGAGTTTCGGCATAGGTAATGACCAACTGCTGCATGGCGCGGGTCATGCCCACGTATGCTAAACGCCGCTCTTCCTCGAGTCTACCGGGCTCATCGTTGCTCATGTTGCTTGGGAACATGCCCTCTTCGACACCGGCTAACACCACTAAAGGAAACTCCAAGCCTTTAGCAGAATGAATGGTCATCATTTGTACCGCATCTTGATTAGCATCGGCTTGTGCTTCGCCAGCTTCAAGTGAGGCATGGGCTAAAAAGGCTGCCATAGGCGTCATTTCTTCCGCATCTTCTGGCGGCTCAAACTGTTTACATGCGGTCACTAACTCTTGCAAGTTTTCAACCCTAGCTTGGGCCTTTTCGCCTTTTTCGGCTTGATACATCGCATACAAACCAGAGCCTTTGATAATCGCATCGGCTTTTTTCTCAAGCTCTAAGGGCGCGACTTGTTCAGCAAGGCCTTTAATCATGTCGATAAAGCTCTGCAGGGAATTGGCGGCTCTTCCTGATAAAAGCTTGGCCGACAGCATGGCCTGACTTGCATCCCACATAGCAAGATTATGCTCTCTGGCGTAGCTGCGAATATTGCTCAAGGACTTTTCTCCCATGCCGCGAGTGGGTGTGTTTACGACCCGCTCAAAGGCGGCATCGTCAATAGCGTTGTTCACCAAGCGCATGTAGGCAAGAGAATCTTTAATTTCTTGGCGTTCGAAAAATCGTAAACCACCATAAATACGATAAGCTAAGCCTTCATGTAGCAAGGCCTCTTCAAGCACCCGCGATTGGGCGTTATTGCGATACAAGATCGCGCAGTCTTTTAGGGCCGCACCATCGTCAAAAAATTGTTTGATACGCGAAACGATAAAGCGGGCTTCATCCATTTCGTTAAAACCTGAATACAGGGCAATTTTTTTACCTTCTGAACCTTCGGTCCATAGGTCTTTGCCTAAGCGCCCCTGATTGTTAGCAATCACCGCGTTTGCCGCTTTAAGAATGTTGCTGGTAGAGCGGTAGTTTTGCTCTAAGCGGATAGTAATACTGGATGGAAAGTCTTTCAGAAAATGTGAGATATTTTCTACATTGGCGCCGCGCCAGCCGTATATCGACTGATCATCATCGCCTACAATCATCATGCTGTTTTCAGGGCCTTTCAAGAGTTTTAGCCAAGCGTATTGAATATTGTTGGTGTCTTGAAACTCGTCGACCAATACCGCTCTAAAACGATTTTGATAGTGGCGTCGTAAAGGCTCATTGTCGCGTAAAATCTCATAGGCTAATAATAAAAGCTCGGCAAAATCCACCAAACCTGAACGCTTGCAGGTTTGCTCATAGGCGACGCAGATATCCTTCATCTTTTGCTGAGTCGGGTCGTTATGAGTTTCAACGTGCGCAGCGCGCAGCCCTTCGTCTTTGTTGCCGTTAATAAACCACTGGATTTGCTTTGCTGGCCAATGTTTTTCGTCTAAATTCATGGCTTTTAGCAAGCGCTTTATTAGGCGATATTGATCGTCTGAATCTAAAATACTAAAATTTTGCGGCAGTCTTGCTTCTTCGTAATGCAGGCGAAGCAGGCGATGAGCCAAACCGTGGAAGGTACCTATCCACATGGCGTTCATCGGCGCTTTGACTAAATGCTCCACACGTCCACGCATTTCTCGGGCAGCTTTATTGGTAAAGGTTACGGCCAAAATACTAAACGGCGTAATGGCTTCGACTTCCATCATCCATACTATGCGGTGGACTAATACGCGGGTTTTCCCGCTGCCTGCGCCAGCAAGCACCAGCATGTTAGCATTAGGGGCAGCTACCGCTTCGCGTTGCTTATCGTTTAGCTCGTCCAGTAGTCGAGATACATCCATTAAGTAAACCTTTGGGTAATATTTTGAGTAAAAATCTGCAAATACGCGCCGCTTTGCTAAGGCGCTAGCTTGTTAAATTATGTATTATCCGCATAGTGTAACAAACTGAACGAAGTTTTTATCATAAGGCTGGTTATTTATACAGTTTTTATTTACGTTCACATTGGCGCATAGCCATCAATCTGCATAATTAATAAATGTTATAGGTCAGCAATGGATTTATTCTATCAACGCACAGAAACTAACGAAAAGGTCGTAGTGATATTCCGCCCATATTCGATGTATGTGCTGTTAGTGGTGCTCCTGGCACTTATGGCGATTACTTTTGTACCTGCGCTTGTTGCTTATGAAGCCCTCGGCAATGTACTTATCCCGATTGCTGCGGTGGTTGTGATAGCGCGCATAGTATTCATGTATAAAGTCAATCAAGAAGTGCAAAACGCTATTCGTAGCGACAGTGTGACTATTTCAGGCAGTAAGTTGAGCGCTAAAAATCCGCTTACCTTTGTGATCACAAAAACCGCAGGACAATAACTTGCCATATACCATTATCGACAGCGAAGCCTTTTGGTTAGCTCTGAAACATGAAGCAAAGTTAGTCGCTGAAAAAGAGCCGATGCTATCTAGCTATTTGCATGCTTGTGTATTAAATCACCATAATTTTGAAACCTCATTGAGTTTTATTTTATCGAACAAAGTGAGCGATGACGTGATGCCAGCCATTGCTGTTCGTGAAATGTTTGATGAGGCCTACATGCTCAACCCCAGTATCGTAGATGCTGCAGTCGCTGATGCCCAGGCTATCGTTCAGCGCGACCCAGCGGTGTCTTCTTACTTACCGGTTTTGATTCATTTCAAAGGCTTTCAAGCGCTACAAGTACATCGTCTGGCACACCATATGTGGCAAAACGGCCGCAGAGAACTCGCGCTGTTTATGCAAAGTCGTAATTCCGAAGTGTTTTCGGTGGATATTCACCCAGCTGCAACAATCGGCAAAGGCGTTATGTTTGACCATGCTACGGGTATTGTTATTGGTGAAACCGCGGTGGTCGAGGACAATGTTTCGATACTGCAAGAAGTAACGCTTGGCGGAACCGGTAGCGAGTCGGGAGACCGCCACCCCAAAATTCGCGAGGGTGTGATGATTGGCTCGGGGGCTAAAATCCTTGGCAATATTGAAGTGGGTAGAGGTTCGAAAGTAGGTGCGGGGAGCGTGGTGCTGAGCAATGTGCCGCCGTGCATGACGGTTGTGGGTGTGCCGGCAAAAGTGGTGGGTAAGCCTAACTGCGATATGCCCTGCGATTCTATGCAGCAGAATGTGCTAGCAGACTCCGATAAAGAGGGATAAATTTTGTCATTAGAAACGCAACAAAAATTGCAGCAGCTCATGCAAATGCCAGCAGATAAGCGCTACTCCTATTTACTCGAGCAGGCCAAAGCAAATCAACAGCTATGGATATTAACTGACGAACATGGCAGCGTGATGCTCAATACCGAAGATGAAGATTGCGTGCCCGTATGGCCTGAGCAAGGGCTGGCTGAATACTGGGCAACCGGGGAATGGGCAGATTGCAAAGCGCAGGCAATTTCGTTGAGCGATTGGTTAGCGCGCTGGACCCCAGGGTTGCAAAGTGACGATTTGTTTATCGTTGCCAGCCCTAACCCCGATGAAGCTGGATTGGTATTAGACCCCGACATGTTTGATGAAGACTTACGTCGCTAAGCCCAAGTAACTTGCAGGCGTTCTTTATACCAGACAGTGTTGTTAAACAATGGGAAAGATAAGCAGAGAGCGAGAGCAAAAAAGCTGTGACGCTTGCTCAACAGCGAGCTCTATTTTATATCGGGTACGTTTAGCGCAGCAAGAACCATGGTTGTTTTACTGTAGTGACTGTCAATCAAAGGCGAAATCACGTGCTGCTTATCAATATGGCGGCACATGGAAACAAATTAAACGAAACTAGTTGTCACTCTTGGTCGCCTTCTATTATTCTCAGCTTGTATTATCCTAAGAGTCAGATGGCTTTACTCGCCTCTCGAATGTGTTTATGATTTTATTCACTGCCACTCTTTGGAATCTCTTATTCCGCATGACCGCCCTATGACCCTAAAATACGTTCAATTAGCCCCGCATCATTTTGATGCCATTATTGCCTTAGGCAATGAAGTGCATGGCGACAATTATCTCGATATGACTCAAATGGAAGATCTCTATCAGCGCAGTTGGTCAAACAATGTAAATGCCAGTTGGGTTGCGGTGCTAACTGAGCCTGAAGCACTATCAAATAAAGAGATTGAGCAAGATTCTGAGGTAGCACCAGCAAAACGCTCGGCAAGCAAGCAAACGCCCGATGGTTATTTAGTGGGTTTTAGACTCACGATTGCAAGCCAAAATTGGTCTCACGATCAGTGGTGTACGCCAGAGCAGTGGGGTCACCCACAAGATCAAGTGTGTTACTTTAAGTGCAACACGGTAGACAGCGCGATGCGCGGCAAAGGTGTGGGCTCAAGTTTGTTGCAAAAATCTATTGAGAGCGCCAAACAGCAAAATGCCTTGGCGGGTGTCGCGCATATTTGGATGCAAAGCCCACAGAACTCAGCGTTTGAATATTTTACCGCGAGCGGCGGCGAATTAGTCAAAAAACACCCGAATAAATGGCAAATCCATACTATCGAAGATGGCTATGAATGCCCCGTGTGTGAAAATATTTGTTATTGCGTGGCTGCCGAAATGATCATCCACTTTGAGTCAACTCAGGCCTAATGTACGACCCTATAAAAGACCCTATTCCTCCTGCAGATCAAACGCTTCCAAATAGCTATTGGGCGTCTGATGCATCAAATAAACGTAGCCCGTTGAATTACCGCCAATTGCAAGGGCACGAGCAAAGCGACGTAGTGATCATTGGAGCCGGTTATACGGGATTGTCGTGCGCCTTGGAACTGAGTCAAAAATACAATGTATCGTGCACAGTAGTAGAAGCGAATCAACCCGGCTGGGGCTGTAGCGGTCGCAATGGCGGTTTTGTGTTACCGGGTACTGGCAGGCTTAGCGTGCAGCAAATGACAAAACGCTGGAACAAAAAAACTAGCCAAAATATCTACGCTGAATATCTTAGATCGATAGCAACGGTGAAAGGCTTTATTGCCGATGGCATTGAATGTGATGACACAGCCGGTGGCTATTTAAAGCTAGCACACAAACCCAGTTTAGTCTCATCACTGCATGATCAGGCTAGGGCCTTATCGGATGACTATGGCGATTCAATAATAGCGCTTACAAAAGCAGACATTGCGGCTGAATACCTGTCGGGTACGCCAGCTTATGGCGGAATTTATTACCCAAATGCGATTGGGATTAACCCATGGTTATTTTGTCAGGGATTGGCAAAACGCGTTGAGCAAGCGGGTGCTAGCATCTTCGGCGCAAGCCCTGTAATAAGTTGCGAGCGTAAACAGAGCAAACATATTGTGCGCACCGAATTGGGCAGCATTGAAGCGAAGACCTTGATTGTCGCGACCAATGCTTATGGTCAGCGACGTCTGCACCCGGTCCTCACAGACCGGACTTTTCCGGTGGTCTCGAGCATTATCGTGACTGAGCCACTCAATCAAGAGCAGCTGATGCGCATCTCTATGAAAGCTGGGTTGATGGTAATGGATACTCGCGCTCTGAAATATTACTATCGTGTACTACCCGATAATCGCCTGCTGTTCGGCGGACGCGGCGCAGTATATGGTAAAGATGCCGACAATAAAAAATATTTAAACGCCCTCAAACAAGGGCTTTTTGCCACCTTCCCGCAGCTAAGCGATATTGATATTAGTCACTTTTGGAGTGGTTGGGTGAGCGTATCGCTGGATGACTCTCCGCGTATCTTCCATGATAAGTCAGAAAATATGCTCTATAGCGCAGGGTACTGTGGAGCAGGTCTTGCATTTTCGATTCAGGCCGGCAAACGCCTCGCGCAGCTGTTGGTTGAGCCCAATACGCTGCCAGATTTACCCTATTGGAAAACACCCTTGCAAAGGTTTCCTCTAGCAGCGCTGAGACGACCTGCGCTGCGCGCTTTTTATGCTTGGGAAGGTATAAAAAATACAATAACAAAGCAAAATCGTTGAGTTGGCGACACGTTTCCATAAATAATTGTTACTCGAAGTTTACAGTATAAATAGTTTGTCATTAACAGTGTGCTCTATCTATTGAATATTTACGATTTTCTATATAAAGTTCTGACACTTACAAGCTCATTTTGATCATTTTTTTGTTTGAATAAGGACATCTAAACATGCGTAGTAGAAGACACATCTTAAAATTCTTCGTTGCTTTATTCGCTTCTTCTTTACTTCTTAGTGCCTGTGGTGGTGGCGGAAGCGGCAGCTCTGGTATTGATTTACCCCCACCCCCACCTCCACCCCCACCCCCAGTGCAGAATCTACTAATTGATTATGCCCCAAATGCTAGCATAGGGACGCTATCCTCAATTGATAGCATGTTGCAAATTGGTTATGTCAGTCAAAACACTATTTTTTACACTTCAAGCTATCGGTTTGGAACAGAATCTTCGTGCAGCAATGGTGGATTATTTACTCATACACTGACAGACAATGACGATAACCAACGCTTGTCGACTGGCGATACTTTAATCACGACTTACCGAGAGTGCTATATAGACGCTCTTCAGGAAATTACTGATGGATCGATTGTTTACACAGTGAATAGCTTAGATTCGAGCAACGGATATGAAATTATTTTAGATGCGAGTGAATTATCCATAGGTAATGATATTGGATTATCAGGTGATATTCATGTTCACTATGATGTAAATCAGACTGGGACGGAGCTAACACTGGCTTCGAATAATCCATTGCGCGTTACTGCAAATAGTCAATTGCTCCTCACCTTAAATGATTTCGAGATATCAAAAACAGAGCAATTTACCGACGCAAAGTATACCCTAAGTGCGAGCGGCAGCATTAGAGACGAGGCTTTTGATGGGACCTATAGTTTTCAGCAAATTACCCCGTTTTCTGGATTCTTTAATGAATACCCTAATGATGGTGAGCTCATAATTTCTGCATCTGAAACTGATCGTTTTACCATTAAGGCAAACTTTGTGGAAGATTCCTCACTATTTGATATTGAATCTAACTCAACGGTTATTTCACGTCCTTGGTTGGATGCAATCGAAGGTGCCATGATGGCCTTTAACGGACAGATTCCCCAGTTTATCTACGATTTCAGATCAGATAATTTTGCGTTCGTTGGCAACATCAGCGCGTCTAGTATTGATAGTTTTGGTCTGAGCGACAGTATCAGTTGGATGTTTTCTAGGCCGGTTAGTATGGCCGAGCTTAACTTTGGCCGTCTAGAATTTGAACCTAATAGTTTTCCGCGTACGGGTATTCCAGCACTTATTTCTATTGATGGCGCTCTCGTTACTATAACTCCTCAGGATTCGCTACAAGCTGGGATAACTTATAATCTCCCAAACTTGACGATAACAAGCACTAATCAAAGTACTTATTCTTATTTTGGAGCGCAAATACAAACAAGTACCGACATTATTCCGATTATTCAAGCGCAGTCTCTTTTGTACCGGGCAGGTGACACACCATGGTTAGATGCTACCAGCTCCACCAGCAATATTGCAGGAGAGCTAAGCTTTGAGTGGAGCGAATTAAGCAACACGGGAATTAGTTTTAATTCACCTGATCAGGGGCGAACAGAATTCACACTTGGGGGTGACACAACCGATAACCTTGTTGTACAAGTCACAATTTCAAATCAAGAAGGCTACAAAGTTACAAAGACACAAGAAATACGATATTTATCTACGGATGCTACATTTTTAAGTTTCGATAGCCCGCAAGGAGATTTTATTGGACAAGGTCAGCAGCAGTTGTATACGGCCCTGGATGGTGAGTTCCTGATTCAAGCGTTTGACGACGTTCAAAACTATATTGGAGCGAGCTTTAATGGTAATGATAACTGGAATTTAGACTTAGCTGCGCCACGAGATGATGTTATTGGCGTCGGAGTATATAACGATGCGACCCGATATCCGTTTCAATCCCCGACTTTACCGGGGTTAAGTTTTTTTGGTTCTGGTCGTGGATGCAACCAAAGCAGTGGTATGTTTGAAATATTAGAATTGGAAAGGGATATGGGAGGAACAATAACTCGTTTCGCTGTTAACTTTACTCAAAACTGTGAATTTACTATGCCTGCTTTAATTGGTCAGTTTCGTCTAAATAGTGCTCTTCCATTAAATCCAAAATGAAAGGTTTAGCCGACCTACCTTAATATTAAATCTAGTTGTCGCACGACATAATTTTGATAATGGGGCCCGATTTAAGGCCCCTTTAATTTAAATCTGAATTGGTTTTATCTGTTATGTTCTAGAATACTATTTAAGCTTTTCTATATGGAGTGTTCAGCTTTGAACTATCTTAATCTTAGTGAAAACGATTCAAGTTATATTAATAGTTATTTTAAAAATGCTGTAGTAACCATCACTATGAACAAGCCCAAGAAGTTAAACGGCTGGACATCACCAATGATGGAGGCTTTTGCGAATGCTTTTGACAAGGCGCGTGAAGATGCGTCAAGCAAAGTGGTGATTTTTACCGGCGTGGGTGAATATTATTCTGCTGGGGTTAACCTTGGCGGTACCTTAAAGCTGATGGCACCTAAAAAACTGCATAAACTGATTGTTGAGCACAATGAAATTTTGTTTGAGCGATTTTTAAGCTTCCCTAAACCCATACTGATTGCCACGAATGGACCAGCCATAGGCGCAAGTGTTACGTCAGCCACCCTATGTGACGCCATTATTGCTTCAGATACCTCGACATACTCTACGCCTTTTGCCGCTTTAGGCATTACGCCAGAGGGCTGCTCGAGCATTCAATTTGCGAGGCTAATGGGCGAAGAAAATGCACAACGTATGCTGGGCCCAGAAGGTTGGAGACCAACAGCAGAAGAAGCGCTGGCAGCAGGACTCGTTCAATGGGTAGTACCTAAAGATAAACTGCAACAAGAAGCACAAAAAATTGCCGAACAATGGGTCGCAGATGAGCGAGCAAGAACATACATGGGCAACAGTCAATTGCCTGAACTCCAAGCCGCCAATGCAAGAGAGTCTATTGAGCTCGCAGATTGCTTTTTAGGGGCAAAATTCCTTAAGGGGCAACACAAATTTTTGTGGAGTAAAAATAAGCGTATGCCAGCTCTAGTCTTCTTATCGCTTTGGGCACTGAGACCGCTTTGGAGACATTTTTTGTAAAAGGGGGTCAGTGTAACTTAATCCAAGTTTACTAAATATTACCGACCAAGTGCTGCACATCAAGGTGCAAAATCACAAGGGAAAGCTATAAAAATTGCCAATCTAGTGCCTCTATACAGGAATCTCCAACAATGACTCGCTTACTTGACGCCGTTTTTTGTTATTTTTATGTAGTTTGTAAAGAAAAAGTTTGGTTTGCCACCGACTCATTTGGCTTGTATGCATGGGCATTTACTGCTGGCACAACTGCCGTGGTGTTGTATTTAAATGTTCTCTTTTTCTATAGTGCTTTGGGTTATGATATTCATTACTTAGCAGTTTTTGATAAGACGCTTTCTGAGTATGAACTAGTAGCTGCTCTTTATGGCCTGATGTTTACTCTCATGGTTATGTTTGGTTTCTATTTGTTGCGAGGTAGGAAGTTTGTAACACTGATTGGAGAGCTCAAGAAAAACGAATATCAACTTTCTTCGCTGTCAAAATGGGTGGGAAGGGTTTATGTATTTGCCTTTGCGCTACCACTTTGTGCATCAGTTATTACACTTATTTATAAATCAGTAACCATCGGGTTTTAGGTTCAAGGAAAAGGGAAAAGGGGGTCAGTGTCTGACGTATCCCCACGAAATTTCGAGTTGCAAAATAGTTCCATAATAGATTGAACATTCATGGCATCTGGTGATCAGATCAATCG
>NZ_JBGIYY010000012.1:0-156553 GCF_041380235.1 Glaciecola sp. SC05
AGGTGACGGTCTTTAGGCGACGGTTACTGTCAAAATTATGATTTGTTGTAGTTAAAGCTGGTTTAATAAGGTCTCATGTTGGTTCCAAATTGAATTGAGTTGTGATCAGAGTTATAAATGAATACACTAACAACGTGTTATGGCTCACATTAAATCTGCGGCAGATTTTATGAAATTAAAAGAGTAAGGGTACAAATTGAACTTACCAAATATTATCAAACTAGCAGCTATAGTAGTTACATTACTTGCCTTCCCCTTTCATGTCATTGCGAATACTCCACTTGATAGCTTTTTGTCACAGGTAAAAACTGTTACCTACGATTGTCCGAATCCAGCATTTCGTGAGCAGTTAAACCAATTTTTGACCTCAGAAAACTTAAGTGAGAGTCATCGTTTTCAGCTATTAGTTAATCAAACACACTATCAGAATTGCAATGGGGAAAATAACCAAGCTCAAGATACTCTCAAAGCTATTATTAGTGACCCTAAGGCAGATAAAAGTACCGAATATTTTGCTTCGGCTACATACCAGCTAGGTTTCACTTACGATGTTCAAGAACGAGACGAAAGGTGTATTCATTACGGTGATGCGCTTCGTTTATCAGAAGGGAAATTTGTAGACATAGAAATGAGCGCCACTTTAGGTCTTATTACTAACTGTCCACAAAGTGGTTATAGTAACGATAGTGAACGCTTGGCAGCCTACTTTGCACTAGTAGAAAAGTACGCCGAATCAGGTAATTTCAGAGCTTTAGCTCATATTCATAATAGTATAGGTCTTTTTTTTGGGGCAAGAGAGCAGCATGTTTTAGCTGCTGATCAATATCTCAAGGCTCATGAGATGGGACAAAATGTTTATACTGGCAGTAATCGTTTATCAATATTAATCAGTGCAATTACTTCGCTGTTAGGCAGTGGTCAATATGACAGAGCATACGAGGCTATAGAAGACTTTGCGCTGATTAATCAAGAAGTAGGAACCCCCCTAACTGATTTTTGGTATTACTACGCGAAGTCTGGTTATTATTACCGTACTAATAAAATCGCGGAATTAGAAAAGACGCTTCCGTTGCTCGCAGAGATACTGCCTAAAGTAGATACTCGATTTTATAGAGGCTTATATAGATGGTACAGTGCCGTCCCCTGCTTGTATCACAAGGATTTAGTGTGCCTCAAAGCATTCGTAGATATTGAGAATAAATTAAGTGATGCTGAGAAACCGTATGCTAGTTATGACTACCACAAGTTTTTAGTACGCTCAAACATGGCAATTGGAGATCTTCAAGCCGCTAATATGGCATTTGAAAACAGCATCCAAAGACTAGATGATATTAAACAGAATCAAGACGGTTTAGCGAGGGTAATTGGTATTGCTAATCTATACAGCCAAATATATGTGCTAGAGAATAAAATTATACTTGCCGAAAGACGTAAGGAACAGATAACCGTTGGCGCGATTCTCTTATTGGTTTTGGTTGTTGTAGTAATAGCCTATTTTATTCGTAAAAGACGTATAGCGTTATTGTCTATAGACCCCGTCACTAAGTTGCTCAATAGTAAAACAGCAGTTCATGATATCGCGAAGCTCGATTTACCAAGTGAAGGGAAGATTAATGCGCTGGCCATTTTTGACCTTGGTAACTTCCGAGAGGTCAACAGGCAAGTAGGCTCTACAAAAGGCGATTATGTTTTGCAAAAAATCGCTAGTACTCTCACTAAGGTAACTCGCAATAACGATATTTTAGGTCGCTTTGCTCCAGAGCAGTTTATTCTATGTCTAAGAGATATTGAAGAAGGCTCGGCGAAATCATTTTTTGAACGTGTTCAAGAGGCCTTAGAAAACACCTTCTTAGATGACCAGCACGGCGTTGATATAAGTGTCCGCTCAAGTATGAGTATCTACATTACTAACGAGAAATTTAATGACTTGCATACAATCCTCGATGATATGCTACTGTCTTTAAGTATCAAACCAAGTAAATAAGATACTCATAATAAATGGTTTGTATTGCTCAAGCTATAAGCAACAAAATAGTCTTACGTGGTTTGGCAAGCCTTAATATATTCTGTCCGCTTCTTGTCAGCTTGGTCGCCAAAGAGTATCTCACAGGCTTCAATGATGCCTGGTGTCGCAATAATATCTTCTTTTCTTAGCACCATTTCTATTTTTGAGCGTCGACGTAAGAAGTCCTCTAAAGTTGTGATCATTTCACGTCTTGCAGCATAGTGTAGTTCGGCTCTTAAATACTCAGCATTTTTCATTAACTGTTCTGCTTGCGACGGATCTCGCTGTATTTCATCAAGGATTTGTAATGCATGACCATCGTAGCGTCTCCATAAGCGCGTGGTAAGCTTTTCAGACGAATATTCAGGAGTCATTGAATCCAAATCAAGTAATTTGGCTCTATGCTCAAATTCAGCCTTAACGGCATGCGAGGATTCTCCATACCAAATCTTTTCTTTGTGAGGTAATTGAATTCCCATTTTGCTAATGAGCTGACAAACTTCTTCGCCAACATTTATACAGTCGGTTAACTTGCCGCCAAAAATGCTCATATACTTATCGTCTGAATTAACATCAATAGCGTGTTTTCTAGATAATTGAACCCAGTCAGCCTCACCCTTTCCGCCTTTTACAGCAAGGGGGCGAACACCGCAGCGCTCTGAAATTATATCTGCGGTCGTTAGCGGTTTTTTTAAGTCTAGCAATGCATTTACATTGTCTAAGATGAACTTACGATCTGCATCAGTGACCTCAGAGTTTGGATTTTCCACTTGGTCATCGGTTGTACCTATGCAGGTTTTTTGACCCATGGGGATCACAAAAAATAGACGACCATCAGAGGCAAAAAATGCGAGTACTTTATCCACGCTAGTAAGTTTATCAACGATCAGGTGAACGCCTTTGGAGAACAAATGGTTATGCTCAGTGACTTGATGGTTTGATTGATTAAATACATCTACCATCGGTCCACATGCGTTAATGACAGCTTTTGAGCGAATCACAAATTCTTTGCCATCAATTACGTCATAAGCTTGGGTATGCCACAGACCATCTTCAATTTTACTTTCCTTGGCACCCACATAATTAGCAACAATCGCTCCGTTATCCATTGCGCTGCGTACGAAATTAAAAACAAATCTCGCATCGTTATCATACAGAAAAGCATCCGAGTACTCGAAGCCACCCTGACAATTTTTAACGTCAATTACGCTTTCGGTTTTTTTGATTTCTGATGCGCTCAGGAAGGTTGGTTTTTGAGTGAAAAATCGTCCCATAACCCAGTACAAAAGTGTTCCGATATAGACAAACCATGCAGGAAAACGGAAACCCTTTTGTAAGGTGGTGAGGAAGCGAATTTCTTTAACGGTTGATGGGTAGCTTCTCATCAAATGGTTTCTGCTTTTACACAGTTTATTGACTAACAAATACTCATGGTTTTCAAGGTACTTAATGCCGCCCCAAGCTAGGTTAGAGGAATTAGAAGATGTATGGCCAGCAAAATCACCTCTGTCTATAAGTGCTACTTTAGCGCCTTTGCGTTTTAATGCAGCTGCCGAAACCGCACCATTTATACCCGAACCAACCACTAAAACGTCATACTCATGCTCGCTTAGTTTTTTTATGTTGGTTTGTCTTAGTAGCATAATGCCCTCAATTAAATTTAATCTGCCGAATATTTATTCGAACTGCATAACGTGCAGAAGCCCTTTTTGCAGAATTAGCTCTGTGATTCATGATTAACGAGCTTCTTATTTGTGACGAGAAATACATCAAACGAATACGTATGCCCATCGCAATAACCTTAGTCTTATCTCGCAAATATAGCGCTTGTTTACAAAGGTAAAGAGTAAAAGGAAAACATTACTGCTATTTAAACTCTTATGGCCGTTAAGGATACCACTTTGCACTAAAAGGAACATCGGTGTCCATAACAAAAATTTATCCTCAATGTTTTTCAATCCTTTGCAAGGCTACGTTTTCGTTATGAATTCCCTTTGTTTTTTAATGGGCAGGATTCGCCAATGATTAGAGGGGCATGCATTACTATTTTGTGTTCTCGCCTGCGACCGAACAATGCCTCTGCGGCTGCCCTGCCTTTTAATATACTAGGTTGTTCAATTGTTGTTAGCGTAGGCCGCGACCTTTGTGCATCGAAAATGCCATCAAAACCAGTAATCAAAACATCTGCTGGAACAGACAGCCCTAAATCCTTTGCTGCTTGAATTGCGCTCAGTGCTATTTGATCGCTCATGCAAAGCAATAGTTCTGGTCGAGATGGTTGTTGTAAAACATATTTTGCGGTTTCGTAAGCATAAAAGTGGGTATTTTCCGGAATATTCCAGATGTTTTGTTTATGAATAAGCAGGTTATTATCAAGGGCTGCCTCTTCATAGCCCTTCAGACGTTCGACCATGACATTTTCTGGTGAGTCTGACAATGTCGTATTATCCAGGCTAGTGTTTTCGTTTTGTTGGCTTAGTTTTAGCCCTAAAACCGATGTAGCATCGGGATTATGAGAAAATCCTACTTGCGCACATGCTTTGGCCGCTTGTCGATTATTGATGTTAATAGACACCCCTTTGTCTATTGTAAAGTCGATCGCGACTATGGCTTTTCTCTGATGGGCTAGTTCGTCGAGACAATCGCGTGAAGGGGGGCCGCAAAAAACAAACCCTTCAACGAAAGACTTTAGCCCTTCTATATGCTGAAGTTTGAAATATGGTGGCAACAATAAAATGCTGTAGTCTGCTTCCTCTAAAATTTGTGATATCCCTTGCAAAACGAGATTGCTGACAGGGTCTAAAAAATTGTTAGTACGTTGATCTGACAGCTTTACTGCAATCACTTTGGTTTTGCTTATTCGTAACTGACGAGATTCTGCATTAGGGCCCGCATATCCTATCTGTTCGCATGAGTGGAGTATGTCCTTTCTAAGCTCTTGCGAAAGCTGTGAAGGGCGATTAAACGCATTGGATAAGGTCGCTGTAGAGACCCCAATTTGGCTTGCAACTTCTTTTAATGTCAGGCGTTTTGTGCGGCGTTTTTTCATAGTTAGTATTAAAAAAGCGATGTACTCAATCGTGTTGTGGATAACTTTAATGTAAGTTGCTTCAAGATAACAATAATTATTGGCTACGTTTGCATCAAAATCAGAACAGAAGTATCGATGAACTGCTCAATGTATGGCCTTAAACTCTCTTAATGTATATTCTCCTATGCGGGCTTAAATAAACGGAGTCTTAAAAATATAAGCAGAAAATTATGCAAAAAAACGTATCTAAAATTTCGTTAAAAATCACTTGATTCAAGGCATAAATCGTTTTTATATGGATATGCTATTATTATAAGATGTTTACAGCAATACTCGTTTCAGGAAGGTAGTATTTAGCGCTGTCGTTGTGCATACTAACGTTATATTAAGCGCTTTGGAGTTGTTTGTGTATCAAGGTAATATTCAAAAAATGCAGGTTAGTGTAAATATCAACAATCAAGCACAATATCATTTACCTATAGATGATTTACTTGTGGATATGAACGCCCTAATAGGAAAACACATTAGCCTTACTTATGAAGGAACAATAAATTGCGTACATTGCAATCGAGTAACCAAAAAGAGCTTTAGTCAAGGATATTGTTACCCCTGTTTGATGCGTTTAGCCCAATGCGATAGCTGTATTATCAAACCTGAAAAATGCCATTATCATGAAGGTACGTGCAGAGAGCCTGAATGGGGAGAGGCCCATTGTTTGCAATCACATTTTGTCTATCTAGCTAATACAGGCGCCGCAAAGGTAGGAATTACTCGCCATGCTGTTAAGGGAGTTTCTTCGCGCTGGATAGATCAGGGGGCCTCCCAAGCACTGCCTATATTCCGCGTTACCGAGCGTAAACTTAGTGGTTTAGTCGAAACTGCACTAGCCAAACACATTAGCGATAAAACTAATTGGAGGACGATGCTTAAAGGGCATATAGCTCCTTTGGATCTGAATGATGTTAAAAACAAGTTACTTGAACAAGCGAAGCCAGAATTAGATGAGCTTATGCAAAAATTTGGCCTGCAATCTATTTCTCCAATTGATGCAGAGCAAATTGAAATTGACTATCCTGTTGTCGCTTATCCAGCAAAAATAAAATCGATTAATCTCGATAAAGAGATGGCGTTTTCTGGTGAGCTTAAAGGTATAAAAGGTCAATATCTGCTGCTAGACGGCGACCGAGTTATCAATATAAGAAAATATTCTGGATATAAGCTTTCGCTAGAAGTGCCTGCATAGGCATTTTTGAGAAACTATTAATTGTAAATGGTACCAGAGGCCGGACTTGAACCGGCACAGTATTACTACCGGCGGATTTTGAATCCGCTGCGTCTACCAATTTCGCCACTCTGGCATTGTGGAAAAACCTTCTTTCGAAGTGCCGAGCATTATAGCTATCTGGCGCTTGCTATCAAGTCTTATTTACAAATCCAATCACTGATTGTTCATTAGATGACCGTAAGCGGGTTTTGACTTAGCAAAAAAATGCTACACTCTCGCCACTTTAGTAAGCTTGTCAATCGTCGAAGGTAAAGTTCAGATATGGAATCAAACGTCTCGCAAAGAGCTGGGTTTTTTAGGCGCTTAGCCGCAATGGTTTATGACAGTCTTATTGCCGTAGCAATTGGTATGCTCTCGGCGCTTATTTTAATTGGCATACTGACTGCGCTGTTTGAGACAAATGTTTTGTCAAAGCAAGGCTACGAGCATGTGAGTGAGATTATGCAGCAAGATTGGCTCTACAAACTCATTGTTCAGGCTTGGGTGACTTTTTGGGTTTGTGCCTTCTTTTTGTGGTTTTGGAAAAACGGTGGTCAAACACTAGGAATGCGGGCATGGCGCATTCGAATATATAACTTGAACCCAGACGAGCCAGTAGGATACGGACGTTTAATAATAAGGTTGTTGAGCGCATTGGGTGGCTTAGGCACCCTATTAGTACTGTTGGATTTTCGCAATAAACTTGCATTGCAAGACCGACTGACTCGTACTGAAGTGTTGTTTTTAAGTGCCGAAGAGAACCACCATAGAGCGTGGTAGCAGAGCTACTTTCGTTTCAACAAAAAGGCCGCTAACATCGCAAATACTGCACTGGGTAACAATGCGCCTAGTACGGGGGTCAAGCTGAACACCAAACTAACTTGTCCAAACATTTCGTTACTAATGAAAAAGGCAAATCCAGCAAGTACACCCATGATTGTGCGCGCACCCATAGTGACGCTGCGCAGTGGTCCAAATATAAAAGACATCGCTAGCAACAACATTACTGCAACTGATACAGGCTGAAAGATTTTTCGCCATAGCGCCAATTCATAGCGAGCCGATTCTTGGTCGTTGTTTTCTAAGTATGCAACGTAGTCAATTAGCCCTCGTATCGACAATGCTTCTGGTTTTACCGCAACAATACCGAGTTTGTCTGGTGTTAATGAACTATCCCATTCAAGCTTTTCTAGCTGTTGATTAGAGATTTGTTGCTCAGTGAAAAACATTTGGTTAACGTCATTTAGCGTCCAGTTCTCGCCGTTAAACTGAGCAAACTCGGCTTTTACTATTTCAGTAAGGTTGAGGTCAGTATCAAATTTAAATATTTCAATGCTCTGCAAACTGTTTTGGTCAAGAACCTCCGATATGCTCACAAAATCATTGCCGTCTTTTGCCCAAGTCACCGACCCCGAAGAGAGAAGGCTTCCTCCAGACAATGCTTGGGTACGGAGCTCTTTCGCTTTACTTTCGCTTGGTGGAGTCACAAATTCGCCCAACGCCATCATTGCAATGATCACCACGACAACCGACTTCATTGCCGACATGGTAATGTTTGCTCGGCTCAGGCCTGAAGCCTGCATGACAACCAGCTCGCTGCTTTGCGCCAATAAGCCCATGCCGATGAGGCCGCCCAATAAGGTCGCCATAGGCAAAAATAGTTCAATCTCTCGAGGTAAGCTTAAAAATACGTAAAGCGCGGCAATTGTCATATCGTAATCACCTTGACCAATACGTCGCAGCTGTTCTACAAACTTAATCAATGCGCTAAGACCAAGCAATACTGATAGGGTGACTGCGATGGTACTTAACAGCGTGCGTGCGATATATAAGTCAATGATCTTAAACATTTCTTTGCCTTATGAACATTTGACGAATAATTGCACCGGTTTTTCTATCTCGGGCAATTAAGCCGATACCTATAATAAGCATCACCACATGAACCCACCATAAGCCCAAGAAACTCGGTAAGTTACCGTCCTCCATGATTCGTCTTGAGGCTAATAGCAGCAGAAAATAACCCAAATAAAGTAAAAGAGCTGGCAGCATCTTTCCAAATCTGCCTTGACGAGGATCTACCGCGCTCATCGGAACTGCAATTAGCACTAAGAACGGCAAAGAAAGAGGGATCGCGATGCGCCACTGAAATTCTGCCGATGCCTCAACACCTTCCATGTTCCAAAGTTCGGCGGTAGATACAGCAACAAGCTTGCGTCCTTCTTGCGTGCGATTTGGTGGCGTGATAGTTACGGCATATTCATCAAAGTTAACGATTTGATAGTCGTTTTGCATTTGCCGACCGTCATATTGACGACCGTTCACTAGAATTAAGGTTTGCTCGCCAAATGCGCTTTCTTCTATGCGCCCTTGTTTTGAATAAATAAGGTGTACTTCATCATCCTCTTTGGTGCGTTGAGATAAAAAGACTTTTACCAAGGAATCGGTATCATTGTCGGTATCGTGCACGAAGATAACCGCTTTGCTGTCTCCGGTTTGTTGGAATCGTCCGGGCACAACAGCTGCGATCCCACTTGTTGCCGCGGCTTCTTCTTTAAGTTGGTATTCTTTTTCAAGGGCTAAAGGAGCCAGATACAAAGTGACTACAGCAGTTACCACGGCGATTATTAGCGAAAAAAGTAATGTTACACGGGTAACGTACCACTCACTCACTCCGCATGCTTTGAGCACCGTCATTTCACTTTCGACGTACATGCGCCCGTGGGCAAGCATAATTCCCAGAAACAAACTTATTGGCAGCACTAAAGATGCCAATACCGGGCTGTATAGCGTGATGAAGCCTAACACTAAGTCAGCAGGAACATTGCCGTCAGTAGCGTCGCCCAGTACACGTACAAAGCGTAGGGTGATAAAAATTGACATTAAGATGAAAAAAACGGCAATTTGAGATTTGAATGTTTCCCGCAGGAGATATCTAAAAATAAGCATCTGGGCCAGTTTCTTTGTTTACTAAATGTTCGTTTTTGATGGAAAGGCGGCGATATTCAAGTAAGCTTACGATTTATTACAGTTTTGTATGTAAATGCCGCATAATTTGCTAAAGTGTAGCACAGAAAAATATATAGCCGATAGGCAAACAAATGTTAATTTTGCCTCGGTTTTTTAAATTCAAACAATATAAGTAATTGTCATTCAAGCAGTGCAACATGACAAAAGAGGTCATCATGGAATTTGGAGTAAAAAGCGGTAGTCCAGAGAAACAACGTAGCGCATGTATTGTGGTTGGCGTGTTTGAGCCACGTCGTTTGACGCCAGTCGCTGAGCAATTAGATGAAATTAGTGAAGGATATATCAGCAATCTTATTCGACGCGGAGATCTTGAAGGCAAGGCCGGTCAAATGTTGTTATTGCACCATGTGCCGAACGTATTGAGCGAGCGAGTTTTATTGGTTGGTTGTGGTAAAGAGCGTGAATTGAACGAACGTCAGTACAAACAAATAGTTGCTAAAACTATCCAAACCTTGAATGAAACCGGCTCAATGGAAGCCGTTAATTTTTTAACTGAGCTGCATGTCAAAGGGCGTGATACTTATTGGAAAGTCAGGCAGGCTGTAGAAGCAGCTAATGATACCCTGTATACCTTCTTACAATTAAAAACCAAAAAGGGTGAGCCTCGAAGACCATTACGTAAAATGGTATTCAACGTGCCTACACGCAGAGACCTTACGCTAGGTGAACGAGCTATTGAGCATGCTCAGGCAATCAGTAAAGGTGTCAAAGTCGCAAAAGATGTAGCGAACATGCCTCCAAACATTTGTAACCCAAAATATTTGAATGAGCAGGCAGCAGAATTAGTCTCTGAATATGCAACGTTGTCTCTTGAGACTATCGACGAGGCGAAAATGGCTGAGTTGGGCATGAATTCCTATTTAGCTGTTGGACGAGGTTCGGTTAACGAATCATTTATGAGCATTATTACGCATTCTGGTGGCCCGAAAGACCAAGCGCCAATCGTTGTAGTGGGTAAAGGCTTAACGTTTGATTCAGGCGGTATTTCAATTAAGCCGAGTGAAGCAATGGATGAAATGAAATACGACATGGGCGGAGCTGCTGGCGTATTAGGAATGATGCACGCCGTTGCAGCACTAAATTTACCTTTGAATGTGGTGGGTGTGCTGGCGGGATGTGAAAATATGCCGGATGCTAACGCTTATCGCCCAGGTGATATTTTGACAACCATGTCAGGTCAGACGGTTGAAGTATTAAATACTGATGCAGAAGGTCGTTTGGTGCTGTGTGATGCGCTAACTTACGTAGAGCGTTTAGAACCAGATACCGTTATCGATGTCGCGACGCTAACCGGAGCTTGTGTTATTGCGCTCGGTAAGCATGCCACAGCAGTATTTAGCAGTCATAATCCACTGGCGCATGAAATCGTCAATGCATCAGAGCAAAGCTCAGATAGAGCATGGCGACTGCCGCTATGGGATGAATACCAAGATCAAATCGAAAGCCCTTTTGCTGATATGACAAATTTAGGAGGGCGTCCTGCAGGAGCAATTACGGCAGCGTGCTTCTTATCTCGGTTTACCAAAAAGTACAATTGGGCGCATTTAGATGTTGCCGGCACAGCATGGCTCAGCGGAGCACGCAAAGGCGCAACCGGCAGACCTGTGCCAATGCTAACCCAATACTTGATGAATAAAGCTAACATTGCGACCGACGAATAGAGCAAGCGATTATGCAGGTGTCATTCTACGAGCTACCGGCAAGTGCACAAGCCGCCGATAACGCGCTGATGGCTCACATTGTCGAGCTAATATCAAGCAACTATCAGCAGAGGCAGTACCTGACGGTGCTGTGCTCTGATAAAAAGCATGCAGAGGCCATAGATGAATATATCTGGCAGCAGCCGCCAAATTTGTTTATTGCCCACAATTTGCTAGGTGAGGGTCCAGCGAACGGCTCGCCTGTTGAAATCACCTGGTTAAGCGCTTTAGACAGCCATGCTATTCGCAATAAGAAGCTGGTGATTAATGTGTCCAATCAATTTTTACCAACCTTTGCTTCGTATCAGCACGTTGTTGATTTTGTGCCCGGTGACGAAACCCTTAAAATGGCCGCACGTGAGCGATATAAGCAATACAAACAGGCCGGCTGCAGAATGGTCTTTGTCAATGCTGATGAGCACTCAAACTAAACTTACATCTGGTGTTTGCGCCTTACTTAATTGAAAAAGAGAAGCTTTTCCATGGAAAAAACATTTAACCCTAGTCAAATTGAACAAGCTTGTTACCAGCATTGGGAATCTAAAGGCATGTTTACTCCGTCTGGACAGGGCGAGCCTTATTGCATTTTATTACCGCCTCCAAATGTCACGGGTAGTCTGCATATGGGGCATGCTTTTCAACACACTATTATGGATGCCTTGATTCGCTACCATCGTATGAAGGGTGATAATACCCTATGGCAATGTGGTACTGATCATGCGGGTATTGCTACGCAAATGGTAGTTGAGCGTCAGCTAAATGCACAGGGCCAAACTCGGCATGACTTAGGTCGTGAAAAATTTGTTGAGCGCGTCTGGGAATGGAAAGAAGAATCGGGCGGGAATATTACGCAACAAATGCGCCGCTTGGGTACTTCGCCAGATTGGGATCGTGAAGTATTCACGATGGACGACAAGCTCTCAGCAGCGGTGCAAGAGGTCTTTGTTCAGCTATATGACGAAGGGCTTATTTACCGTGGCAAACGCCTAGTAAACTGGGACCCCGTGCTGCTTACCGCAGTATCCGACTTAGAGGTGGTCAGCGAGGAAGAAGACGGCTCGATGTGGCATATGCGCTATCCGCTGAGCGATGGCAGTTCCAGTATAGTCGTGGCTACCACTCGCCCTGAGACCATGTTGGGTGACAGCGCAGTTGCAGTGCACCCTGATGATGAGCGTTACAAAAATATGGTGGGTAAAACCATAACTCTTCCGCTCACCGGCCGCGAAATTCCTATAATCGCCGATGACTATGTAGATAAAGACTTTGGTACTGGGTGCGTAAAAATTACTCCTGCGCACGATTTTAATGACTACGAGATGGGCAAACGTCATAACTTAGCACTTATCAATATTCTTTGTGATGATGCAAAAATCAACGATGAAGCACCTGAAGCCTATCGCGGATTAGATCGCTTTGAATGCCGTAAGCGCATTGTTGCAGACTTGGATGCTCTTGGCTTATTGGTGGAAATAAAACCACATAAATTAAAAGTCCCTAGGGGTGATCGAAGTGGTGTCGTCATCGAACCGTACTTGACTAACCAATGGTATGTGGCAGTAGAGTCTTTGGCTAAACCCGCTATTGAAGCGGTGGAGTCAGGCGAAATTAGGTTTGTTCCTGAAAATTGGAACAAAACCTATTATCAATGGATGCACAATATCCAAGACTGGTGTATCTCTCGTCAGCTTTGGTGGGGGCACCGCATACCGGCATGGTTTGACGAGCACGGCAAAGTATATGTTGGTAAGTCAGAAGCGGAGGTGCGCAGTAAATATAGTCTATCGAACGATATAGCGTTACGCCAAGATGAAGACGTTCTCGATACCTGGTTTTCATCAGCGCTGTGGCCATTTGCGACAATGGGATGGCCTGAAAAAACACCCGAGTTGAATACCTTTGTGCCAAGTTCGGTGCTGGTTACTGGCTTCGATATTATTTTCTTTTGGGTCGCCAGAATGATCATGATGACTAAAAAGTTTACGGGGCAAATTCCTTTTAAAGATATCTATATCACCGGGCTTGTTAGAGACGAGAACGGCGACAAAATGTCAAAATCTAAAGGAAATGTGCTCGATCCTATCGATGTTATTGACGGCATTGACTTAGAAGCGTTAGTTGCCAAGCGTACCACTGGGATGATGCAGCCGCAGCTCGCTGAAAAAATCACTAAGCAAACTCGCAAACAGTTTCCAAACGGTATTGACCCCTATGGTACAGATGCCTTGCGCTTTACCTTTGCTGCAATGGCTTCAACCAGTCGCGATATTAACTTTGATATGAGTCGTGTTGAGGGCTATCGTAATTTTTGCAATAAAATTTGGAACGCCACTCGCTTTGTTTTGATGAATACTGAAGAGTTTGACACCGGAAATGCCGGTGGCGAGTTGGTGCTAAGCCCATTTGATAAATGGATTTGGTCTCGTTTTGAACGCACGGTGGCGCAGTTTGAACAGCAGCTTAGTGAGTATCGATTTGACCTTGCGGCGCAGACTTTGTACGAATTTACGTGGAACCAATTTTGCGATTGGTATTTGGAATTAAGTAAACCGATAGTCAATAGTGAAACGGCCAGCGAGGCTGAAAAACGTGGAACGCGCCATACTCTTATCAACGTACTTGAGCAACTAATGCGGGTGCTTCATCCGTTTATGCCTTTTATTACCGATGAAATCTGGCAAAAGATAAAACCGCTTTCTGCAAATGTCACAAATGCTCCAAGTATCATGGTTGATGCTTTTCCAACATTCACGAAGTCTTTAATCGATGAGCAATCCGAGCAGGATATTGAATGGGTAAAAGCGTTTGTAATGGGCATTAGAAATATTCGCGGAGAAATGGATATTGCTCCTTCTAAACGCCTCCCAGTATTATTGCATAATATGCATGCACAAGATGTATCAAGACTTGCCAATACTCAATCGTATTTATTGACCCTAGCCAAACTTGAAAGCATCGATGTTTTAGATGCATCGGCTCAGGCGCCTGCCTCTGCAACGGCCTTGGTAGGTGAGATGGAAATATTAATACCGATGGCGGGTCTAATCGACAAAGCCGCAGAACTGGCGAGACTGAATAAGGCTGCTGACAAGCTCGAAAAAGATGTCGCAAGAACAGAAGGTAAACTAAATAATCAAAACTTTGTTGGAAAAGCGCCAGTTGAAGTAATTGATAAAGAAAAAGCTAAGCTTGCAGATGCAAAGATGCAGCTCGATAAGATTAAAGAGCAGCGCATCGCTATAGAAAAAATGTAGTGAAACAAGATGCCTGAAGCGGATTTTTTACTGACAAAAATTCAAGATCTTTTTGAAGATCCTCAGGCATCGAAACTTCATCAAGTACAAGCACTGTGGAGTGGGTATGGTGAAATTGCCCGCTATCGATTACCGGCTTCGCAAAGCTTTTGTATTACAAAACATATTAAGTTACTCAATACCCCTCATCATCCAAGAGCTTGGAACACAGATTTTTCGCATCAGCGTAAAGTCTCCTCATATTATAACGAGCAGCGCTTTTATGAAGAACTTGCCACGCACTGCAGTGCTCAATGCAGAGTACCAAAAATGGAAGCGTCTGGCGCGTCAAGTAAAGACATCTGGATAATCATGGAAGATTTAGATGCTGAAGGCTTAGATACACGTTTTTCAAACGCAAATTTAGCGGTGGCTAAAAAGTGTGTATCTTGGCTTGCGAATTTTCATGCTAGCTTTTTTGCGGCAAACATCAGCGCTGTTTGGCCTATTGGTACTTACTGGTTTTTAGATACCCGACCTGAGGAATGGCAGAAAATGCAGAGCTCTAACTTAAAAGATGCGGCCAAGTTAATTGATCAGCGTTTGAATAATGCGGTGTATACGACCCTTTTGCATGGGGATGCTAAATTAGCGAATTTTTGTTTTTCGTCTGATGTCCTTCACGTCGCCGCAGTTGACTTTCAATATGTTGGCAGAGGCTGTGGGGTAAAAGATCTCGTATATTTCTTAGGCAGTTGTTTTGATAATCATCAGCTGTATCAGTATATGCCATCGATGGTAAATGCATACTTTATAGAGCTTAAAAGAGTACTTTCTTCTTCATTATCACAATGCAGTTTGGAGAGCCTGGATGAAGAATGGCGAGGCTTAATCCCCTTCGCTTGGGCAGATTTTGAGCGCTTTTTAGTAGGATGGTCGCCAGGCCATAAAAAACTAAATAGTTATTCACAAGCACAAACTGAAATGGCGCTAGGTTTATTGTGAAGCGCCTTAAATGACGCATCAAATCCCTGTCTAAGCTTCATTTACTGTCATTAAATTACTCAAAAAGCCCGACTAGTCGTGCCTATATACCTTTTTAGCGCTAATGTCAGCTGGAGATATTTTTTCATGTTACAAATATGTTATGAAATCATTTTGCGACGAAAAATGCGGTAGCCGTCTGGAACAACCATGAAACAACATCTTGTATACCTCTTTTTAGCCTTTTTTGCCTTAAGTGGGTGTGGCGGCGGCGATACATCGGAGCCAGCAACTCCTAACCCACCGCCGGTGACACCACCACCCGTAACACCACCAACGCTGCCACCGCCGGTTGATACTGAGTCAATCATTACCGCGCTATATGATGAAAATACAAGCTTAGAAGATGTGAGCCGTTTTGTGCGTGATGATGGCGTGCTGATAACGCGAATTGGTGATCGTGGCAGAGATCGCCATGCAAAAGATATAACCATCCAAGATCATTATGACCATTACCTTGCTCACTATTGGGAATTCCGTACCGCGAGGATACAACTTGAAGATCATGTGCCAAATGGACAAAGTCTTATTAGAGCGACTTTTATTACTGAAGCAAAGTTAGGCGCTCGAGAGTTCAGAGTATGGTTTTGGGGTCGTAATACGACAGGACAATTTCATTTCAATCCACAAAAAGAGGAAGCGAAAGTTAATCCAAACGAAACTGGTGTGGTGTTTGTCGGTAAAGGCACTTGGAACGAAGATTTTGAAAAGATCAGTGAAGAGGGTATTCAACACATGTATACCTTGGACATTGTCAACAAGTGGGAAAATGGAGGACAGTTTCAGCCTACTTTGGAGCCTGGCATGAACATGGAATTTGAAGTCAGTCAATTTTTGTTAAATCCTCCAGCCGGGGCTCGTTTGAACTACTATGGTACTTCTTTTGTTTATGTGATTGGTCAGACTGGCGTAGCACCATTTGAATGGGAGCGGGGCGTTGAAAATCAATTCGGTTCAAATGACGGCACGCCCATTCCTGCAAAAGGTTTATCAGGTGGTGAGACAACCTTAGGCTATAACTATAGCGAGGAGCCTGCAGGTAGGTTTATGCAGATGGCTACTAATTTAAGTGCACACAATGCTCAACCTTTTGTTGAGGGTAGGCGCGTACATCACACTAATTTTGAAGATGGCAGCCATGACGAACGTTTAGATAACCCCATTTGGACAGAACAAGTCGGCAAACTTGGCAAGCATTACATTAATCATTCTTGTGCTGCATGCCATGTAAGAAATGGAAAAGCGCTTGTGGGCGATGTAGGTGAAAGTCTTGAGAAATGGGTATTTAGAGTAGGTGACGTAAGTGGAAATCCGCATCCGTTGATGGGACAAGTATTGCAACCTGAGATTGAGGGAGCGGGCGTATCTGAAGGTCAGGTCACATTGGGTCCATGGACAGAGCTAGAAAATGGCCTAAGGTCGCCAAATTATCTTTTCTCAAACGGCGCACCGCCACAGTTTTCGGCTCGCATAGCCCCGCAATTAGTGGGCTTAGGCTTGCTAGAAGCTGTCTCTGAATCTCAAATTTTAGAATGGGAAGATGCTGATGATGCCGATAATGACGGAATATCGGGGCGCGCTTCAATCGTTGAAGACCCAAGCAACGGGGTAATGCGCTTAGGACGGTTTGGCTATAAAGCTGGGACTTTCAGCGTTAAACACCAAAGTGCCAGCGCACTAAATACCGATATGGGCGTTATGACAAGCATGCTTCCAGAGCCTGACTGCGGCAGTGCACAAAACGATTGTGGCGAGTCTGGCGCCGAATTATCCGAGCAGAACCTAGACAAACTAGTGAAGTATCTAAGTTTACTCGGAGTGGGGGCCAGAAGAGATTATGCCAACGAAGTTGGTGAAACAATGTTTGCAGATATAGGATGTGCGAGTTGTCATAGACCAACCATGAATACAAGCCCCTTTCATCCATTGGCAGAATTACGCAATCAAACTATTCACCCGTATACTGATTTATTATTGCACGATATGGGACCTGGCTTAGCCGACAACTTGGCGGAAGGTTCAGCATCTGGAGCAGAATGGCGAACGGCACCGTTATGGGGATTGGGTTTAGCGAAAAACGTGATGTTAGGAGACGCAAAAGCTAACGACACCATTTCACTTGCTAGACGCTCTGACGACGATACTCGTATTGGCTATCTCCACGATGGCCGTGCGAGAACGATAGAGGAGGCCATTTTGTGGCACGGTGGTGAGGCTGAAGTGTCTAAACAGACCTACGTTGATTTAAGCGCTCAAGACAAGACGGCGCTGCTAAGCTTCTTAGAAAGTTTGTAAAAAGGTCTGGGTCAGTAGGTGTTTGCTTATTGACCTTTATTATTGGCTACAGCTAATGCATCATGCTTGCTAAAAGAAATCCGACATTGTTGGTGATACTTGAGATTGCTTAGGTACCTAAAAACTCTTTAACAACATCTTTATAATTGCGGCTGACTTTAATTTTGTCGTGTTCGCCGAGTATCAGATAAAACTCACCCTTTGAATGGGGTATTACTTTTTTAACAAAATTCAAATTAACGATTGTTGAGCGATGTACGCGTTTAAATTTGGATTCATCAAGTTCGGCTAATAACTCTTTTAAGGTCGTGCGCTTAACATGTGTTTCGCCGCCGATGTGTAAACACATATAATCTCCAGCCGCGTCAATCCATTCAATTTCTTTTTGATCGAGTAAATGAATTTCGTCTCTGTCTTTTACCACGATGCGACTAGTTGTGTTGAGTTCAGGAGCGGCATGATGGTCATCACGTCGGTTATTCATTTGCAAATTTTGCTCGGCGTAAGCAATTTGCTCGATAGCACCAAGTACAGCAGGCTTTGTCTGGTACTTTGACTCTTTGATTTGCAATCGTGCAATGGCTCTTGTCACTGCTCGCTTTGCGCGCTCGCTGTCGATAGGCTTGAGGATGTAGTCAACCGCATTAGAATCAAATGCATCTAGCGCATATTGTTCATAGGCGGTTGAAAACACAACTAGCGGCATTACATCGCCCTGTATTCTTTTTATGACTTCTAAGCCAGAGATGCCTGGCATTTGTATGTCTAAAAATAATAAGTCTGGAGAAAGTTCGGTTACACCCTTCAGGGCCTCGCGACCATTCTTGCATTCGCCAACAATTTCAACCTCTGGGATTTTTTCAAGAATTGCCCTCATCAATCTAAGAGCTAATGGTTCGTCATCAACTATTAAGGTGCGGATGCGCTGAGTCATAAAGAGTTACCCTGTGGTCGAGTATTCACCAACTATGCTGTCCTTTTTACGCTAAGTACCAGCTTTGGTCTAGTTTTCTAGCTGAGTTATCTGTCTATGTTACTGAATATTTGCACTGAGCAAAACCCGTTAAGGGTATTTAAAGTGATGTTTTATTTGCAAAAGGCATAAAACATCTGACTTTATCTCACTTAATATGCATCGTTGAGCGGTCACTATCCAGAGTAACTAGAACGCAACAGACCCTAGTCATCGTCTATAGTGAAATCGTCGTCTTCTTCATCGGCATATTCAATTGAGTCGTCACCTACATAATAGGTACCCCAGCCGTCGTAATGTACGCCGTGTTTCTCGGCAAGTGCCAGAAGGGTTTGCGTGTCTTTATTGAATATAGTGAGATCGAGCATTTTTTCGATGATAGCATCAAAACAAAATACAGTGCCACCATCGTCCAGCACCAGTTCTTCTGCATCGGTCACTTCAAATCCGGCTTTAAATGCGTCGACAGCCGCTTTTTCAAGAATATCGAAGTCTTTACTGGCAAAATGATGCTCTATGATATGCGGTTGACTAACATCGCTACCATCGTCTTTTAAGGCTTGTATGGTTTCTTCGTTAAACTCGTACCAAGCTTGTAATTCTTCGTTGTTCATTTTTCTTCCTTAACTCTTATTATTTAAGAGTGGCGGCTTCTGCCGTTAAATCTTTATATTTAGCTCTGATTAGCGACTCAAAAGCCTGAGACAGTTGCTTCGGATTTTGGTCTTCTTGGATATCAACAGGGTCCATTACCTCAATTATGATCGTGCCATTGTCCCAGCGGTTAAATCGAATGCTATGATGGTTGTCGCTGCAACAAACTGGAACGATCCTGAGTTTGGTTTCTACTGCCAGTCTAAACGCACCAGTTTTGAAAGGCAGCACACCCTTTCCTCGACTTCGAGTGCCCTCTGGAAACATCCAAATTGATAAGCCTCTCTTTCTGGCTTTTTGCCCTGCAAGCGAGAGGGTATTGCGGGCTTTGCCGGAATCTTTTCTATCAATCATGATATTGCCAGACAACCAATAGATAAGGCCAAATATCGGGATCCACTTTAGACTTTTCTTACCAATGGTAACAACGCCAGGCAGCGCAGCCTTGCTGATCGTCACTAAATCCCAAGTATTTTGATGATTCGCTACAAATACATAGCTTTCGTCTTCTCGAATCTTCTCAGATACCCTGAGTTCGAGTTTTACCCCCAAAATCTTCGCCATAGTGCAGTATACTTTGCCTGCTAAATTTACGTTGTTGCGATGCATTGGGCGAACTAAAAAAGCGATGATTAAAAAAGCATTGACTAAAATGAAGTAGAAAAATAAAACGATAGCTCTTACAAGGCCTAGCACATAAAGTTCCAGCGGGTGAAGATTGGCGTAGATTATACGCAGTTTTGCATCAGAGCAAAGCTGATCAGTTAATATAATTCACTGAGCTTTGCTTGCGCTATGTGTTCTTAGGTTAATTCTCATCCAGTCGATAAACTCAGTAGTGTTTATTCTCAGGCAACGGGTACATTTTCATATGGCAATATTTACTCCAGAAGAACTCGAACAGGATATCCTCAATGACCTTAGCGAGGAAATACAAGAGCTCTACGAAGCCAGCGAGCAAACCTTAATTGAGTTGGAGCTTACCCCCACCGATAACGAACTTCAACGGTCGCTTTTTCGCTCGGTTCATACCATAAAAGGCGACCTCGGTCTTGTGGGTTTTGTCCCTATGATTGAGGTGCTTCAGTACTTAGAAGATATCTTGGACCTATTGCGCAAGGGTGAAGCAAGCTACACCAGTATGCTCAGTGATCTTGTGCTAAAGCTGATGGATAGAGTAACTCGTTTTGTGACAGACTGTATAAAGAATGGTCAGGCGCATTATGACAAAGAAGGGCTTGATGCGACTATTGTTGTAATTAAGCAAATTCATGCTGGAAATAAGTCTGACCACGAGCAATTGTTGCAAAAAGCAATTAATTGCCTGACCCATCAAGAAAACAAAGGTTGCTCTGATGTTCAAGGCAAACAACTTGAATTAGCCAAAACTGGTATTCCTAAAGATCTGTCACCAGACAAGCAAGGTGATCTACTATTTTTTAGAGAGTTGATGCGCCCGATAGAAAAGCGAGCCGGTTACAAAGAGGGCAGAGGAGATCGCCTAGCTATTTTAGCATTTTATATAAACGGTTTAAGTGAGCAACCCATTGCCGAAGAGCAACTTGCTGTAGCGTGCTATGTGCATGATTTTGGCATGGCCTTTATGCCCAATCATGTAGTTATGAAAACAGATAAATTAACTAATTTAGAAGCGAATTTAATGCGCTCACATGTTTATAAGAGCACTCGGTTGTTAGAACATTTAAGTATTTGGGACGAGGCGCGAAAAATCGTTATGCAGCACCATGAAAATTTGGACGGTAGCGGATATCCTCTTGGACTCAAGGGTGACCAAATATGCAATGGTGCTAAGCTTTTAGCGATTCTTGACCGCTATGACAATCTTACAAACCTCCCCCAAGAAAATGAGCAAAGCTTAACGCCAAAACAAGCCGTAATTGCGCTCAATCAAAACTATAAGGGGCAGCTCAGTGGCAATTGGATGCGTTTGTTTAACCAAGGTATGACGCAGTTTTTAAAACAATAAGCCCGGAGCGCTTTACACGGCCTCAGTAGCCCTTCAAAAAGTCATGTTCAAATAGCAAAGGCTGCCCTTCTGAATACCGCTGTAGATTATTTTTAAACACCGAAAATACTTTATGTGGCTCGGATACCGCCGCTGTGTGGTTTGTGATCAAACAATTTTCTAGTGCATAAAAAGCGTGGTTATTCGGCAGGGGCTCTTCTGTAAAAACATCCAACACAGCGGCTTTAATCTGCTTGAGAGTTAGGGCTTCAACAAGTACTTTGTCGTTTTTCAGGATACTGCCTCGGCCAACGTTTAAGAAAATTGCGCTGCTTTTCATCGCATCAAAAAAAGCCTTGTTACAAATTCCAACAGTGTTTTGCGTTTCGGGGAGTAGGTTTACGATAAAATCGCAGTCATGTGCAAAACGGTGAATATCAGTTAGCGAGTAGTAATCGACATTTTCTAGAGGTTGATTGGTGGCGGTAATTGCCGAAATATTCATGTCAAAGTTCAGCGCCAATCGCGCAAGTTCACAGCCAATGTTACCTAATCCCATTATTCCTAAGCGTTTACCTGCCAGCGTGGCGATCTTCATAGTTTGCCATGAATGAGACGCTTGAAGAGCCTGTAATTCAGGAATTTGACGCTGGAAGTAAAGAAGGTAAGCGAACACATACTCTCGCATTTGCGCGGCATAAATCCCCTTGGTGCCTGTGAGTTTATAGTCTTGTTTTGATAATTTTTGGAGTTTGTTATTGCCAGCCCAAGCGGATTGTAGCCAACGCAGTTTTTTGCAGCGCGAAATAAACTGCGATGCGATGTCTGGCTCAGACAATAAAATATCCGCGTGTTGCTCAACATCTGGCGTTGATGTGGGTCCTGCGTAGATTAATTCTACTGCTGCGGGCAAGCTTGAAGCTGTTTCAAAATACTTTTGATAGATGGCAAAATCACGGCTAACAATGGCAAGTTTTGACAAGAGGCGGGTCCTTAAAAAAATCGCGTTTAGTGATGAAGATTTTATTGCAAATGCCGATACCAATTATTCATCGGAGACGGCAAAGAGGTTCGCATAATTTATGTTCGATTTCACTATAAATGGCATTTTAAACGCAAGTCTTCCGAAAGTGTTTGAGGCTTTTACTCGCCCCGAACTCTTAATACGATGGAGTGCCCCTGGCAATTTATCGGTATCTCAGTTTCATTCTCATTGTGTAGCCGGCGGAAACTATCAAATGGTAGTGCAATCGGCAGACGGTTTTCAGCAAACGGTGGTGGGAACCTATCAAGATATTCAGCACAACAGCAGCTTAAGCTTTACGTGGCGGTGGGAAGATACTAACGACATCAGTAAGGTAGAAATAAATTTTAGCGAAAAAGAAAATGGTGCCACTAATATTCGATTGAGCCAAAGAGGCTTTAAACGTGAGCAAGATATGCATCAGCAGCAGTATAGCTGGCTAGCGTGTTTTGAAAAACTGGCTCTGGTACTTAAAGATGCAGAACAAAGCCTGCCTGTAGAACTAGAAAAATACTTCGCCAGTCAAGCGGCTGCTCAGTTGTAAAGTCAGGCGGTAGATTACTGCATAGCAAGCATAATGCGTTTGTTATTCTCTAGTAGTGACATTTGTTTATCTGCAATCAACAGAAACTTATCTTTTTCTTTCTTATCAATAGGGTCTGCTTTAGGTAGTTCCACGGTTCTTGGATTACGATGAACGCCGTCAACGAGAAACTCATAGTGCAAATGCGCGCCGGTTACCATGCCTGTTGACCCCAGATAACCGATGACTTGCCCCTGCTTAACCCATTCTCCTTCTTTCACTGCTCTGCGTGTAAAGTGCAAATACTTTGTTTGATAGCGCTCGCCATGCTGAATAAACACATGATGGCCATTAAAACGGTCGTACGCAGAGCGTATCACTTTGCCATTCCCAGCGGCCATTACGGGCGTGCCAACCGGAGCGACATAGTCTACGCCGCGATGAGGCTTGATACGTTTTTGTACTGGATGAAACCGCTTTGGGTTAAAATTAGAGCTAACATGACTAAAATTGATTGGTGCACGCAGAAAGCTCTTGCGCATGCTGCGACCCTCGGGCGTATAATAATTGCCGTCGGTGTACTTTATTGCGGTAAACACGTCACCTTGATTTATAAATTCTGCTGAAACAATATCACCATAACCAATGAACTCTCCATCGACATAAAGCTCTTCAAACGCCATGTTGAATGAATCTCCCGGTCGAATTTCTTGTGCAAAATCGATATCCCAACCAAATATGCCCGCCAGCTGCATAATTTTACTGTCAGTCAGACCGGCGGCTATACCGGCATTCCAGAAACTGCTTTGAATAGTACCTTGAGCGAAATTAAGCGAAGTTTCTACCTGCTTGGTTTCGATACTGCTGACAAAATCGGTGTCTTGCGCCTTTATCATTAATGTTTCGGTGTTGCTAAGCGGATATTTTAACGAAACGAGTTGACCAGCTTCATTTATTTGCAGATATACAGAATCACCTGGACGAATCCTACGCAGGGTTCTTGCGTATTCGCCGGCATTGTCGAGTTTGTAGGTCGTTTGCGGTGATTGCTTATGCTTAGACATTATTTTTGCTAAGGTATCACCGCGGCTGACCTTGTGTGTAATATAGTTTTCAGCTTCAAAAACCGCGTCATCGATAGCGGCACTGGGCTCAAAAACAGGCATCGGCAATTCGTATTGCATGCCAGGTATAAGCTCGATTGCTCTGACCTGTCGGGAGGCCTCAGCTTCATCAGACGGCCAAAAAATCATCAAAATCAGCAGCACACCAGATACACCTAAAATAATCTGATGAAGTTTTGGAAGATGTTTTATTGTATTGTGTATCATACGCTCGTAAAATATCGACAAGTCAAAAATAAGAATATACCGATTTTAGTCTCGTTTCCAGTCCAAAGGTTCACTCTGCCACTTATTGCTTTATCGGCTTTTATAGTGCTTTCTAAAACCTCGGCATCTGCTTGCTAAAATAATCTGTAAACATCGATAACAGCGTGCGCATTGCGGCGTTATAAAAATCAATAAGTAGGACAATAAAATGGCCAGTTGGGAAACAGCGTTCGCAGAAATAAAACGCGGATCAGATGAAATTTTAATAGAAGAAGAGCTTATTGAACGTCTTAAGACCTCTAAGCCTCTGAAAATCAAAGCTGGTTTTGATCCAACCGCGCCAGACCTGCATTTAGGTCATACTGTTTTGATTAACAAACTCAGAACATTTCAGCAGTTAGGTCACGAAGTAATATTCTTAATTGGCGATTTCACTGGATTGATTGGTGATCCCACTGGTAAAAATGTCACTCGAAAGCCCTTAACTGAAGCCCAAATTTTAGAGAACGCGAAGACCTATCAAGACCAAGTATTTAAAATTTTAGACCCAAATAAAACGACTATTCGCTTTAATTCAGAGTGGATGAACAAGCTTGGCGCAGCCGGGATGATTAAACTCGCAGCCAGCCAAACCGTCGCCAGAATGCTTGAACGAGACGATTTTAAAAAGCGTTATGCTAATGGACAACCGATTGCCATTCATGAATTTCTGTATCCTTTAGTTCAGGGCTGGGATTCAGTTGCTTTAGAGTCCGACGTCGAACTAGGTGGAACCGATCAGCGTTTTAATTTACTAATGGGACGTGAGCTTCAAAAAAGCCAAGGACAGCCCCAACAAACGGTCTTGATGATGCCTCTGCTTGAGGGCTTAGATGGTGTTCAAAAAATGTCTAAGTCACTCAATAACTACATTGGTATCACCGATGCTCCTAACGACATGTTTGGAAAAATTATGTCTATTTCAGACGAGTTAATGTGGCGTTATTTTGATTTACTGAGCTTTCGACCTATCCATGATATCGAGCAACTGAAAACTGATGTTGAAGGGGGCAAGAACCCTAGAGATATAAAAATTGAACTGGCCAAAGAGCTAATTGAACGCTTTCATACTTCAGAAGACGCTGAGTCTGCGCATCAAGACTTTATTCAACGATTCCAAAAAAACGCAATTCCAGACGATATGCCTGAGGTCTCTGTTGCATTGCCAGATGAGGGTATTGCGATTGGTAACTTATTAAAAGAGGCGGATTTAGTCAGCTCTACCTCGGATGCAATGCGCATGATTAAGCAAGGAGCTGTTAAAATAGACGGCGAAAAAGTAGACGATCCCCGCTTACTCATATCTGAAAGCGGAACCGCAGTTTATCAGGTAGGTAAGCGTAAATTTGCAAAGGTGACTCTGGCATAATCAGGTTTGACCCGCTTGCATAGGGGGCCACCGACGATTTATTTGATGTTATCAGAATTGTATTCGAGCACACCTTAGTATTGCATATTTAGCAAGCGTCACTGCTCTGCTTTGATTATAGATGTCGTAGTATTTTCCGAATATGCGCTTTCGCACGTTCGCGTCATTTCATTAATAGCGCGTGGCGTAAAACGATGCAGCATATCTGGGTTGGCCACTATTATGTCAGCGCTAAGCATTGACCGATGTTCCGTCCATTGAGCTAACAAATAAGCTTTGTTTTTATTTGAGGCTGCAATTATTAATTCAGGCTGATGCCTAAGCACCTGTGCAATGCTCACCTGTGGAAACGGCGCAATTGAGTCAACAAATATATTGTTTAATCCACATAATCTTAGCAAGCTATTAAGCCATTTATCGTTGCCAAGAGCTAGCAAGGGCTTATCACTTAAATAGTAGAACACCGCTTTGCTTTTGCTTTGATAGTCTTGCTCTAAGCGCTGCACTTGCTCAGCAATACTTCCAAGTAAAGGTTGCGCCTGTAGGGGGGCATTCAAGAATTCCGCAATCGCACTTATATCGCTAAGCAAGGAATCTACATCAGTTACCTTTGATTGATAAACCGCAATGTTGCTGCTGATTAATTTGCGTATATCGCTGTCTTTATTCCCTCCCTGCCATGCCAATACATGAGTGGCTTTTAATCTCAACACCTCGGCGATATTTGCGCCCTGATAGCTAGCGACTCGGGGAAGCGTTTTTGCCTGCTCTGGATAATCACTAAAATCACTCACAGCCACAAGTTGCTCGCCCAGACCTAATAGAAAGACCATTTCGGTTAAGTGCGGAGCCAAAGAAACAATACGCATTTCTGGATCTGGTAATTCGGTGTTATCGCCATTATATGCAAGTGTGTTTTTTACAGAAGATAATGCTTGGGGGTGAGCACTTGCTGTTAGCATGAGTAAACCTAGTATGAGTATTGTCCTAAGCATAAAGACCCCATGAAATAACCAGAAGTAAGCATAGAAAGCCTGCGGTTGCTCTCAAGCCAAGCGCAAGTACTTTCAGTGAATCATTTAAATTTACTTCCTCTGTGTGATTGAATTTAGTGCGCCTTACTTTATGACCCTTATAAAATAATGGGCCGCTGATGTTTTTACCTAATGTTCCCGCCAGTGCAGCAAGGGTAAAGCGACCATTAGGACCGAACAATACCGTAGTGCTAAAAATCATTTTTAGGCTTTTGAATGATGATTTTGAAAAGCTAAGCAACAATAGTAATGTACAAAATAACCGTGTTGGGATCAATTGAACGATCGCGCAAATAGAATGGCTAAGCCAGCCAAAACGAGAAAATCGGATGAGCTTTATATTCCAGCTCTGACTCGCTTCGTAACACAAACGATAGCTTAACGCCGCAATTGGGCCAAGCAAAACAAAGCAAAACATCACCACTGCTTGTTGATATACCAATCGGAGCGTGAACATTTCTATGTTCGCTTTGTTCAGGCCTACTTCCGAAAGCGGAGCCGTATCGCGCAGAACCGAGGGTTGAAGTAAGTCTTTTGCAAGTTGCTTCTTGCTGCCCCGAAGCGCATTTTTAATCAGTACCATCAGGCGAATTTGCTGACTAAATTGCAGACACAGGTACAAGATAATTGCATCAAATAGCCATCCATAAAAAGCAAATTCTGCTATTAGGCTAACGATAATGACGATTGGTAAAACCAGCGTGATAAGCCCAAGCGCACCAGAAATGTAATGTTGTTGAGTTTGCTGACTTGGTGGCAGCACTTTATCTGCCATGCGGTCGCATACAAAACGGAAAAAAGCGATAGGATCTACGGAGCTGCTAATGGGCAAAAAGCGCTCCACTAACCATGCTAGAATCATTATGCACCAAATGATTACGCCCGGTGAGTATAAAAGTGCCTGCAGGCTGTCCAAAAACTTACAGCCTTTTTATCATACCTAAAACGAGCATTGCAGAATGTTTCGCCGCTTTTTCAAGATAGGTCTCAAACGATACTGTCGATGTTTTCCCTGCAATGTCAGACAAACTGCGGATCACCACGCATGGGGTATCCATCATATGACAGGTTTGAGCAATTGAGGCACCTTCCATTTCGACAGCTTTCATACTTGGGAACGCTTTGCGGATCTCAGCAGCGGCTTCGTCGCTCCCGATAAAGCTATCCCCACTGCATATCAAGCCCGTTTTCACCTGAATATTGTTGAGTTCTTGTGCCGCCTCATAAGCTAAGCCACTTGCGGTGCTGTCAGATACATAATGTCGAGGCATGGATGGCACTTGACCGCGCTCATAGCCAAAATGGCTGACATCTACATCGTGATACATTAGTGAATCGGCAATGACGATGTCGCCAATGTTAAGATCTGGATCAAAGCCACCTGCTGAGCCGGTGTTGATAACCAAGTCTGGAGCGAACTGATGAATAAGTAGTGCAGCTGCTAATGCTGAGGCGACTTTACCAATACCACTTTGTGCGAGGAAAATTTCGTGAGCGTTAAGTTTGCCCACAAATACATCTAAATGCGACACACTCACGGTTTTGCAATCGGCTAACTGCTCCTGCAATAGTGTGATTTCCTCTTCCATAGCTCCAATAATGGCGATTTTCATAGTATTAACTCAATAGAATAAATATTTGAGCGTCATGATAGACGCATCATTAATAAATACAAGGACATATCAAAACCGTGCGGGTGTTTTTAAGCCGCTACGCGACGGCTCGCACTCAATGGGCGGGTAGGACGTTTGGTAGTTTGAAAGATACTATTTTGTGTCTGAGTTGACGGTGAGAAGGGTATTTTGCCCTGTCTGCGGCGAAGTGGTATAAGCTTGGCTTCTATGCATTCACGAATATCCGCAACGGTGTATCCGCCTTTGGCTTTTATGCGCACATGGGGTATTGATGCGGTATCGAGTGCGCCATTTACAAAAAAATCTCGCTGCGTGTTGTGGCCATCTTTGCCTAAGCCATATACCAGATCGATAGCCATTACCGGCGTCATATCTTTGCGGTCGCACAATACAAAGTCGAGTTGTTTACCGCCAGCTCTTAGTAAGGCGCTGTTTGCAATTTTGCGATCGGTATTGCTTCGCAGAGAGAGGAGATCGGTTAATTTAACTCTCGATAGGACTCTAAATTCGTCGCCAACCGACTGTTCGATTAAGCTTAAAAACTGTCGTTCAGCTGAGGTAAATAACTGCTTCTTCCCAGCAAAGGGAAAGTCGACTTTACTATCGTTTAGCTTGACTGCTAACACAGAAACACAAATTAATACGGCCAACAAAATAATGGCAATTTCCATGAGGACTCCAAAAGTGTAATAAGCCGACAATTCGGCACATCAGATTAACTTACTGGAGATTTTGCAAAGCCTATGCCAATAAATTTACATAGGCAAAATATTTTGACACTTTATTGAGTCGGGTCTTGTTTAACCAATATGTCAACTTGGCTACCAGCGCCGTCTGCAGAGACGATGACGGTAATATTGTTGTCCTTTGACTGTATCAAGTATCGCTGCTTACTAGCGTTAGCAGTTTGAAACTGGCCGTTGTTTTGATAAAAGTCTACGACACTTTGTGGCGATTGCGGTACATACAGCACCATACTAGCAGGCAAGTCGGTGGCAAAAATCTGACAAAGTTTGCCGCCAACAGGGATTGGAACTTGGAAAAACTCAGCAGGGCATGCTTGGCTGTTAAAGGCTGTTACAGCGGATTGTTCTGGCATATCGCTAGCTTGAGCAGCCATTGTGTTTTCCTCGTCAAGTGAGGAATTTTGCGCAGTGGCGGCTACTGATAAGAAACAGGCGAGTAGTAAGAGCAGGCCTTTTGTTTGTTTAAATAACATCAATAAGTATCTCATTTAATAATCGATTTATATCTATATATCGGAACAAAGCTGATTAACATTATCACCGTATAGCAAAACCAGCTCAGATTGTCAGATTGTCGAGTACTTTAAACTCTGTATTGCTGCGGTCGGGTGTGTTTAGCTGACTTTAGGTATGCAATCTAATATTTATAAATGGGAGTGTTTGAAAATTTGCCCCCTTGGTCACCTTCGAGGTGAGCAACAGGGGGCAATTGTTCAGTTTGTGAACTTATACTTCTAAATAATCGAGAATGCCTTCGGCTGCTCTTCGGCCTTCATCTATAGCGGTTACAACAAGGTCCGATCCTCTGACCATGTCGCCTCCGGAAAATATTTTTGGGTTAGACGTTTGAAATGGAAAACGACCTGCCCCTGGCGCCCGGACGCGACCTTTTTCATCGAGGATGATGCCTGCATCGCCAAACCAACTAGCTGGGCTTGGCGAAAAACCGAACGCAATAATCACCGCATCAGCTTTTAGGACATGAGCGGAGCCGGGTATCTCAACTGGCTTACGACGGCCTGCCAAGTCGGGTTCACCCATTTCAGTGCGCACCATCCTCACACCCACTGCAGCGCCGTTTTCATCAACGGCAATGTCAATTGGCTGCATATTAAACTGAAACTGTATGCCTTCTTCTTTGGCATTTGTTACCTCTTTGCGAGACCCAGGCATACTTTTTTCATCTCGACGATAAGCGCATATAACCGACTTTGCGCCCTGTCTAATTGAGGTTCTTACGCAATCCATTGTGGTGTCACCACCACCTAGCACAACGACTGTTTTATCGCGCATATCAATAAAGTCTGCCGGAGACTTTTCTAATCCCATTATGCGATTTGTATTTGCGATCAAGAAAGGTAAAGCTTCGTATACGCCTTTGGCTTTCTCGTTTGCAAATCCACCCTGCATAGCTTTGTAGGTCCCCATACCAAGAAATACCGCGTCATACTCCTTCATCAACTCAGTAAAGTGTATGTCTTTGCCAATTTCTACATTCAGTCTGAAGTCTACTCCCATGTCGGTGAAGATTTCACGACGTAATTTAATCACTTCTTTTTCTAACTTAAATGAAGGGATCCCAAAGGTTAGCAAACCACCAATTTCTTCGTATTTATCAAATACGATGGGTTTCACGCCATTGCGGACCAAGATGTCTGCGCAGGCTAATCCTGCTGGTCCGGCGCCGATGACAGCGACCTTTTTATCGGTCCACTCAACGCCAGACATATCTGGGCGCCAGCCCATTTTAAATGCAGTGTCGGTAATATATTTTTCAATACTGCCAATAGTTACCGCTCCAAAATCGTCATTTAAGGTACATGCGCCCTCACATAAGCGGTCTTGTGGGCAAACACGGCCGCATACTTCAGGTAGGCTATTGGTCTTGTGAGACAGCTCTGCAGCTTCAATTATTTTTCCTTCGTTGGCTAAATCTAGCCACTGTGGAATGAAATTGTGCACAGGGCACTTCCACTCGCAATATGGATTTCCGCAATCAAGGCATCGGTCGGCTTGACCGGCTACTTGGGACGAGGTCATCGGCTGGTAAATTTCGCCAAATTCTTCAGTGCGCATAATGATCGGCTTTTTGGGCGGATCGATTCTCGCTACGTCTACGAATTGATATACATTTTTCGCCATCTTATTACTACTCCTTGGCTACTGTGCTTGAAGGCGCAGTTCAGCGCTTGAGCGGCTGATGTGACCTAATAGGCTCTTCACATCACTGGTTTTTGGCTTCACTAACCTAAAGCGCTTCATTTCTTCAGCAAAATTCATCAATAGTTCCAATGAATGAGCACTTCCGGTTTCTTCATAATGCTCGTTAATCATTCCGCGCAAATGCTCAGACAATATCACTTTATCCTCGATTCCTTGAACGTCAACAAGTTCATGATTGACGCGCTGTTCAAGGTCGTCAAATTCATCATAGAGGTAAGCAAAACCGCCGGTCATGCCCGCACCAAAGTTGACACCAACACTACCAAGAATAGCCACAATACCGCCGGTCATGTATTCACAACCGTTGTCGCCAATACCTTCAATAACCGCAATTGCCCCAGAGTTTCTTACAGCAAAGCGTTCTCCAGCGCGTCCAGCGGCATAGAGCTTCCCGCCAGTTGCACCGTATAAACAGGTGTTGCCCATGATCGCACTGTTATGTGCATCGAAGGTTATACGAAGCGGCGGATGCACTACTAACTTACCGCCAGCCATGCCCTTTCCGACGTAGTCATTGGCGTCTCCTACTAATCGCATGTTCAAGCCGCCGGCATTCCATACACCAAAACTTTGGCCGATAGTGCCGGTCAACACAACATTTACCGGTGAGTCGTCGACCCCTGGGTTGCCGTAACGCTTGGCGATAAATCCAGATAGCGTAGCACCGATTGAGCGGTCAGTATTGCGAACGTTATATCGCAAGTTAATCGAGGTTTTCGACAAAACCGCTGATTCTGCATCTGCTACCAGTTGTTTATTTAAAGTGCCTTTATCAATGGGTGAATTGGTTACTTCTGAACAAAACAACTTTGTATGATTGCCCGCTTTCGGCTTCTCAAGTAGAGGAGACAAATCCAGTTTAGCCTGTTTTGCCGTTTGTCCATCAAGAAGCGTCAACAGCTCAGTTCGACCCACTAAGTCTTGGAAGTTTTTAATTCCAATACTGGCCATTATTTCCCGAACCTCTTGCGCTACAAACTTAAAATAATTCATGACCATGTCAGGTAGGCCAATAAAGTAATTTGCACGAAGCTTTGCATCTTGCGTTGCAACACCGGTGGCGCAGTTATTCAGGTGGCAAATGCGTAAGTATTTGCAGCCTAATGCCACCATTGGGCCAGTGCCAAAGCCAAAGCTTTCGGCACCTAAAATGCCTGCTTTGACAACGTCCAAGCCTGTTTTTAAGCCACCGTCTGTTTGCACTCTTACTTTGTGTCTTAGGCCGTTTTCAACTAATGCTTGCTGTGTTTCAGCGAGTCCTAGCTCAAATGGGCTACCGGCATACTTTACTGAGGTGAGTGGACTAGCACCTGTGCCGCCGTCATACCCTGAGATTGTAATTAAATCAGCATAAGCTTTCGCTACGCCGGTTGCGATCGTCCCCACGCCTGGTTCAGATACTAATTTGACAGAAATGAGCGCCTTTGGATTGACCTGTTTTAAGTCAAAAATAAGCTGTGCCAAATCTTCAATTGAGTAAATGTCGTGGTGGGGCGGCGGTGAAATCAAGGTCACGCCGGGGACCGAAAACCTCAGTTCAGCAATATATTTGTTTACTTTGTCACCGGGCAACTGGCCGCCTTCGCCGGGTTTTGCGCCCTGAGCCACTTTTATTTGAATCACATTTGCATTCATCAAATAGTGTGGCGTGACACCAAAGCGACCGGATGCCACCTGTTTAATTTTTGAATTCTTTTCGGTATTGAAGCGCTTTGGATCTTCGCCGCCTTCACCAGAATTCGACTGACCGCCTAAGCGATTCATGGCAATAGCGAGTGCTTCGTGGGCTTCGGGGCTCAATGCGCCAATCGACATAGCAGCGGTATCAAACCTTGGAAAGAGCTTTTCAGCGCTCTCGACTTCGCTAATGTCTACGGGCGGTAAATCATATTTTAAACCCATTAGATCTCGCAAGTGACTGGGGTTACGGTCATTTACTAAAGAGGCAAACACCTGATAGTCACTGTATTCACCACTAACCACTGCTTGTTGTAAGGTCTTTACCACATCAGGATTATAGGCGTGGTACTCACCGCCATGCACGTATTTTAATAAACCGCCGTGAGATATCGTTTTTCGTTTAAGCCATGCAACACGAGCGGCGTTGACCACATCTTGTTCAAAGTCTTCAAAGCTAGCCCCCTGAATACGACTGGGGATCCCTTTGAAGCAAAGCTCTACTACTTCTTCGTTGATACCAATCGCTTCAAACAACTTAGAGCTACGATAGCTGGCAATGGTGCTAATGCCCATCTTAGACATGATCTTGTATAGACCTTTATTAATCCCTTTACGATAATTCAAAATAGCGTTTAAAGGGGGAAGATCTAAGTCTTTTAAGTCGACCATTTGTTCAATGGTTTCGTAAGCTAAAAATGGATATATTGCGGTAGCGCCTAGCCCAATTAACACTGCAAAGTGATGAGGGTCACGCGCCGATGCTGTTTCAATGACAATATTGGCGTCGCATCGTAGCTGGTTTTCAATGAGTCGTCTTTGGACCGCTCCCACGGCCATTGCTGCTGGTATTGGGAGTTTGTCTTTGCTGATGTGGCGGTCGCTTAAAATCACAAATGCCGCATTTTTTTCTTTTACTGCCGCGACCGCTTCGTCACATACACGGATGATTGCCGCTTCTAGCCCTTCTTCTAAGCTGTAATTAATGCTTATCTGCTCATAATGATAATACTTAGCATCGTACTCTTTGAGCTGTTTTAAATCGGTGTACATGAGTACAGGTGAATCAAATAGTACTCTGTGTGCATAACCGCTGGTTTCATTGAACACGTTTTGTTCGCGGCCTATGCACGTTGCTAGAGACATTACGTGGTTTTCACGAAGCGAATCAATCGGCGGGTTGGTAACTTGTGCAAATTGTTGTCTAAAAAAGTCATAGATCGTACGCTGCTTTGAAGACATAACGGCCATCGGGGTATCATCACCCATGGAGCCGACCGCTTCTTGTCCATCCTTAGCAAGAACCTTTATGATTTGCTGCATTTCTTCATAACTATAGTTAAATAGTTTATGGAATGTTGCCATTTGAGCATCATCAAAGGCGCGCTTGCCGATTTGCGAGGCGTCTACCTCTTCGATGGGCGCTAGGCGTTTAATATGCGATTTAATCCACTGAGCATAGGGATGACGGTTTTTAAGATCTTCGTCAATTTCGGTAGAGCGCCAAATTTTACCTGTATGGGTATCAACGGCGAGCATTTCCCCAGGACCAACGCGGCCTTTTTCAACAACATCCTCTTGCTTGTAATCCCAAATGCCGATTTCGGAGGCTAAGGTGATCAAATTGTTTTTTGTGATGACATATCGTGCTGGGCGCAAGCCGTTACGATCAAGATTACACGCAACATGACGGCCGTTTGTCATCACAATACCGGCCGGACCATCCCATGGCTCCATATGCATGGAGTTAAACTCATAAAATGCGCGAAGGTTAGGGTCCATAGTTTTATTGTTTTGATAGGCTGGTGGCACTAGTAAGCGCATGGCTCTGAATAAATCCATACCGCCGGCCAAAAATAACTCGAGCATATTGTCTAAGGAGCTTGAATCTGAACCTGTTAAATTGACAAAGGGTGCCGCGTCTTTCAAATCGGGGATAAGCGGTGTGGCGAACTTATTTGTCCGTGCAATTGCCCAATCTCTGTTGCCTTTAATGGTGTTAATCTCACCGTTATGGGCTAAAAACCTAAAAGGTTGCGCTAGCGGCCATTTCGGTAGAGTGTTGGTAGAAAAACGTTGATGGAATACGCAGATAGAAGATTGTAAATCAGGGTCTGCCAAGTCAAGATAAAACGCCGGCAAATCGCGCGGCATCACAAGGCCTTTATAAATCGTGACTAACGCTGACAAACATGCGACATAAAAATCTTCGTCATGCACAAGCTCTTTTTCAACGCGACGTCTTGCCATATATAGTCTGCGTTCTAAATCAGGGGAGGACCATCCACTCGGAGCATTTACAAAAATCTGTTCAATTTGTGGAACACCAGTTTTCGCCAGATCACCGAGCACGCTTTCATCGGTAGGAACCTCTCGCCACCCAACCACACTCAGCATTTCTTTTTCGAGCTCAGCATTAAGTAATGCTCGCGACGCATTTGCTTTTATTGGGTCACGACTCAAAAATATCATACCTACGGCATAGTTAGCGTTGAGTGACCATTGGTGTTGGCTTGCAATTTTCTTAAAAAATGCATCGGGCTTTTGCAAAAGTAAGCCGCAACCGTCGCCGGTTTTACCGTCGGATGCAACACCGCCGCGGTGCTGCATGCGGTCAAGGCCTTCTATCGCCGTGGTAACTAAGTTATGGCTAGGCTCACCCTGAATGTGGGCAATCAGCCCAAATCCACAGTTATCTTTAGAATCAGTAATATGATACAAACCCATTTTTTACTCCTTGACGCTCTCAATTGTGCGCCGCACAAACGTATGTTGTTTCGCAAACGGCCATGACGTCTAACTTATCGTCGACCTCAAATTTTCTTATTGTTTTGTCGTTAGTTTGCGGTATGAGGATACGAATGCGTATCGCATTATTATGCACTTTACTAAGCGGGTTCTTGACGTTACCTATTTCCCTTTGAGAAATCAATTATCACCATTCAAATTCTTTATGTTCATCAAATAAATTAAAGCTAAAACATTGAATTTAAATAATATTAAATTTTTCATAAATTAAGCGAAGATTCCCTTATGAAAAACTAATTCGTTAAATTTATGTGAATTTTAGTTGCAAGCACAACTATATTTTGTGATCTCTTAACTGCAAAAAATTTAAGTAAATCAGCATAACTATTTACGGCTGGCGGAATTGACTGATCAACATAATATAGATGTTAATGCAGATGCAATGCGCAATGTCTTTATTGAGGATAAAGTCAATCAAAAAGTTTTGTTCTTATTGGACAGAAAAAAAACCTAGGGACTAGCAACTTTGTAAAGTTAGTATCGCGCGAACCGAGAAAAAGCACTTGTTGTTAACACAACAAATATAATAAACACAAAAAGTCTTCTAGGGCCATAATAATGCAAAGAAATAATCGAAAATCTAAGTTCTTACCAAAACTTCTGGCGGTGTCTATCGCGTCAGTTTTTACTTGCTCAACTATGGCTCAAGAAGCTACCAACACGGAAGAAAAAGTTGAGAAAATCTCTGTTGTAGGTAGCCATATCAAAGGTGGAGCAGTAGCCGAAGCTCTGGCCGTTTCGGTTATCTCTGCAGAAGACATCGGGATATTGGGTATAGACTCAATTGACGATCTACTGCAGTTAATCCCTGAAAACGGACAAAACTTTTTCTCAGAGTCGCAAAACATAGGCGGTGGCGTTAACGCTGCGCGCGGCGACATTGGTACCTACAACCTGCGTAACTTAGGCACAGGAAATACACTGGTATTGTTAAACGGTAGACGTATGGTGAATTCAGCCAGCTACCAAACAGAAGAAGTGGGTGGCAGTTTTGTACCCGTCAATTCAGTTAACGTGAATACCATCCCCGTAAATGGTCTGAATCGCGTAGAAGTGCTACGAGATGGCGCGTCAGCAATATACGGTGCGGACGCTGTTGCCGGTGTTGTTAACCATGTTATGAAGTCTGATTTTGTTGGCTTCACGCTAACTGGTCGCTGGACAGAGTTTGAGAATTTACCTCGGGACACGCAGACCATCACTGCCGAATGGGGTAAAGATTTTAATGGCGGGCGCACTAACATCAGTACGTTTTTAAATTACTACAAGCGCGAAAGGGTAAATGCTCAAGACGACCCCCGATGGGCGAATGCGGATTTTAGCGATCGCGTGCCGGTAGATTCACCTTGGTTTGGTGATGCCGCATTTAGAAATGACAGTGCAAACTCTTTATTCGGACAGTTTGATGTTGTCAGCAGTGCTTCGGCTGCCGGCCTAAACGGCATATTTACCGATAATGCGGGTGAGTTTGAAACCTATCCAATTGGTGACCCACGTTGTCAATATACACTTAATGCCACCACCTGTGGCGGCAGGGATGGGCAAGGTACCTTCAGAGACAATTTAAACGCGAACCGGGATCTTAGCTCAGAGTTAACACGTTCTAACGCATTTATTTTTGTAAACCATGAATTCCAAAACGGCGTAGAGAGCTTCACCGAACTTTCGTTTTACGAGGCTAAGACTAATCTGCTGCGCCATGGCGCTTCGCCGTTTGCAACATCGGCGCTCAGAGTTGGGGCTGAAAACTACTATAATCCTTTTGGTCCTTGCGGTTCACCTAATCGCCTTGATTCAGCATTAATCCCCAATGTGCCCTGTACCGGCCTAGAGTTGATTATAGATAACTACCGCTTTTCTGAATTGCCGCGTATTGTGGATAACGACAGTAACGACTTTAGAATTTTGCAGGGTTTTAGAGGTGAGTTCGGTGATTGGAGTTGGGAATCAGCATTCGCCTATTCTAAGGCTCAAAACAGTGATATTACCCGTAATCGTGTATCAAACATCCTTATTACTGAGGCCTTATTTGACAGCACACCAGCTGCTTACAACCCCTTCAGTGGCGGCTTAAACTCCAACATTGAGCGTGCACTAGTCGATGTAGAGCGTATCAGTGAAACTGAGCTGACCACTTTTGATATTAAATTCGCACATCCAGAAATTTATACCTTGCCCGCAGGACCTGTTGGCATGGTAGTCGGATTTGAGTATAGAAATGAAACTTTCTTGGATGATCGAGATGACCGCTTAGACGGCACTATTACATTTACCGATTTTGAGGGAGATACCTACCCGTTTGTGTCCGATGTCGTTAACTCAAGCCCTACGCCAGACAACAGCGGAGAGCGTGATGTAACTTCCTTATTTGCTGAGTTGCAAATCCCAGTGCTAGAAACATTAAACGTACAGGTGGCGATGCGCTATGAGGATTTCTCAGATGTAGAGGCTACAACGGTTGGTAAAATCGCATTTGGTTGGCGTCCCTCTGATATGTTTTTATTGAGAGGGTCATGGTCTGAGGCTTATCGTGCTCCTAACTTAGTTACCATCAATGAAAGCATAGTTGCTCGCAACAATACACGGACAGACTACGCCTGTTTGTATGCTGCTGAAAATGGCGGCGATCCAAACCAAAACACGCTCGATTGTACTAATTCCATTCAGCGTATAGCGGAAGGCAGCGATACTTTGGCACCTGAAGAGTCAACTAACACATCCTTTGGTTTTGTCTTAACGCCTTTAGACGGATTAACCATTACGGCAGACTATTGGTCCATTAAAAAGGAAAATACTATCGGCTTGTTCGGTGAAGAGAATCATACTTTGCTCGATTTGATATTGCGCTTAGAGCAGGGTACCAGCAATTGCTCAAGTGCAACCTTTAACCCAGCAGTATCGAGAGCGGCGGCAAGTTCTGGCGCCAGTGCGGTCTATCTGGCCGCCGGTATATGTCCAGCCGGTGATATAAGATTTGTCGATGACCAATACCTAAACTTAAACACGCGTAACTTAGCCGGTTTTGACGTAGGCTTGTATTACGATATTGATACAAGTGCAGGTGACTTCAAATTTAGCTATAACGGTTCTTTTATCGATAAATATGAACAAGAGGCCGGCGGTGATGCCAGTATCTTAGTGGCAGCGCAAGAAGCCGGACAAATTCCAAGCGGTTTCCCTGTCGCCGGTTTTGCTGACTTAATTGGTCAAGACGGTAATCAAGAGCAGCGCCATTCAATGCGATTAAGCTGGCGTTTAGACAGTTTTGGTGCATCGCTAAGTGGCAATCGTATTGGTAGCTTTTATCAAAGTTCGCTGACCCTAGAAGACGGCACGCGATATATCATTCCTAGCATGACTACTTTCAATGCAACCCTAGACTATCGTGTAACCGTCAATGATGTGAAAACTCGTATTCGTTTAGGTGCCGTGAATTTGACCGATGAACGTGCGCCTTTAGCGGATGGTTTTTTTGGATTTTTTGCTGATGCGCACCGAGATTTCGGTCGCAGTTATTATGTTGATGTTCAAGCAAGATTCTAATCTATGCAATTAACATAGCGGTATAATTTTTAGAAAGGGAGCTAATGCTCCCTTTTTCTTTGCACTCTCTATCGAGCATGCCGCAGTGTTCATGATGTAATGCCAAACATCAAACAATCAAATGCCAAGCAGTTGGATAAGCACAATTAGACGGCTTATTACGGCGTTTACTACCCGTGCGTAGCATTTCTTGATAGCATGTGCCTATCTAATCTGCTTACCTCATGTCATTACAATATGCAGCTCAAAACGCTACCAGAATCATGGGCAATAAAATTTGCTCAATTTGTCGATAAAGTCGGAACGCTAAAAGTCAGCGTCTTATTTGTTATTTTTACACTGATGTTCACTTTACTAGGGTCATACCTTATTCGCGCAAGCATGGGCAGCGATATTCAAGTTGATGATTTTATTAGTGCAATAGTGCTTACCTTAATTAGTGCGCCATGGGTTCTCTATTTTTTTAGTGAACTGATCAAGCAGTTAGAGCATTCACGAATAAATCTTGAAGAGGCGGTTTCTCAGTTAGAGCGGCTGCGCCGGCACGATGTGATACTAAATCGCGAGCTGCAAAACAACATCAGGCAATTAAACTACGAGATTGATCAGCGCAAAAACGCCCAGTTAGAGCGTGAGAAAATGTTCTCTGAACTTGAGCGTCAAATTAAAGAAAAATCCGAACAGGAGCTTCAAGCTCGTCGTTTGTCGACGCTCACGCGATCCATTATTGATGCCTCGCCTGATCTAATTTATTACCGCAATGAAGAAGGTAAATTTGCTGGTTGCAATAAAGTAGCAGAAGAACTTGTAGGTAAAACTGAAAAAGAGCTGTTGGGCTTAACCCCACATGAAGTATATGACGAAGAGCTAGCAAGGCAGGTCGTAGCATCCGATAACGAAGTGCTTGAGCGTAATACTTCCATTACCGAAGAACTATGGCTGCGTTTTGCAGATGGCCGCAAGCGATTTTTCGAAATGCAAAAAGTGCCCTTTTATGACAACGATGGTCACCGCTTAGGATTGTTGGCATTCGGTCGCGATATGACCGAGCGAAAACAATCTCAAGTTGCCATTGAGCAAGCCAGTAAAGATAAAACCAAGTTTATAGCGACCATTTCTCATGAGCTTCGAACGCCACTAAACGGTATTGTTGGCTTGAGCAGAATGATGCGTGATACTCAGCTCAATACCGAACAGTATGAATGGGTCAGTACCATTTATGCTAGCGCAATCACCTTAGGCAATATTTTCAACGATATTATCGATTTGGATAAGCTCGACCGAGACAAAGTTGAAATCCAACTTAAAACCGTCTCCACTACCGCTTTTGTAAATGAGATTGCCAGCATCATCCGTTTACTTGCGGCAGATAAAAACCTTCACTTTAAATATGAAATTATTGAGCCTGTTCCCGCCGCATTTGAGGCTGATGGGACACGTTTGCGACAGGTACTGTGGAACATGTTGTTTAATGCGGTGAAATTTACGCCAAAGGGTTCTGTCTCACTGACGATGTCTGCAAGCAATACCACTTCGAAAACTGCAGATATACACTTTACTATCCAAGATACTGGCATTGGTATTCCTAAGGGAGAACTGGACAAAATTTTTGCGATGTATTATCAAGTTCAGCGTAAGGATTTTCAGTCAGCTACGGGTACCGGGATCGGTTTGGCAATTTGCAAGCAAATGGTCGATAAGATGGGGGGCAACATCCGAGTTAATAGTGAGCTCAATCGTGGCACTTGCTTTGAAATAACACTGCCAGTTGAGGTATCTGATGAACGCATAGTGATGGAAGAGCTGCAGGTTAAAGGTTTGAATATTTTATTGGTAGAAGATATCGAACTCAACGTAATGGTCGCTAAAGCCCTGCTTGAAAAGCTAGGCCAAAAAGTGAGTGTGGCGATGACTGGGCAAAAAGCCATTGATATGATCAGAGCCGAAACCTTTGACTTGATTCTGTTGGATATCCAATTACCGGATATGACAGGTTTTGATGTCGCAAAAACGGTGCTAGAAGAAGATCTTGTGTTGCAAACACCAATTGTCGCGCTGACGGCAAATGTGATTAAAAAGCGTGAGGAGTATTTACAAAACGGTATGGACGACATTATTGCCAAACCAATTAAAAAGAGTCGGGTGATCCAGGTCTTCAACGAGCTTTTCGCAAGGGGAGACAGCCAACCGGTGATCCTAAATCATGGCAAAGATGATGTTATCAAGATTCAAAAAGAAGCGCCTAATGTGCTCGATGCTGACTTGCTAAACATGTTAGTAGAGACTATTGGGGATGCCATGGTGAAAACCAGTTTAGGGGTGTTTAAAGAAAAAATACCCGAGTACATGGAAGAAATGAAGGTTGCGCTTGCTGCACAAGACAAAGATGAAGTCTGTTCGCAAGCTCACAAAATAAAAGGGGCGGCTGGTTCTGTTGGCTTATTTCGAGTGCAAAGCGCAGCTAATGAGATACAGCAGGGCGAACATCCTGCTTGGTGGGAGAACGTGCACGACTGGATGGAGCAGCTTGATATGGCCCTCGAGCAAGATGTCCCCACCTTAGAGCAGTGGTTAAGAGAGAACGAAATAGACGACTAAAGGGGTTTATTGGCGATATTGGGTATCTGCGATAAAGAGCAATAGAGTTCTACAGCAAGAAAATAGTTGCGGTGCCCAGAAACGCAAAGATTCCGACAACATCTGTAATAGTCGTTAATATAACACTGCCGGCCAATGCCGGGTCTATTTTTAGGCGCTTCATGATAAGAGGCAAGGTGGCGCCGGCCAGTCCTGCTGCAATCATGTTCATCATCATCGCGAAGGCGATAACCGCACCTAGCATATAATCTTGTTTCCATATTGCGATTACGCCAGCAATCAGTATTGCCCAGATCATGCCGTTGAAAAATCCAATTGCCAGTTCTTTTCTGACTAACCATACCGAGTTAGAGCCAGTAACGTGGCCCAGTGCCATACCACGTATCACTAAAGTGAGTGTCTGATTACCGGCCACACCACCCATACTCGGCACAATGGTATTTAATATCGCAAGGACTGCAAGCTGACTCAAGGTTGCTTCAAACAAATCACTTACCGCAGCAGCCAACAGCGCTGTGACGAGATTTACCCCGAGCCAGACGGAGCGTCTTTTGGTACTTTGCCCAATAGGCGCAAATGTATCTTCGTCGTCGTCTAGACCAGCCATGCTCATCATTGAGTGTTCGGCGTCTTCGCGGATAATGTCAACCACGTCATCAATAGTGATACGACCAACAAGTTTATGGTCTTCATCTACAACTGGCGCAGATAGCCAGTTGTAGCGCTCAAACATGCTGGCGACCTCGGCGTCTGAGGTATTAGCACTTATCGCCTCTGGCTCATCATCCATTATCTCTGCCACTGAGATATCAGGGCTGGCAATTAACAAACTGGCTAAAGAAACAGTGCCAATTAATACATCTTGGCGGTTAACCACATATAACGTGTCGGTATTTTCAGGTAATTCAGTTTTTAGGCGTAAATATCGCAATACCACATCTACACTTACGTCTGGGCGCAGTGTAATGGTATCGGTATTCATAATGAAACCGGCGGTTTCCTCACCGTAAGATAGGGCTTTTTCTGCTCTTATCCGGTCTTGGGTATCCATCGACTTGAGAATGCTCTGCAGAACATCATCTGGCAGACTGCTGAGCGTCTCGGCCAAATCATCGGTGTCCATCTCCTCAAGGGCATCGACCACGGTGGCGGGAACCATTTTGGTGATGATGCCATTGCGCACATCTTCAGATAGCTCTTCGAGCACATCACCGTGAAAGTCGGCGTCGAGTAAGCCCCATAGTTCATCACGTGTTTTAGTGGGTGAGGATTCTAATAACAGCGCAACGTCAGAAGCGGGTAAGTCTAGCAGCAGTTTGCGAACACGCACAAAAGCACCCGCATTAAGCGAGCGGCCAATAGAATTTAGCCTTGCTTGAGTGTTGTTGAGCTCTGCTGTTTCGGACATGCGCACTCCACGGGATGGATAAGATAAAAGCCAAGATAACAAACACGCTTTACATTCGTCGCAGCGCTAGTATATCACCAACATCGTTTATGAATACTTGATTATTATGAAGTTTCTAGAAATTATTAAGCTTGCTTATGTGCTAGTGCTTTATTCCGACTCGTCGAATTTATTTTCAATAAGCTCGCTGATAGCCTGCATGGCAGCCTGAGCATCTTGGCCCTTACAAGTGACTTCCACAGTCTTACCCTGACCGCTTTCCAACATCATCAATGCCAATACGCTATTTGCCGGAGCGGTGTTGTCGCCCTGGGTGAGTTGAATATCGGCGGCAAACTTGTTTGCTAGCTGCACAAGCTTAGTCGCGGCCCGTGCGTGCAAACCAAGTTTATTTGTTATGGTCAGAAGTTTTGTGATGTTGTTTACATCACTCACCTTTTTCGTCCTTAATTTTCTTTAGCTCGCGATGCTTAACCTGCACATCACCATGGGTAGCTTTGAAGGTTTCTGAAAGTGCTTGGGCAACATACACGCTGCGGTGTTGACCGCCAGTGCAGCCAATCGCAATAGTCACATAACTTCTGTTATTGCGCTCTAAGTGAGGTAACCAAGTCGTGATGAGGTTTTGTACCTGCCAGATGAACTTCATAACCAAAGGTTGACCTGCTAAAAACACTTCCACGGGGCCGTCTAAACCATTTAGAGGCCTTAAATCAGGGTCCCAATGTGGGTTTGGCAAAAAGCGCACGTCAAATACATAATCAGCGTCTTTTGGTATACCATATTTAAAACCAAAAGATTCAAACAGAATGACTAAATCGGTGCTTTTTTTGCCTAATACTCTTTCGCGTATTAACTCGGCGAGATCATGCACTGATAGCTGGTCTGTATTGATATTTAGGTCGGCTTTTTCGGCCACTGGAACCAGTATTTCCCGCTCAGCGTTAATCGCATCGGTAAGTGAGTTCGATAGCTTAAATAGTGGATGTAAACGTCTTGTTTCGCTGTAGCGTTTGATCAGTACATCGTCGCTCGCGTCTAAAAAGATAATCGTGATATCCCAAAACTCAGGCAGATATTCTAGTATTTCTGAAATTTCTTGCTCAGCTTTTGGCATGTTACGCACATCGATACTGACGGCGACCAACTCATTTTCGTCGGCAAGTGCGTGTGTAAGAGTGGGTAACAGATTGACTGGGATATTGTCGACGCAGTAATAACCTAAGTCTTCTAGTGAGCGAAGAGCGATAGATTTTCCAGAGCCAGAACGACCGCTGATGATTAAAAGCTTCACTGCTTGCTCCTAGTTACGAGTTTAGATTCAGCTAAGCTAATGCTGAAATAATTTCTTTCTTAGTTTGGGCATTGCGTATGGCTTTTACAATGTCTTTATTACTCAACTTTCTGGCGATGCCAGCGAGTGCTTTCAAGTGTGTTTCGGCCTCTTCAGCAGGCACTAATATGGCAAAGAAAATATCCACTGGTTTATTGTCGATGGCATCAAACTCTATGGGCTCCTCGGTGGTCACGATGATCGCCATGATTTGGCTGATGCCTTTAATACGGCCATGAGGAATAGCAATCCCATTGCCAATGCCAGTGCTACCCATTTTTTCGCGATTAATTAAGCCACTTAATACTTCGTCTTGATCCAACTGTGGGTTTTGTTTTATCGCAATATCGCTGATCATTTCGAAAATACGCTTTTTACTTTGGCAATCGACCGAACATTGCGTTCGGTCGAGAGAAATAATATCAGAAATTATCATAAGGTAAGTTTCGTCTAGTGCCTTCTGAGTTTTTCTTTGTGTTTAATTACCTGCCGATCGAGTTTGTCGATAAGAGAATCTATTGCCGCATACATGTCGGTATGTTCAGAGTTCGCGAATACTTCGCCGCCTTTTAAATGAAGTTTAGCTTCTGCTTTCTGGCTGAGTTTTTCTACGTTTAAGACCACGTGGACATTATTGATGTGGTCAAAATGACGTTCTAATTTTTCGAATTTAGTATCCACGTAACTACGCAATGAGTCAGTGATATCTACATGATGGCCGGTAAGGTTAATTTGCATAATACTAAGTCCTCTTGTTGCGTCTAAATAAGACTTTTTCGTTGGTTTGAGGGGGGAATATGTAACGATTCCCGATATTTTGCAATTGTTCGACGAGCAACCTGAATACCTTGTTCGGCGAGCACTTGCGCAATTTTGCTATCACTCAATGGTTTATGTGCAGGTTCAACAGCCACCAATTTTTTAATCAATGCTCGAATCGCCGTAGACGAACAATTCTCACCTGATTCGGTCGCAACATGGCTGGAGAAAAAGTACTTAAGTTCAAAAATACCGCGCGGTGTGTGCATATATTTCTGCGTGGTGACCCTAGAAATTGTCGACTCATGCATATCGACCATCTCTGCCACGTCATTTAGTACCATGGGGGTCATTTTCTCTGGCCCTTTTTCAAAAAATTCACGCTGTTTTGAAACAATGCAGTGAGAGACTTTTAATAATGTCTCGTTGCGACTCTCCAAGCTCTTTATAAACCATTTCGCTTCTTGTAAATGTGACTTGATATATTGAGAATCGTTCGGATTTTTTGAAGTTTTTCCTAAACTAGCATAAGTCTCATTAACCGATAGCGCCGGCAGCGCATCGTTATTGAGCTCAACTGTCCAAAGGCCATTCTTTTTGTAGACGTTTACATCTGGAATAATGTATTCGGCTTCTTTGGTTGATACCGCGCTGCCTGGACGCGGGTTAAGTGTCTTTAACAGGCGCATGACCTCGCGTAACTGGTCCTCCTTGAGTTTGGTCTTGCGCATCAAGGTTCGATAGTCCTTGCTACCCAGTAAATCGGCATGCTCTTGAATTAATTCTTTGGCTTCTTCTAACCATGGCGTGTTTGCGTCGAATTGGCGCAGCTGCACCAGCAAGCATTCTTGCACCGATCTGGCGCCAGAGCCAACAGGGTCGAACATCTGCACACGTTTGAGTACGCACTCGACTTCATCTAAATCAACGTCTTCGTCATCTAGGCTTTCGAGAATATCTTCGCTGGTGGTCGTCAAATAACCCGACTCGTCAATGGAGTCGATGATCGCAATGGCAATCGACCGGTCGGTTTCAGAAAAATGCGTTAATTCCATTTGCCACATTAAATGGTCTTGGATGGAGTCACTAGTTTCACCTTGAAAAACATAGTCTTCGTCAGGATTGGTTCCGATCATTTTAATGGGCGCTGAACTGGAGCCCAAATATTCTTCCCAAGAGCTATCAAGTGGAAGATCATCAGGAATATCGCCTTTTTCTAGAGCGTCATGGGTATCCATGTTGTCGGTGCCAGATAAACCAGTTTCTCGATCAGAATTATTAGAAGTCGCAGAGTTATCGTTGGTTTTGGCGTTGTTTTGATCAGATTTGTCGGTGCTGTCATTCTCAGGATACTCATGATCAGTAAGCTCTAAAAGCGGATTTGACTCAAGCGCCTCTTGGATTTCTTGTTGTAGATCAAGCGTAGAAAGTTGCAACAGTTTAATAGCCTGCTGTAACTGCGGTGTCATGGTCAGCTGTTGACTAAACTTCAGTTGTAACGAGGGTTTCATTAACTTCCTTTAGCTACGAATTCGTCTTGTATACGAATAATGCGACTCTATAGTGCAAACTGTTCACCTAAATATACATCGCGAACAGTCTGGTTGGCTAATATTTCATCAGCGGTACCCGATGCAATTAACTCACCGTGGCTTACAATGTACGCTAATTCACATACATCTAGTGTTTCTTTTACATTATGATCGGTAATGAGTACACCGATACCGCGTTCTTTAAGCTGATATATGATCTTCTTTATATCACTAACAGAAATTGGGTCAACACCTGCAAAGGGTTCATCGAGTAAAATAAATTTGGGGTTTGCCGCTAATGCTCTAGCAATCTCTACTCTGCGGCGCTCTCCACCCGATAAACTCATGCCTAAATTATTTCGAATGTGGTTGATGCTAAAATCATCAAGTAACTCATCCGCCTTCTGCTCTTGCTGTGCTCGGCTCAGCTCTTTTCTGGTTTGCAATATGGCGATTAAATTCTCATGGACGGTGAGCTTACGAAAGATAGACGCTTCCTGCGGTAGGTATCCGATACCGTGTCTTGCTCTCTCATGCATCGGCTGATAAGTAATATCTAATTGGTCGATTTGAATTTCGCCTTTGTCCAAAGGCACTAATCCCACAATCATATAAAAAGTAGTGGTTTTTCCGGCACCATTGGGACCAAGCAATCCTACGATCTGACCGGTAGACACCTCAATACTGACATCGCGAACGACCTGTCTAGACTTATAGGATTTGGCTAAATGCTTTGCGCTAAGGGTGCTCGTCATGGTTGATCCTGATTGTCTGTAGGCTTAAGCTCCTGCTCGGAAGAGAAAGCGCCAGGACTAATCACGGTTCTAACAGATTCGCTACTATTATCGTTAGTAGATGCCAGTATTTGTTCTCTAGTCATATCAAACACGATTAAATCGCCAGTCACCCTGACTTCATTTTGCATAATAAGTGCATTGCCATTGAGTGAAATAGTACGTGACTCTACCGTATAAATAATTTCGTTAGCCTGCGCCTCAACCATGCTGCCATCGTCTTTACGCTGTTTGTAGCTCGCCGGTTGACCGCTGGCACTGATAATTTCTTTACCTGCACCATTTACCGCATTTACTTCTACTTTGTCTGCCATTAATTCGAGGCTGCCTTGTCGAATAACCACGTTTTCCATAAAAATAGAGGTTTTATTTTTACCGTCGAGGGCTTGGCTTTTTGAATCGAGCGTGACCGGAAGGTTAAAGTCGCTGCTAATTGTTGATTGCAATGGCTCACTCGTCACAACAGGACTGCTGTCTTGCGCGTTGCTAGTCCCAGCTAAGCCAAACGCTAAGGCTACACTAAGGGCGAGGATAAAATTGGGTTTGCACATGTTCTTTTAACTCATATTGTTGTGTTGCAAGGTCGCCAAACAAACCTATACTTTTAACGGTGTAATCGACTCCGCTGATATTAACAAGTTGATCAGATGAGAGGGTTTTATCCTGTAAATTTATTTCAATATATTCGGTGGTAATTTCTTTGACATACTCATCGGTCCGTAAATTCAGAATTTTTACGTTTTTTTCCAACTGAATTCGATTGTTATTATATAAAACACCTTCATCAGCCGTAATCTGCCATGGTTCACCGTTGTCTAAATACAGGGTATAGACCGGATTGTCGAAGACCGCAAATCCTAATTGATCGAAGTGCTCCATTCTAGTGGCAGCGACGCGGTGACTTAATTTTCCAGATTTATCATAAAGCTTACTCGACAAATTAATAGCTGAATAATTGGGTATCAGCTCAGCACCGTCAGTAGAAACCGATGGGGCTTCTTCTTTTTCGAACAAAATAGGCAAGTATAGAATGAGCACAACGGTAAAAATAAAAGCGATGCTATAACCGATACGATTCAAATGCTTGCTCCATGGCTTATATTAAGTACACCTTTAGCCTGCAGCACTAAGTCGCAAAATTCCCTTACTGCACCACGTCCGCCATTGAGCGTTGTGACGAAATTTGCCTGTTGCTTGACAAAGGGATGGGCGTCTTTCACGGCAACTTTAATATGACTGAGTTTAAATAAGCCCAAGTCTGGCATGTCGTCGCCGATACTAGCGACTTGCGATTGCGTAATTCCGGCTTGAGCCATTAAGTTTCTTAAGGCCTGATATTTATCTTCTTCGCCTTGGATAATAAATTTAGCATTGAGCGCGGTCATGCGACTTTCCACAATTTTCGAGCTACGTCCGGTGATCACTGCCACATCTACGCCGCATTGGGATATCGCCTTGATACCATAGCCATCCTTCACATTAAAGGCTTTAAGTTCCTCGCCAGCATTGCCTAAATAAATGAAACCATCCGACAACACGCCATCTACATCAAGTACTAATAATTTCAAATGTTTGCAGGCATCATAGATTGTTTTGGGCACTTCTCCATAGAGCGTGTGAATGGCGTCCATCATACAACTCCTGCTTTTAAGAGCATGTGCATATTGAGTGCGCCGACAGCATTGCCGTTGTGATCGACGACTATTAAAGAGTTGATGCGTTTTTCTTGCATTAAGTTAAGCGCATCTATGGCGAGTCCTCGCTCAGATAGCGTGATACCGTTGGGTGTCATTACATCGCTTACAGCGGTTGCGTGCACATCAATCTGCTTATCTAGCGTGCGCCTTAAATCGCCATCGGTATAGATACCCACGACTTTTGCATGTTGAGTTATTGCGGTAAGACCTAGGCCTTTTGACGACATTTCGAGCAGCGCTTGGCTTAGGCTTGCGCCGACGTCAACTATTGGAATGTCGGTGCCTGTGACCATAACGTCTGCAACAGTAAGTAATAATCTTTTTCCGAGCGCACCGCCAGGATGTGAAAAAGCAAAATCTTCAGCAGTGAAGCCTTTGGCCTCTAATAGGGCAATTGCAATAGCGTCGCCAAGCACTAATGTTGCAGTCGTGCTTGTTGTAGGCGCCAGTCCTAAGGAGCATGCTTCTTTATCAACATGTAGCAACAGTGTTTGCGTGGCAAATTTGGTTAAGCTGCTGTTGGCTTTGTTGGTAATTGCAACGATTGGAATGTTGAGTCGTTTCACTGCGGGCAATAAACCGATGAGTTCTGCGGTTTCGCCTGAGTTTGAGATGGCGATCAGCACATCGTCTTTACTCAGCATTCCAAAGTCACCATGGTTAGCTTCGCCTGGGTGCATAAAAAATGAGGGCGTGCCGGTGCTGGCTAAAGTCGCTGCAATTTTATTGGCGATATGACCAGATTTCCCCATGCCAGAAACAACGACTTTGCCTTTACACGCGAGCAGTATTTCGCAGGTGTGAGTAAAACTGCTGTCGAGCATTTTTGATAACACGCTTAGCGCATTAATTTGATTGTTAAACGTTCGCTGTGCAGAGTCGAGTAGAGTCATCGTTATGCAAATAGCCAATATTGATAAATTAAGAAGATAGAGACAAACACAGCCCCTTCAAATCGAGTGATACGTCTAGTCCCTTTTAAATTAAAACAAAATACAAACAGAAGTACACTCAAGCCAAGCATGACGAGTGAGTCTCTGCCGGCAGCATTTTCGTCGATAATGCCTGGTGCAATCAGGCCTGGCATAGCCAGTACTGCAAGTAAATTGAAGATGTTAGAACCAATAATATTACCAAGTGCAAGATCATCTTCGCCTTTCAATACACCGGCTATACTTGCTGCAAGCTCTGGTAAGCTGGTTCCAATCGCGATGATGGTGAGTCCAATCACAAGTTCACTGATACCAAAGTGGCGAGCAATTTCGACCGCTGAGTCTACTAAAAAATTAGCGCTCAGAGGTAATAACACAATTCCCACCACTACCCAAAATACAGCGGTTGATGTGGCCACATTATTTGGTATTTCAGTTTCAGTCTCTGCGACTAGAGGGTCGTTTTTATCGACGGTAAACGACAAAACTGCCATTCCGGCAATAACCAGCACAAATAATGTCATCAGTACGATCCCTTCTATCCGGGAAAGAAAGCTATCGTCAATAAAATAAACCGCAAGTAAGGTAATCATCAGCATCACGGGCAATTCCCGCTTGAGGGTCATCGATGATACAAGTAAAGGCTTTATCAGCGCCGTTATGCCAAGCACAAGGGCAATGTTGGTAATGTTAGAGCCTAGGGAGTTGCCGACTGCTGTGTCGATGTTGCCTGCCAGTGAGGCTGTAGCAGAAACAACTATCTCCGGTGCGGATGAGCCCATGGCTACGATCGTCAAACCAATCATCATTGGCGAAACGCCAATGTTTTTGGCTAATGCTGAGGCACCGTAAACAAATCGGTCGGCGCTCCAGCTAAGAACCACCAGACCAACAATAAATATTATTAAATTTATAACCACACAATTCTTCTATTGAATAACAACGGGTTCACTGTTGCAAATTGTAACGTTTTAGCACTAATAAATCACATTTATGTGCAACGAAATAAGGTATAACTACAAAATACAGCCTTAATTGATTTTTTATACGACAGGTGCACTTGAAAAAGGTTAAAATAACACGACTTTTGAATACTGTATTTTTACTACGTCTATAAACCTGTGTCACAAGCGCTGTTCAAGTTACCAAAACTTAATGATCATATTACTGATTTAACCGGTAATTTACCTTACTTAATAGGGATTTTATGCACAGCGTCCATTTGCTGAGCGATGATGAAATAATAAAGACTCATGCCAGATAATATTGTAACGATCGAAAACATGCATTTTAGCCGCGGCGGCCGAGTCATTTATGACGACATTTCGCTGTCGGTGAGGCGTGGCAGTATTACCGCCATTATGGGTCCAAGCGGCATCGGTAAAACTACTCTCTTAAAGCTCATTGGTGGGCAGCTTACGCCCGACAGCGGCAGCGTCATTTTTTCAGAACAAAATGTTCACGCTATTTCGCGTAGCCAACTTTATGAACTGCGCCGAAAAATGAGCATGCTTTTTCAAAGCGGCGCGCTTTTTACTAACATGTCGGTGTTTGACAATGTTGCTTTTCCACTGCGCGAGCATACCCAGCTAAACGAAGATATTATTCGTACTATTGTGATGTTGAAACTCGAAGCCGTAGGTTTGCGCGGTGCTGCTGACCTGCAACCCAGTGAGCTATCGGGCGGCATGGCAAGAAGAGCCGCTTTGGCCAGAGCTATCGCGCTTGATCCAGATTTAATTATGTACGACGAACCCTTCGCTGGACAGGACCCCATTTCAATGGGAGTGCTAGTGTCCTTAATAAAAGCATTAGGAAAAGCGCTAAGTGTTACGTCAGTGGTGGTTACCCATGATGTAACCGAGGTGCTTACCATCGCTGATTATGTCTATATCTTAGCCGATAAACGTATAATCGGAGAGGGAACTCCCGCACAAATTAAAGACTCAAACTCACAGTTAGTGCAACAATTTTTAAAAGGCAATGCGGACGGCCCTGTGCCGTTTCATTTTCCCGCTAAAGATTTTACAAGTAGTTTTATAGGAGATGAACGATGAACTTTTTACAAAGTTTAGGCCGTTCAACTATCGAGAAAATCACCGCGGTAGGCGCATCTAGCATTATGCTATTTGGTGCTTTGTTTGCTTTTCCTAAATGGAAAAATGTGGGGCTCACCATTGCTCAAGTGCATGTGGTAGGGGTTCAGTCGCTGTTAATTATATTAGTGTCAGGTTTGTTTATCGGGATGGTAATGGCGCTGCAGGGCTATACTATTTTAGTAAACTACGGGGCTGAGGGTAGTTTGGGACCGATGGTTGCGCTATCTATTTTAAGGGAGCTCGGGCCGGTGGTTACCGCGTTATTGTTTGCCGGCAGAGCAGGAAGCGCACTCACCGCAGAAATTGGTTTAATGAAGGCAACCGAGCAGTTGAGCTCACTTGAGATGATGGCGGTTGATCCTTTGCGCCGGGTTATTGCACCGCGCTTTTGGGCCGGAGTGATCAGTATGCCGATGTTAGCGTTGATATTTTCAGCCGTCGGAATATTAGGCGGGCACATCGTTGGGGTAGACTGGCTTGGAGTCGACGCGGGCAGTTACTGGTCAATCATGCAGGCTACCGTAGAGTGGGATAAAGATATCGTAAATGGGGTGATTATTAAAAGCATCGTGTTTGCGTTGGTGGTTGTGTGGATAGCTCTGTATAAAGGTTATTCCTGCATTCCGACCTCAGAAGGTATTAGTAAAGCAACGACAGAAACAGTGGTTTTTTCTTCTCTGTCAATTTTAGGTCTCGACTTTGTGTTAACCGCATTGATGTTTGGCGCGAATTAGGAAAAGTAATGATAAGTAAACGAACAGAATTAACGGTCGGTTTTTTTGTTGCACTAGCAATTGCCGCTGCACTGCTACTAGCTATGCGAGTCGCCAATCAAGGTATGGCAGGTAGCGGTGAAGTTTATATGTTAAACGCACAGTTTGACAATATCGGTGGGTTAAAACCGCGTTCGTCGGTAAAAGTGGGTGGTGTGGTTGTAGGTCGAGTGTCAAGAATATACTTAAATGAACGAGATTTAATTCCCGTGGTCGAACTCGAGATATCATCTGAATACAAAAACACATTTCCCGACACTAGCAGTTTGTCGATACTAACCTCTGGCTTATTGGGAGAGCAGTTTATCGGATTACAGCCAGGCTTTATTTTTCCTGAAGATTTAATCGCCATCGAAGAGGATAAAGTTTGTGAGACGGAAGATTTACGCGAATGCCCATACTTGACGGCCGGTGAAGAAATATTAGATACAAAGTCAGCATTGGTATTAGAAGATTTGATCGGTCAATTTTTATTCAGTCAAGGAGACGAATAATTTATGAGGTTTATGGTAATGACGAATTTAACGAAAAAATTATTGGGCGTCTTGGTATTGCTTTGCACATTCGCTGTCGCAAGTGCGCAAGAAGCAGCGGTTGATATAGATAGAACTGACCCCTATATGATGGTCCAAGATGTTGCGACCAAAACCTTTTCTCGTATGAAAGCGCAAGAGCAAGACATTCTCAACAATCCTGAGGTGTTACGCACGATTATGGAAGAAGAGTTGATGCCATATATCGACTATCGCTTTTCTGCTTACAAAGTACTTGGCAAGTATGCTCGTGGTGTTGAGAAAAAAGACCTACTTGAGTTTATCACGGTATTCCGAGAGTATTTGATCACGAGCTATGCAGTGGCTATGGGCTATTACGATAATCAAATCGTTGAGTTTGATCCCATTAGAGATTTTTCAGATCGCACAGATGTTACTGTGCGCGCGGTCATTATTGACGATGTTCGTCCTGATATTAAAATTGCTTTCAAGGTAAGAAAAGATCGTAATGGCGAGGAATGGCAGGCATACGACATGATTGCAGAAGGTATTAGTTTGTTATCGAGCAAGCAGAGTGAGTTCGAGGCAATTCTCAGAAAAGAAGGCATTCAAGAAGTCATCACGCAAATGCGCGCCAGTATTAATCAGCCGGTTGAGTTGAACAACGATAAAGCAAAGCAAGCAGAGGCTAGCATTTAGTGGACGTGTCTATAAACAATGACGCTGACAACTGTGTGATTGAAGTTAACGGTGAATTAGACAGGGAAACCTTAGCAGAAAACCTTTGGGAAGGCTTATCCAGCGAGTCCAAAAAGAGCATAGAACAGGCGAAGTCAGTTTCGATTGACCTGAAAAATGTAGCCCGCGGAGATACTGCGGGCTTGGCGTGGTTGCTTAATTCAATACGAGATATTCGGACTGTAAATACAGCGGTATCGGTTATGAATCCCCCTAAAAAACTATTAGATTTGGCGAGTTTAAGTAATGCCAGTCAATTAATCACAGAACAACGAGGCCAGTTATGACCAATGAAGAAGTCGCAGCGCATATTAAACAAGCGACCGGTATCGACCAAGTTATTGTTAAAAGCGAAGGTAGTCACTTCCAAGTTATTGCGATTGATGACCAATTTGAGTCAATGTCGCGAGTAAAGCGTCAGCAAATGATCTCTTCCCCCTTGTCTGAACAGATTGCAGATGGCACTATTCACGCTTTATCAATTAAGACGTTTTCTCAGGCTCAATGGCAGCGTGAAAAACTCTTTAACCAATAAACTAAGGTAAATCGTGGATAAACTGGTTATTAAGAAAAGCCCTCCTCTAAAAGGGACGGTTGTTATTTCTGGTGCAAAAAATGCCGCTCTCCCTGTGCTTATCTCCAGTTTGTTGGCTGACTCTGCCTGCACATTTACGAATGTTCCAAAGCTGCGGGATATCAATACCACTTTACTATTGCTGAAAGACTTAGGCGCTACTACTAATCAAACGGCCAGCGATACGGTCGAAATTGATGCTAGTAAACTAGAAAGTGTGACGGCCTCTTACGATTTAGTACGCACCATGCGCGCTTCGATTTTGGTGCTTGGTCCGCTGCTTGCTAAGCACGGTAGAGCGAATGTATCTCTTCCAGGTGGTTGTGCCATTGGTGCAAGGCCAGTTAACCTGCATCTATCAGGCCTCGAAAAAATGGGCGCTAAAATAGATGTTGAAGAAGGTTATATTAGAGCTTCGGTGAGCGGTCGGCTAAAAGGTGCTCGCATATTTATGGATATGGTGAGCGTTGGCGCTACAGAAAATCTAATGATGGCTGCCGCGCTTGCCGATGGCGAAACTATCATTGAAAATGCCGCACGTGAACCAGAAATCGTCGACTTAGGAAATTGTTTAAATGCAATGGGCGCGAAAGTCTCCGGAGCGGGCACCGACAGCATCCACATTATAGGTGTTGAGAGTCTGCACGGTTGTACGTATAGCATATTGCCTGATCGCATTGAGACCGGCACATTCTTGGTGGCGGCGGCGCTGTCTCGAGGAAGTGTGAGATGCGAAAAAGCGGCGCCTCATACACTAGATGCAGTGCTCAGTAAGCTAGAACAATGCGGAGCCGAAATCAAAGTTGGCGACGATTGGATTGAGCTTGATATGAAGGGGCGGCAACCGAAGGCCGTTTCTTTGAAAACAATGCCGCATCCGGGCTTCCCTACGGATATGCAGGCTCAGTTTGTTACACTAAATGCAGTCGCGCAAGGCTCCGGTATAATTACCGAAACGATATTTGAAAATCGTTTTATGCACGTACCCGAACTGCAGAGGATGGGCGCAAGTATTGATTTGGAGGGCAACAGTGCGTTAACCCCCGGGTCTTCGCACCTTAAAGGCGCTCAGGTTATGGCAACCGATTTGCGTGCGTCGGCAAGCTTAGTTATTGCTGGGTTGATTGCAGATGGTCAAACGACGGTAAATAGGATTTACCATTTAGATCGCGGTTATGAAAATATTGAAGAAAAGCTTAGAAAGTTAGGCGGCAATATCGAAAGGGTGAGTTAGCCGCGAGCAATCATTTGTGGGATTAATTCACCAACTACCACAGTCATCCGGATAGTTTCGTCGTCTCGACTGACCATTAATACAATCTCTGAGCCTGGAAGGGTTTCAGCAATCATGTCTAAGGTTTTTGAAGCGCTTTGCACTTCTACGCCGTTTATTGATAGTAAGATATCATTTACTTTTAAGCCTGCAGTATCAGCGGGACTGTTGCTTAACACCGCATCTACCACAATCCCGCGACTGCCTCGAATTTCGCTTCCAGAAAATCCCAATTGCCCACGAGTGACTTTGCCATTGGAGATGATTTCTTCCATCACTCTTCGTGCCAGCGTATAAGGTACAGCAAAGTTAACACCATCAACATTGGTTACTCGGCGACGGTTATCTAGGGTTTTAAAGTTGGCATTAGTAATACCCACTAAATAACCATTGCTATCAACTAATGCACCACCAGAGTTTCCAGGATTGAGCACCGCATCGGTCTGAACAAAGTCAAAAAAGTTAGAAAAGCCATTGCGCCCTGTACGACTGACGATGCCAGAGGTAATAGTTTGGCCTAAGTCTAGAGGATTGCCGATAGCCATTACCACATCACCGACGCGCAGGTCAGGCTCTTCCATTTGAGGTATGACGTGCAAATCTTCGGCAAATACTCGCAATACTGCCAGGTCGGTAATTTCATCAAAACCGATGAGCTGTGCCTGTAATAAACGACTGTCTTGAAGCGCTACATAAATACTGTCTGCATTTTTAATGACATGATAGCAAGTCATCAGGTATCCATCATCTGACATAATAACGCCGGAGCCCAGCGAGGTACGTTCATATGCTCGATTTCGGAATAAGCGATTGCTGTTTTCTAAACTAATGCTGTAGATATTGACCACCGCCGGTGCGCTTTGCTCTAGAGCATCGTAATAGCTCAGGCGAGGCGGAATAACTTGACTAGGTTTGAAAAAATTAAGATTAAGCCCCGCGCCTTGGCGAAACTCTGGGAAGAACAATAACAAAATAGCCGCAACTACAACACCCAATAAAATGGGTTTTAATAGTGCAACAAATATACGGCCAAATAATGTCATAGTGTCCAACAAATAAAAATCACAGCGCTGATCATAGCAAATTTGACGCAGTTGTCATTGCCCGTGTTCATAAAATCACAACTGTTGGCCGACGAATTGAAAAAATAGAGACAAAAAAGCCGCATTTCTGCGGCTTTATTCATTACCATAGCTAACTATCGAATAATCACAAACAAGTTGCTGTTTCCGCGCTGTATATTGAGCGCGATGACACCGCTTGCCGCTTCTATGCTCTCTGAAAGCTCAGTAACGCTGCTGATACGCTTACGATTAACGCCAACAATAACGTCATCAGCTCTTAAGCCGATGCTTGCTGCTGGAGAGCCCTCAGCGACTCCACGAACTTCGACCGCAGCATTGCCAGCACGATCGCTGCCTGTCGCAAAGTCAGCACCTTCTAGCGCAGGATGCATATCTTTAGCTTGCGCGACTAAGTTTTCGGCAGCGCCTAAGACTACGTCGATGTTTCGCTTTTCGCCGTTGCGAATAATCGTTAATTCAACTTCTGCCCCGGCACCAAAACTGGCTATTTTGGCTCTAAGCTCATTGAAGCTGTGCAGGTCATTGCCGTTTATAGCGGTAATGATATCACCCGATTGAATACCTGCTTTGTCGGCCGCAGAATCTTCGGTGACTTCGTTAACAAATGCACCTTTGCTAGCGGGGGAATTGAGGGCTTCAGCAAGACCAGCGTCAACATCATTGCCTAATATTCCTAACAATCCGCGACGCACTTCGCCAAATTCGACGATTTGGTCCACAAGATTCTTCATCATATTACTAGGAATTGAAAACCCGATGCCTACGTTACCGCCATTTGGGCCAAAAATCGCAGTGTTTATACCAACCAACTCGCCTCTTAAATTGACCAATGCGCCACCCGAGTTACCGCGGTTGATAGCAGCATCGGTTTGAATGAAATCTTCATAACCACCAATGTTCAAGCCTGAGCGGCCTAAAGCGCTAACAATTCCAGAGGTAACGGTTTGACTTAAACCAAAAGGGTTGCCGATGGCGACAACAAAATCGCCTACTCTTAATTTGTCAGAGTCTGCAAGCACAACTTGCTTGAGGTTGTCGGGGTCAATCTTCAGTAACGCGATATCGCTTTGAGCGTCAGCGCCTAACTTCTCAGCAGAAAATTCGCGTCCATCAGTTAGTTTCACGATGATTTTGTCGGCATTGTCGACGACATGATTATTGGTAACCACATAGCCTAACTTAGCATCAATAATGACACCCGATCCTAAGCCTCTAAAAGGCCGCTCTTGAGGCGCTTCCTGCGGATTCCCAAAGAAGTATCTAAACATCTCAGGAACTTGCTGGCGAGAGGTTTGGGTGCCTTCCACAGCGATGCTTACGATTGCAGGCGTGGTTTCTTCAAGCATGGGTGCGAGCGAAGGCATGTCGTCATCCGAAAAGAACGGTATGCCTGCGGTTGCAGTTGATGCGGTGGTTATGACAAAAATGGCAGCGGTGATAGCAACTAAGCTACGGCGTATCATTTGCTTCATGTAAGCTATTACTCCTAAGTTCAAATACCTTCTAGAGACTCAAATTTTGGGGCAATAGTTCAGATTACAAGTTATTTATTTGCAGATTTGTCTTTATTTACATTTCCAACAAAAAGACCTGAACCGTTATTTGCAAAGTCTCGAGGAGGTGCATCGCTAATGTTTAATTTATCGTTTGACGCTTTACTCGACTTACTATTACGCAGAAAGACGCTAGCATGTTCACCAAAAAAGCTCGTTTTATCGTTTTCTTCATTGCCAACTTGTAGCGACGCTTCATATTGTTGCAGATTGGAAGTTAACTGCTCCAAACGTAAATGGATCGCGTCAATGGATTCTTTGCTTGCTTCTATGTGGTGATTAGCCTGCTCAGCAAAAATGGTTTTTAATTCTAGCTCTGAGCGATTCACGTTACTGCCTTTTTTCGCAGCTTTTGCGTTCGACCATAGCAAAGCGCAAACAAAACCGATAATAATGCCGATGACAACTCCGACTACAATACTTAAAAGGTCCATGATTTTTCCGTCAGATACGTTAGTTGATAAGATCATTGAACATTAGTCGTCTTCATGCAAGGGTTTATTGCTTAAAAAACTGACAAGCCTGTATAATCGCAGCCAATTATGATTTTAGTTTGCCATCAATTAACTGTAGGTCTATATAATAGCAATGACACCGTGGGAAAAGTACCAAGAAGACTTAACGCTGATTGAGTTTCAATATGACGCTGCACAAGAAAACGCAGTAATGGAACTGCAGCGTTTATATGATGAACTTACGCAGCCAAAACAGAAAATTAAATGGCGCGTAAAATTGGCGCAAAAATTTGGTAAGGGCATGACAAGGCCTGGTATCCAGGGCATCTACTTCTATGGTGGTGTAGGCCGCGGGAAAACGTATTTAGTCGATACATTTTATGAGTGCTTACCTTTCGAGAGAAAAATGCGTGTGCATTTTCATCGATTCATGCAGCGTGTCCACAAAGAGCTGAAACTGTTAGGCGGCAAATCTGACCCTTTAAAGCTTATTGCAAAAAAAATTGCCGGTGAGACGCGGATTATTTGTTTCGATGAATTTTTTGTTTCTGATATTACCGATGCGATGATTTTAGGCACGCTGATGCAAGAGCTTTTCTCTCACGGCATCGTTTTGGTGGCAACCTCCAATATCATTCCCGATGAACTGTATAAAAATGGTTTACAGCGCGCGCGATTCTTACCGGCCATCGACCTTATAAATGAAAATACGCGAGTAATAAACGTCGACAGCGGCACCGACTACAGGCTGCGCACACTAGAAAAAGCTGAAATTTATCATTATCCGCTTGATGACGATGCCCAGCGAAACCTGAATATGTATTTTGACCAACTGGCTGCAGAAAAAGGTGAACAAGACACCTCAATTGAAATTGAAGGACGCCACATTCCTGCCTTACGTAAAGCGGAGGGAGTGATCATGTTCGAATTTAGAGCATTGTGTGACGGACCCCGCAGTCAATCTGATTACATTCAATTAAGCAAAGAATACAACACCGTGCTAATTGCCAATGTCGAACCGATGAGTGCAGATCTTGAAGATATCGCGCGCAGATTTATTGCCATGGTCGACGAATTTTACGAGCGTAAAGTGAAACTGATAATGTCATCTCAAGTGCCCCTCGAGAAGCTGTATAGTCAAGGTCGACTTACCTTTGAATTTCAACGATGTTTGAGCCGGCTTCAAGAAATGCAGTCCAGATCCTATTTAGCTGAGCAGCATTTGGCGTAAATTTATATTTTTTATTGCGTTAGAATTTACTCATAGCGGTCTATTCCGTTACAATCTGCCGCATTCTTTAGAGACCTGTGGTGCATAGCAGGTTCAAGTTAAGTAAATAATAAAATGAGCATATTATGGGAAGAAAGTTTGAAGTAAGAAAAGTCGCCATGGCAAAAACCGCGACGGCAAAAACCAAAGTCTACTCAAAATACGGTAAAGAAATTTACGTGGTTGCTAAAAGCGGCGGCACTGACCCGGCCGCTAACTTGTCGTTAAAACGTCTTATCGAAAAAGCCAAAAAAGACCAAGTACCTGCACACGTTATCGACAAAGCGATTGACAAAGCGGCGGGCGGCGGCGGTGAAGATTTTGCCCCAGCTCGATATGAAGGCTTTGGCCCCGGTGGCTGCATGGTGATAGTGGATTGCCTGACCGACAATGTGAATCGTACCATTACCGATGTGCGCAACTGCTTTACTAAAACCGATAGCAAGTTGGGCGCGCAAAACTCCTCTGCATTCATGTTTGATCATTTGGCAATTTTTGGCTTTCCTGGTGACGACGACGAAGTCATACTTGAGGCGTTAATGGATGCTGATGTTGATATTCACGATGTAGAGGTCGAAGACGGCCAGGTTACGGTGCTTGTGCCACAGGCTGAGTTTTACAAAGCGAAAACTGCTCTGCAAGAATCCTTTGAAGGGATCGAGTTTGACGTAGAAGAAATCACCTGGTTACCTCAAGAAACCAAAGACATCAGCGAAGAAGATATGCCGATGTTCGATAAGTTCATGGACATGCTCAACGATTGTGATGACGTGCAAAACGTGTATCACAATGTGAATGCATAATTACTCGAACCTATACAAATACCCCTGTTACAGGAGCGTGATTAAAGTTCACTCAGTTTGGTCACGCTGCAACGTAAAATAGACTCGTCGGGATAAATTGGCTGTCGCATTTTCATGTAGATGCTTTATACTGCGCCGCAGAGTCAGCCAGGCAGTCGCCGCTGTTGTTTGCTTCGGCAAATAGCAGGGGAGGAAAGTCCGGGCTCCACAGGGCAGGGTGCCAGATAACATCTGGGCGGCGCGAGCCGACGACAAGTGCAGCAGAGAGGAGACCGCCAGCATTATCTTCGGGTAAAGTTGGTAAGGGTGAAAGGGTGCGGTAAGAGCGCACCGCGTTTCTGGCAACAGTAAACGGCAAGGTAAACTCCACCCGGAGCAAGACCAAATAGGTTCCCATATGGCGCGGCCCGCGTTGGGAACGGGTAGGTTGCTTGAGCCAGTGAGTGATTGCTGGCCTAGACGAATGATTGCCCACGACAGAACCCGGCTTATCGGCTGACTCTACTTATTTATAGTTCTAATATGTCGCTAATTTCGATTGAGCGACCTTGCGTAGTTGAAAAAGCAAAACGGCCGGTGACTAGCACACTTTTATCCAGATACTTTGCCGCAATGTTATTTGGAAAAATAGCGATGCGATTGCCGCTTTCATCTTCTATCCAATAGTGCAATGGCGTCTCGAAGTACTTGACTATGCCTTGGGCTTGAACCTCGCGATGATTAAAATCCTCGGCGCTCATAACAAGCATCGACAGCGTCACCCGCACAGGTGTTTGCGCTTGGCCACAGGCTAGTAAAAATTGCGTAGCGAAACAAACCAGCCCGATCATGTAAAAACGTATTAAATATTCTCTTATTGATTTCTTCATAGGTATTTTCTGTATTAGTAAACGACGAATTCTCAGTGGAGTTAATGGAGCATCGCAAGGTTAAGCTCTGAGGTGTTTGCTCAGAAACAAAAGAGCCTGTTGTAATAACAGGCTCTTTTGGTCAGTTTACTTACACATCAACTATTCGTTACCTGAGCCATCACTGGTTAAGCCACGTCGCTCTAAAAGAGGCTGAATGTCAGGCGCACGCCCTACTAAGTCTTCAAACTGCTGCATCGCATCCACACTGCCGCCGCGAGAAAGCAAAGACTTACGTAAATGATCGCCATTTTCGCGAGTTAAACCGCCGTTTTCCTCTAAGTAGCGCACACTGTCAGCATCGAGTACTTCACTCCATATATACGAGTAATACCCCGCAGAATAACCACCCATAATATGCGAGAAATACGTAGTGCGATAGCGAGGCGGAACTGGCGCAAACGCGACTCCCGCTTGCTCAAGACAATTTGCTTCAAATGCAAGAATATCATCAGCGGCAGGTAAATCTTTTGCGGTTAAGGTGTGGTAGCACATGTCTAAAATAGAGGCTTTTAAGTATTCGCTTGAACGGAAGCCTTCATTAAATTGTGATGCTTCAATTACGCGATCTAATAAAGCCTGAGGGATTTGCTCGCCAGTTTCGTTATGAATCGCATAGTTTGCAAGGATACTCGGCCAAGTTACCCACATTTCGTTAATTTGCGAGGGGTACTCAACAAAGTCACGGGGTACTGCGGTAGCGGCTACACTTGGGTAAGTTACGTCTGAAAACAATCCATGCACTGCGTGGCCAAACTCATGAAACATCGTGGTAACTTCGGTTAAAGTCATGAGAGTTGGCTGGCCCGCTGGTGGCTTTGGAATGTTCTGATGGTTGCCTACCACTGGGCGTGTGCCCATCAAGTCAGACTGAAGCACATAAGAATTCATCCATGCACCGCCTCGCTTTGAGGCGCGAGCATAAAAATCACCAATAAATAAACCAAGTGGCTCACCGTTTGCGTCTGTTACTTCCCACACGCGGGCATCGGGGTGATAGGTGGGCAAGTCTGGGCGCTCGGTAAACGAAATGCCAAACAGTTGGTTTGCGGCATAAAATACGCCGTTAGTTAGTACGCTCTCTAACTCAAAGTAAGGGCGAATTTGATTGTCATCAAAATCGTACTTTTCTTGACGCACTTTTTCGGTGTAATACGCCCAGTCCCAAGAGGCAAGCTCAAAGGGCGTTTCTTCTGTTTGGTTAATCATGGTCTGCAGGGCTTGGGCCTCTTTACGGGCATTGGCAACGGCAATTGGGCCTAAAGAGCCCAATAAATCTTGAACCGTTGCAACCGAACCTGCTGTTTGCACTTCAAGGATAAAGTCTGCATGAGTGTTGTAACCTAAAAGTTGGGCGCGTTCAGCACGAAGCTGCATGATTTCGGCGATAATTTCACGGTTATCAAATTCGCCGCCTCGCCCGCCGCGAGTCAGTGATGCCTTGTGTAAGCGTTCACGTGTGTTGCGGTTTTCTAGGGAGCTTAAGGGCGGCTGGCCTGAGGTGTTTTTTAGCGTGAGCACAAATTTACCAGGCATGTCGCGACTGGCCGCTTCGTCTGCGGCTGCTTGAATTTCAGCGTCACTTAAACCAGCTAATTCTTCTGCGCTGTCTACGATCAAGGCAGAAGCGTTGACTTCGCTTAATACATTTTGGCTAAAATTAGTGCCTAGATTAGCTAAGCGTGTGTTGATTTCTCTCAAACGCACTTTTTGCTCTTCGGCTAGGCGTGCGCCGGCACGCACAAAATTTTGATGATAGCGTTCTAATACGCGCATTTGTTCTGGCGTTAAGCTAAGTTCAGCACGGTTTTGATACAAGGTGTCGATACGTGCAAATAGCGCTGGATTAAGCTGAATGGCGTCGTTATGCGCTGACAACACTGGTGACATTTCGCGTTGTATTTCGCGTCGCTCTGGGTTGCTGTCGGCACCGTTTAAATTACTAAATACACGTAGCGTACGGCCTAAAATTTGGCCGCCTTTTTCCATTGCGACGATGGTATTTTCGAATGTTGCAGGCTCAGGATTGTTAACAATGGCATCAATCTCGGCAAGTCGCTCTTGCATGCCTTTTTCCATTGCGGGCTTAAAGTGCGAATCTTTGATCTTGTCAAAGGGAGGCATGGCAAATGGCAAAGTAGACGGGGTGAAGAACGGATTTTGCGCTTCATCTCCGGAGGTCGCTTGCGCTTCGTCTTGCATAGCTTGGGTGTCGTCGTTTGTAGGAGGTTGGCAGGCAGTAATTGCAATTAGCAAGGCCGCAGCACCTAAGTAATTCAAAAGGGTAGGAACTTTATTCACAGTGTATTATCTCCATGATTATTCGTTAGCAGTTGTCGTTAGATATTTTTATTTTTATCGCTCATTTAGAGCGCTAATTTCGTCCCCTCTATTGTAACCCTATAAAGGGTTAATAATCTTTAAAAGAATTGAGTTTGCGGTTGTAAGCATAATGTATATGAAAGACTGCAATAAAGTCTGATAATTTTGAGTTACTTTTCAATTTTCAAACAAGACCGATTGTGCCCCTAGCTGTGGAGCACGCAGCTGGCATTACATTGGAACAAAGCTCACCAACGCAGCAGTTAGGGCATAAACAACAGTAAAAGGCACCATAAGATAGCCCATGATATCTCTGGCATTTAGATTTACTCCTACCCCCATTACCGGCAACACCACCAACAGGAAGAAGGGTTGTAAAAGATTGGTGGAGGTTTCTCCATAGGCAACTGCCATTGCGATACGAGAAATAAATGCTTGCTGCTCGTTTGCGGGTAAATGCGCTGAGACATTTAACGCAGCTTCAGTTAGCGCAGGCCCAATTACGGCCCACTGGCCTCCTGCGGAGGGAATGGCAAAGTTAACAGATGCCCCGGCAAATTGGGCAATTAGGGGCATGGTGGCAACAGAAGCGCCTTGTGCTAACCAAAGTGAAATTTCACTGCCTAAACCTGAAAACATCATGATACCCATGATCCCTGCATAAAATGGATACTGAAATATCAGGCCATAAACATTCGCACAAGCGCGTTTCATTGCAAGGTTGTAACGCATTGGGCTACCGTGCAGAAGTAAACCAATCGCTAAGAAGATGAAAATCATGATATTTAGATTAATATCAAAACCATTGTTTGCAAAATGCCGAGCTAAAAACCAAAGCGCCGACAAGCCAATTATCCATTGCAAGACAAGTGAATTATTTAAGCGGTCTGACATATTGTTATCGCCTAAGATCATGGTGTTTGCTTCTTCGGCTACGGTGTTTGTTTCTGTTTGCTCGGCGCCCTGTAAGTCTTTTAAGGTTTTTACTTCGTTAGCTTTCGGACGCATCCAATAAAATAAAGCCGGAAACACTAGGAAAAACCCTAATACATAGGCCAAATTCAACCAACTGCCTAAAGTCTCTTTAGTGGAAATAGTGCTGAGTAAAGTGCCCGATTCAATCAAGAAGTTACCTTCGGTATTGAGCATCAGCGGAATTGAGCTAGATAAACCGCCGACCCAAGGCTGTCCGGCAAAATACACGCAAGCAATCAGGTAGGCATAGTCGACACCATCTACTCGCTTTGCTAGTTCACGGCCAAGTATAGCGGTGAGCACAGCCCAGCCCCAACTGACCAAGCTAAACAGTCCCCCGACTACCAGTACAATGATATATACCGAGGCGGGCGTCGTTGCTACCTTCGCGAGGCGATCAATGCCTTTAGCTGCTTGAGGAGTCAGCGCAATCGCAAATCCCGTTGCCAGAATGAGTATCATCTGCATAGTAAATTCGAGCAGCATCCAAAAACCGCGATACCAATCGTCGGTAACTTTATAAAAACTTGCATCCATGAAAAACATCGAAGCTGCCGCGACTAAGATGGTTAGCGCTAGCGCGAATACGAAGGGCTCCGGTATCCAACGACGAAATATATTTGTTAGCACTTGCCCCAGCGAAGATTTCATTACTTTCCTTTTGTGTGTTTCTGTTGCCCTAACATTGACTTCGTCCATATTAGAACCTTGCCATTCCGTGTCGAAGAATACCGTTAAGTTAGCAATGATCGCAACGATATTAGTGTTAAACAGAATCTTGTCAAAGCTATTGATATAACGCCATACTTGTCAAAGATATAGGCTAGGCGAAGTGAATATGAGAGTTTGGGTTAATAAGGGCTCCTGGCTAAATCATCAGGTATTTTCGTACCTTGGCAAGTTAGCCTCTCTAACCCGTCAGTACGCCTCAAATTAAGCTATTGGGCTTAAAGAGATGTTTCTGAAAATTAGCTGCTTATTTAGATATTAAGCCCACCAGAATATGAATAAAAAACCGTTATTGGGTACAGTTTCGGGTTTTAATTTAGTTTTATAACCTGGATGCGGTTTGAAGATAACTTCAAACACTTTACTTTAAAACAATATGGAGATACAAAATGAAAGATATTAATCAGGACGAATTAGAGCAAGTTTCGGGCGGTATTAATGACTGGACTGGCGGCGGTATGGCGGTAATAGCTCTTGGCATTAGCGGCGGACCCGCGACGGGCGCATTTGGGCTTGCAGTTGGTGGCTCGATGATGATCATCGGTTACTTTAAAGCAAGATAATCATGTTAATAAAGGACACCACACTTGGTGGTGTCCTCACTTAGGGCTATAAATATGAATATGCTAAACATTGTGAAAATTATTTACTTTGCTGTAAATCTCGGTTCTTTTGTTGCATTTACCTACGTCGGTAATGGTGAACTGTTTTTTCAAATATTTTTAGGGAGCTCCATAGCGTTATCCATTATTCTGCAATACATTATTATCGGTAAAATAGATAAGATCGATAAACAGAATAAACTTGAATCCTAGGCTGTTTATTTAGCCTTGCAATAAAAAAGGTAATAGCATTTTTGGCGTCCAATTTTCTCGCGCTATATATTTTCGTGGCGACATAGCTCATGCTTGTCACAGTGCGAATTTATTGGGCAAAAAATGCATTGATCGAACCGTGATAGTCATAGTGCATGCCATATTCCCTACTACTTTATTTTGACTCTTGCTCAAGATACATGCTATGCCACCAAAGCGGCTCGCCTTTAAGCTTCATGTCAAAATATGCTAGTTTGGTTTTCCACCAATGCAGTCGGTGCTCGCGCTTATTGATGTGATGGTCGTCGCCTAAAAACTCAATTAGCTCCACATCTTTGTCTAACAGTTTTAAAGCGGTAAACATTTGATGGCTTTCGCCCACCGGTACGTTGGTATCAGAGTCGCCGTGCACTAAAAGTATTGGCGTTGTCACCTTGTCGGCGGCAAATACTGGGCTTTGCTGGGTGTATAAATCGCTTCTATTCCACGGAAAGCTGCCGGTGGTAGCCACACCTGAATATCCATATCCCCACCAACCATAACCCCAGTAAGAAGTTAAGTTACTGATCCCTGCATGAGAAATAGAGGCAGCAAAAATATCGGTTTGTGTGGCTAAGTACATGGTCATAAATCCACCGTAGGAGGCACCCATATTACCTAAACGGTTTTTATCCACAAAAGGGTGTGCTTCGGTAAACGCTTGTGTACTTTCAATGATTTCATCTGCCGTGTTGATGCCCCATGCATTTACGTGGCGCGCAGAAAAGTCTTGCCCGTAGCCAACAGTGCCAGACGGCTGCAAGACATAAACGACATATCCATGAGATGCCCACATGCTAAACGGCCATCTACCGGTAAACGAACGACCAACCGGGAAGGTTCCCGCATAATAGTAAATCAGTGCGGGATATTGTTTGTCTGCATCAAAGCCCGGTGGATAGTAAACTCGCCCGTCAATAAACTGGCCGGATTGCGTGGTGTAATCCCAATCTTTTAAGCTCGCAAATTCTACATTGGCGTAACTTTCCGCAGCAGAGTCAAATAAGACCTTATCTTTGCTGGAGCTAATACTGCGCATATGCACAGATTCTGGTTGGGTGGCACTAGAGCCTTTGTAGACCATCGTCGCTTTGTTTTGCTTTGACACGCTAAACCCGCTAACCGCCTCTACTTTGGTATCGATTAGCGTAAATTTTTTGCGGCTAAGATCGTAGCTATACAGGAGGGTTTTGTCTTGGTCGGTGGTTAGCAATACCATATCGCCGTTGTTGAGTAATTCAACAGCGCTAATGGAGGGAGTAAAATTCTCTGAAAGCGGAGTAACTTCGCCAGAATCATCCATTAAATATATTTGGCCGTCGTAGTTATTGGCTATACCGCCAGCGCTTACTGTATTGCCTTTGCCGCCATTAAAGTCTGGGCCAGCGTGAAAAACGATGCCGTCTTTATGAAAGTAGGCCGATCCAAAGAATCTATATTCACCAATCAGTTGCTCTTCGCCGGTTTTTAGATTGAGTGTTGATAACTGCGTCAAGCTATGGGGCGGCGCTTGGTAATCTAAAGGATTGCGCGTAATTAATGCTCGCATATTTTCGGCATCAAGATCAGCAAGGTTGGTAGAGAGTTCATGTTCAGTAAGCTGTGTAAATAGCCCTGAGTTGATGTCAAATATTTGCAGCTGCAGATTGCCGCGCCAATAGCTCCAGCGGTCTTCAAGCGCACGGTACCTTTTTGTGATTTTGGACGGTGCGTCTTCAGGTTTATGCCAAGAAACTAGCAGACTCGAATTATTCAACCAATCGATATTTCTGATGCCTTTTAAATCTTCGGCTAGCGCCCTTAATTGCCAATCTTTGCGGTCAAGCTGATACAAAACATTGTCATGAACAAACACCAATGCCTTGCTATCTGCTCGCCATGTGGCTTGTTGAGGCGACATGCCCTGCCAGCGATAAACCACTTGCTGTGAATCTACATTAATAATTTCAACCACCGAGATAGGGCTGTCACCATTGGTATCGCTGTAGGCGTGTTTTGACCAAATAAGCAGTTCGCCGTCGGGTGATAGGGTTAATGTACCGACGGTTTCGCTGTCGTAATACTGCTTCATGGAAGCGCGTTTTTTCGCTTGGTCGCTGCCAAAGGTCACCGTGCTAGACGTTTGCGTGGCAGCATCACTGCGCTTGCTATCAGTCGATTCAGCATTATCCGGCTCAACAGCTTGAGTTTGTGCGACAGCATCATCCGCCCACTCAATCGAAAAGTCCTGCCATTGCTCAACCCCGGTCACCATTAGCAGTGCACGATAGTCTTGGTTCATAAGTGTTAAGTCATACTCATTGTCACCCTTCATCGCTTCTGTATTTAAATATAAAGATGAGGTTTCTGCGCCCGTTATACTGAGCCTACCTTTTGTAAACTGACTAGCAGATATTGAAAATCTGAGCAGGTGCGTGCCTGCGGATTCACCGCTTAGTGCGCTCCAATCTTGAGTTGTATTAAATAGCGTTGGAGGCAGCCCTTGATCAATTTTGCGGGTGATTTTGTGTATAAAATTATGCTCAACGACATCCGAAAAGGCATTATCGGCCAAGGCGACCTTGCCGTTGCCACCCTCGATAGAGATTTTACTGATCATATCGGAGTCGATGTTTGTGGCCAAAAGCGGTGTGGCCCAAAAACTAAGTGCTGCCAAAACGAGTGAGAAGTGTTTGTTCATTTATTGTCTCTTCTTATCAATAGATGCATGGAGATACGGGAATAAGGTTAACTCGCTTGTTAGGCTTCAATCTAGGCATTCTCGTACAAAGTTGATATTTTTAGATATCAAGTGTATCATCTGATACGATTTAAATTCATTAGTATCAGGTGATATATAGTGGCATCGAGTAATCAGCACATACAAGAGCAAAGTGATGGTCAAATAGTGACGCAAGCTTATTGTGAAGCGGGTGAGTGGCTGGGTCTTAAACGCGAAGATTTAGCTGATATTATTGGGGCATCGGTTGCCTCTATTGCTCGGTACAAGGCCAAGACCGCTGAAATCAATGACGCTAAGCGTATGGAGTTGGCGCTGATGCTGATTCGTATTTACCGTAGTTTATTTGCCATCGTGGGCGGTGACAAAGCCAAGATGCAGCATTGGATAAATACCGATAATCGTCATTTAAACGAACAAACTCCGCTACAACTGCTTAAATCGATACAGGGTATGTACACCACTGTGCGCTACCTGGATGCTATGCGTGGCCGAATTTAGTCCATATTCTTTAGCAAACATCATCCGTAAAAATAAGACGCCTGTTAACAATTGCATGTTAATACAATGACTGCACCTGAAAATCATCTGGGCTGGCGAATAGTTGAAACGCAGGAAATTGCCGCAACACGCGCGGTTACAGCCTCAGCACAAGCACAAAGCCGCCTCGAGGAACTCCTTGATCAGACTAAACCGATGGTGCCTCTCGATTGCGTTGGTTTAGACTATCGTTTGTTTACACCCTTTCGTTATCCGCCTCTAGATTATGGCTCTCGTTTTGGCTCTGCTATTGAGCGCGGTATTTTTTATGGTTCGACGTCTCTTGAAACGGCCTTTGCTGAAGCCTCGGTATATTTATGGCTATTTCAAGCCGGCATGGCCGACTTAGGTCCGCTTAAACAGATGCATGCGCAGCGCACTGCGTTTCAATTTGCCTTGTTAACTGAACAAGGAGCCATGCTCACCGAGCTTGTGACTAAAGACGAATTGAAAACATTATGTGCAGCAGACAGTTGGCAAGCATCGCAACAAAAAGGCACGCAATTTCGAGAGCAGGGTCTTGCGTATTTGATTTACCCGAGTGCCCGATTCGAGCAAGGCAATAATGTTGCAGTTTTTAAGCCGAGCGCTTTTGCTAGTAGAGTTCCGATTGCATCCATGCAATGGCGTCTGCAGATGAACAATGAATACTGTTGGTTTAGCAATGGCAAAACCGCCTATGAGTATTGGCATAAGGACTTTTCAACAGACGGCATTATTCCCCATCCTTGTTTATAAGAAGTTTGCAAAGAGATTAAATATCGTTATTGCGATTATGAGTGCTGCTTGTTTTCGTATACCATGACCGAAAAATTAGGAAGCAATAAATGAGTAAAATGAATGATGATCCAAGAATCGATCCACGGATCAAAGCAATTTTTGGCAGCATAGCCCTCGGCAGCAGTAACGATGTGCAAAGCAGAGAGTCGGCGATTAAATCGGCGAACAGCATAAAGTCAATACTCACTCGACAAATGGTTAGTGGGTTTTTAAACCGCTGCGACACCGAAACACTGGCTCCCTCAACGGGCTTAGTCGTTAGCGATAAAACCTTCCGTTCTGAGCCTGATGGCAACACTGTTAATATTCAATTTATTCGCCCCGACAATAGCGACGTTTTACCCTGTGTGTATTACATTCATGGTGGTGGTATGGCGACGATGTCTTGTTACGATGGCAACTATAAAGCGTGGGGGCGCATTATGGCGGCGCAAGGTGTTGCTGTTGCTATGGTCGACTTCCGTAACGCCTTGGTAGCGTCTTCTTCAAAAGAAGTTGCGCCTTTTCCGGCCGGCTTAAATGATTGTGTGTCAGGCTTGAAATGGTTAAGTGCAAACAGCACTGAACTGGCTATTGATGCTTCTAAAATTGTTGTCAGTGGCGATAGCGGGGGCGGTAACTTAGCGCTAGCCAGCGCCTTGCGTTTAAAACAAGACGGTGACCTCAATCTTATTGCGGGGGTTTTTGCACTTTGTCCCTACATAGCAGGGCAATGGCCACAAGCAGATTTACCATCGTCAGTTGAAAACAATGGCATTTTGCTCGACCTACACAACAATCAGGGCCGCACGATTTACGGTATTGAAGAATTTGAGAAGGGCAACCCTCTAGCCTGGCCTAGGTTTGCAACTGAAGACGATGTGCGCGGTTTCGTGCCAACGGTTATAAGCGTGAATGAATGCGACCCTCTGCGTGACGAAGGTGAACAATTCTATCAACTATTAAAGCAAGCTGGCGCTAAGGCTTATTTTCGTGAGGTGATGGGAACAATCCACGCCATTGAAGTATTTCCTATTGCATGCCCTGAAATTAGTCGAGAAACGGCGGCCAGTATCGCGCAATTTTGCCGTGATTTGAGTATCTAAACTAAGCCACTCTCTATTAATAATAGCGTTTAATCGGTCAATCATAAGAATCTTGATATCACTCAGTCGTCTAAATAGTCGAGCGTTATACTTGTTAGAAACCCAGCATCAGCTGGGTTTTTTCATTTTCCAATATCTAGTACTTAATTGCTTTGCCTATCCTCCCATTGATCATAAGATAAGAATATTCAAATAAGCAAAGAGTATTTTTATCAATGTCGTCGACCTCTACAAATGCATCAAAGCAAATGGATACGGATCATGCACTGAAATGTTTCGCCTTGACCATATCTAACAATATCGCACATATTCAGTTGATTCGCCCAGAGCATCTCAATTCTATGATCCCCGAGTTTTGGCAAGAGTTGCCAAGTTTAGTAAGAGAGTTGGACGCGCGTGGCGATATTCGGGTGATTGTTATCAGCAGTACCGGTAAACATTTTAGTGCCGGCATGGACTTATCAGTATTTACCAATATGGCATCAACATTTACCGGTGAGCCGGCGCGCAGAGCAGAGGCTATGAGGCGCTCTGTGCTGGCATTACAAGACAGCTTCAATTCGTTAGAAGAAGTGCGCATGCCAGTATTGGTGGCTATTCATGGCGGTGCGATAGGCGGGGCAGTCGATATGGTGAGCGCTGCAGACTGCAGATACTGCACCCAAGATACCTTCTTTACAATCAAAGAAACTCAAATTGGCATGACTGCAGATGTCGGCACCTTGCAGCGGCTTCCGCATTTGATCCCACAAGGCCTCATTCGTGAATTAGCCTATACGGGCCGCAATTGGAGTGCGCAAGAGGCGCTGGCGCAAGGCTTTGTTAATCAAGTATTTGATGATCAAGATACAATGATTGACGCGGTCATGAAAATTGCTCAGGGCATTGCTGCAAATTCCCCCATGGCAGTGGCTGGTTGTAAAGAGATGATTAACTATACGCGTGACCATAGCGTGCCAGATAGTTTGAACTATATGGCTACATGGCAAGCGGGTATGTTTCAGATGCCTGACGTGATGGAAGCGATGACGGCGCAAAAAGAGCGGCGCATGCCAAGCTACGAAGAACTCCATCCAGATACCGGTGTGATGGGCTCCCAGAAAAATGAAGGGTAGACAATATGCTGTTTTCGGCGGGAGCATTAGTGTGCTTTGATGCTCTTGCTTAAGCAACGCTAATAGTTATCCATAGCCAGATATGAGTCGCAAAACTCGCGCGCATACTACAAAGTATTCCGTACCCTCAATGTTTAAGGAAACCCATGACCACAATTACGCAAATTCAAGTTAAACAAGACGATTTGGCCATTACCAAAACCAAGCTTGTTGAAATAGATGAGGCTCAGTTAGCGCAAGGTGAAATATTATTAGCAACCGACACCTTCGGATTTTCTGCCAATAACATTACCTATGCGGCACTTGGCCATGGCATGGGCTATTGGGGCTTCTTTCCTGCAGATGAAGGCTACGGTATCGTGCCGGTTTGGGGTTTTGCGACAGTGGCTGCCTCAAAGCACAAAGATATTGCAGTGGGTGAAAAGGTATTTGGCTATTTACCAATGGCCTCGCATTTAGTGGCGCGTCCGCACAAGATAAGTGAATATGGATTTTCAGATGGGCACCCTAATCGTAAATCGATTAGTCCAGTTTATGACAATTACTTGTATTGCAAAAAAGACCCTGGTTATAACCCTAAGCGTGAGCCGTGGCAGTTAAATTTCAGACCCTTGTTTATGACCTCTTTTGTGCTTGATGAGTTTGTCGGCCAGCAGGTAAATCAAGCATCATTGATCCTGAGCAGTGCCTCAAGTAAAACCGCATTTGGTACTGCATTCTTACTTCAGGCAAACAAAGCCCAACGTAATCAAGACTATCAAGTGATTGGGCTCACTTCATCATCCAACAAAGCTTTAGTCGAATCGTTAGGATGTTATGACCTTGTGTTTACTTACGATGAAATTGCGTCTTTACCTAAACAAAGCAGTTGGCTATTAGACTTCGCCGCAAACGGCGAAGTGATTGCCGCTTTGCAAGAAAGTTTGCAGGCACATCTAGGTAAAATCACCTTAATTGGCGCAACCGATTGGAAGGCTACTCAAAAACCCAACAAAAAAGCCCTCGAAGCCGAAATATTCTTTGCGCCATCGTTAGTCAAGTCATTGAATCAAGAGTGGGGGCAGGGCGTATTCTTAGAGAAGTATGCACTTGCATGGCAACACGTCGCCAAAGCGCTTCAAAACACCATGCACGAGGAGAATTTTGAAGGGATAGAGGCAATGTTAGGCTTATATCAAAAAACCCTAAGTGGCAGCGCTGATACTAAGGCGCTTAACATCGTAAAATTTTAGTGCAAAACCGCTAACTAAGAGCAATAAAGGCAGCCAACCAACGGCTGCCTTTTTTATACAAATGGCCTGCGCAATTTTGAGTATTTAGAGTGTTAAAAGGTGCTTTAACGAACTACTTCAAATAATCTTTTAAAAAGGTATTGCGTTGTTTTGCTTTTGGTCATACTTTACGCCGTAATTGACACCCTTGGTAGTTTAGATACTTAAGGATGCCAGTGAATGCTATGCTATAAGCATTATGCAGTAATAGCGGCACATCAAAATTTTAGGAGATATACGTGAGCGACGAAAAAGCGCCCAAATCAGCCAATGAAACCGAACATCTATTTGAACTTCGTCATTTAACATTAGATGATTATGAAGGTATCCAATCACTCATGAATGTGGTGTATCGGAATATCGGTGGAGCATTTTCCAAGAAACGTTTTCAGGCACAGATAAATACCTTTGCTGACGGTCAAATCTGTATTGAAGATAAAGGAAAAGTCGTTGCGGCAGCGTTCTCAGTTATTGTTGATTATGAAAAATTTGGCGATAAACACACCTATGAAGAAATTACGGGCGATGCTTACATTACTACCCATGACCCTAAAGGCGATGTCCTTTATGGCGTCGATTTTTTTGTGGACCCAGCTTATCGCGGCTTAAGACTTGGTCGCAGGCTTTACGAAGCACGCAAGGAGCTTTGCCGTAACCTTAATTTGAAAAGTATCATGGCCGGTGGCCGCATTCCGAATTATTCAAAATATGCGGATAAAATGACACCGTTTGAATATATCGAAGAAGTTAAAGCAAAAGAAATACACGACCCTACCTTGTCATTTCAAATGAACAATGGTTTTGAGGTCAAGCAAGTGCTCAAGGCCTATTTGCCTGAAGATAATCAGTCGATGGGGTTTGCCACCTTATTGCAATGGCACAACATGTATTTCGACGCAGATAAACCTTCGTTGCTCGACAGCAAGTTCTCGAGCGCAAGAATTGGCTTGGTACAATGGCAAATGCGCTATTTTGATAGCGTAAAAGACATGCAGCAGCAGGTTGAGTATTTTATTGATGCATTGTCCGATTACAAATGCGATCTCGCTATATTACCTGAATTTTTTAATGCGCCATTAATGGGCCTAAGCGAATCAGAAGCGCCCATCGATGCTATATGGCATCTCGCAGAGTACACGTCTGAAATTCTTACCCAAATTTCAGAGTTGGCGATTAGCTACAACATTAATATTATTGCCGGTTCAATGCCGGTTATTGAAGATGATGAGCTATATAACGTTGCGTATTTGTGTCATCGAGACGGACGCATCGACAGTCAATACAAGCTGCATCCTACACCCTATGAAAAAAATGGGTGGTTAATGAAGGGCGGCGATAAACTGGCTGCCTTTGAGACAGATTTTGGAAAAATCGGCATATTGATTTGTTATGACGTCGAATTTCCAGAGCTTGCGCGCTTGCTGTCAGAAGAAGAAATTCAAATATTGTGCGTGCCATTTTGGACCGACACTAAAAACGGATACTTACGGGTTCGTCGTTGTGCGCAGGCGCGGGCAATCGAAAATGAATGCTACGTCGCAATTGCCGGCAGTGTAGGCAATTTGCCCAAAGTAGATAACGTTGATATTCAATATGGGCAAACTGCGGTATTTTCACCGTCTGACTTTGCCTTTCCACACGACGCTATTGTCTCAGAAACAACGCCTAATACTGAAATGATGCTGATTGCCGACCTCGATCTCGATAAGCTTGAAAAGTTGAAAAATGAAGGCTCGGTTAGGAACTATCTCGATAAGCGTCGTGACCTTTATCGCGTGCAGTGGATTGGTGAAAAGTAGTTAGCGGCCGATAGATACTAAGGGTTTGAAAATTATGTGCGATTGCACATGAATTGGTCGGACCCTTTATCTTAATGATGATGCACAGGTGTGTAGAGCCAAAATGAAAAGCACTGAACATGACAATAAAAAATCGCTAAATGTCCTCGTGGTGGATGATGGTGAAATTGAGCTTAAACTAATGAGCTACTTTGTCTCGCAAATAAGCGATTGGGACATCAATTGCTTTCAAGCTAATTGCGCAAATGACGCTATTGGCATATTACAAAGCACGTCGATTGACGTTTGCCTATTCGATTACTATCTAGCGGGTGAAACTGGCGTGGAGTTGGTTAACACACTTATCGAAATGGGTATAAATAAACCGGTGGTGATGGTAACAGGTCTAGATGAAGCGGAAGTTGATACCTTGATCCACAGTTGCGGCATCGAGCATACACTCAGTAAAGAAAACCTCTCCCCAAGCAGTATTGCTCAAAGCATTCATCGCGCTATCGAACACTAAGCTTTGCCGAAACCTTACTAAAAATACAAGTGATGATGCAGTAGCGTCGTTATTTTTGCTTGCCTGAGTTTGAGCGCTAGACCTGTCCGCAGCGGACACTTTAGCTGTCCGCGTACATGTTGTTTAAAATAAAACTCATAAAAAACAGTTAGTTAATTATGGCATGAATATGGCTATCTCTCTTGTATGAAGCAAACCATATTGGAGCTTAAGATGATTGCCTTTTACTTTTTGTTGCCGCCCTTAACGGTGTTTGTTTTTGGTTTATTGTTCGCATGGTTAGAAACTCGCCTTATTAGATAGGTCGAGGCAGTATTACACCCGCTATTTTAAAATATAGGTTAAATGGACATGATAAGAGATACCAGCGCAACCGACACGGCAGTCGCCCCAAAGAGTCAGAAGCTTAAGGTAGCTATCATTATTGTTGTAGCAATAATAGTTATCGCTCTGGGTATTAGCGCGCTGACGGGCGTCACAACCGCCACTCGCTCTATTGATCGGAGCTCGGTTCAAATTGCCACTTTAGAAGTGGGTGATTTGGTCAGAGATGTACTTTCCACTGGCAGAATTGTTGCCGCCAATGCACCTCAACTCTATAGCCCCGAGCAAGGATTTGTATCGCTGCGAGTCAAAGCCGGTGATGCGGTCGAAAAAGGCCAGATAGTGGCGGTGGTTGACAGTCCTGAGCTGCAAAACCAGCTTAAACAAGAGCTCTCAGAGCAAGATAGATTGATGGGCGAGTTAGCGCGCCAAGAGCTTGATTCGAGACGTCAAGCACTGCAACTCAGCAAGCTATTAGATTTGGCCGAAGTAGATTTACAAGCCGCGCAACGAGAAGAGCGCAGGGCACAGGCGTCGATCGTAAATAACCTGATCAGCCAAATTGATCACGAGAAAGCGGTAGACGATTTAGCCAGAGCGAAGCTTAATTTCAAGCATGCGCAGCAAGAAGTTGCGCTAGCAAAAGACACCTTAGCCTTTGAACTCGACAGTGCCAAAAGTACGGTAGAGCGTCAGGCGCTGGTAGTAGAAGAGCTGGCCCGCAAAACCCAAGAACTAGAGATAATCGCTTCTGTTACGGGCGTTGTGGGCAATTTGCTCACTCAACCACAGGCCCTCGTGAATAAAAACCAGCCCCTGATGACCTTGGTCGATTTGACAGCCTATGAGGCTGAGCTGAATGTGCCAGAGACGTATGCCAGCGACTTAAGCATTGGCATGACAGTCGAAGTGAGTTTTCAGGGCAAGACAATTTTGGGGCAGCTATCGGGAATTTCACCTGAAGTCACTAATCGTGAAGTCACAGCGCGGGTGCGCTTTGATCAAGAAGAACTGCAGGGTACACGCCAAAATCAACAAATATCGGCACGAGTTTTACTCGAAAACAAGGCCAATGTATTAAAGGTCCGCCGCGGCAGCTTTGTGCAGGCAGGTGGTTTTATTGCTTACAAAGTAGAGGGTGATATCGCCACTCGCATAGACATTCAGATTGGGGCGAGCAGTATGCGTGAAATTGAAATACTCAGCGGCCTTTCTGCAAACGACCAAATTATTATTTCAAACTACAGCGAATTTGAAGGGGCAGACAGCATTTTACTTAAGTAGCATAGTAATGCTCGCCTACATCCAACGTTTTGTATAACACAGGGAATTAAACATGTTATCGATGAAAAATATTAGCAAGTTGTACCAAACTGAAAAAGTACAAACTCATGCTTTGCGCGATTTCGATTTAGAAGTGCAAGAAGGCGAATTTATTGCCGTAACAGGCCCCTCCGGCTCCGGTAAAACCACGTTTTTGAATATCGCAGGTATGCTCGAAACATTTACCTCTGGTCAATATAAACTTGACGGCGTTGATGTGGGGTCGCTATCTGACAATCAGCGAGCAGATTTACGTAATCAAAAAATCGGTTTTATTTTTCAAGGCTTTAATCTTATTCCTGATTTGGATTTATACGAAAACATTGAAGTCCCTTTGCGTTATCGCGGTATTAAGTCAGCAGAGCGTAAACGCCGCATTATGGAGTGTTTAGAAAAGGTCGGCTTAGGCAGTCGCGCGAAACACCTTCCTCAGCAGCTCTCCGGGGGCCAGCAGCAGCGTGTAGCTATTGCCAGAGCCTTAGCAGGCGAACCGCGGTTTTTACTGGCAGATGAGCCCACCGGTAACCTTGATAGTTTAATGGCACGTCAGGTGATGGAGTTACTCGAACAAATTAATGCAGAAGGCGCTACGATTATCATGGTTACCCATGACCAAGAGCTTGCCAGAAGAGCGCCGCGAAATATCCAAGTAGTAGACGGCCAGTTAGCCGATTTTACGCTGTATCAAAGCCGCAACAGCGGTGTACTTGAACCCTCGGATATTGCTGATCTAGCAAGTGCCCACAACAAATCCGCTGAGGTGTAGCATGTTAGCCTATTACATTGACCTAGCCTGGCGCAGCCTAAAACGCACGCCATTAGTATCCGCACTAATGGTAATGGCCATTGCGGTAGGTATTGGCATTACCATGACCAGTTTGTCGGTATATCACATGATGTCGATGGACCCCATTCCCAGCAAGAGCGACAAGCTGTTTGCAGTACAAACTGTCACATCCGACGCGGATGACAGTCAAGATCGAGATCGTTGGAATCGCAATATTACCTACAAAGACGCTATGGCCCTTTATCAAGCCGATATTCCTGCCAAAAAAGTCCCGATGATGCGCACCGGTTTTTCAGTCCACATGAGGTCTGGTGAGGTTAAGCCTTTTTTAGAGTCTGCAAGAGTGACCGGGCGAGATTTCTTTAGCATGTTTGAACTATCCTTCATTTACGGTGGACCATGGTCAATGGAGCAGGAAGTGGGTGCTGCACCTGTAGTAGTGATCAGTGAAGCGCTAAACAATACGCTATTTGGTGGCGCAAACTCTGTGGGCAAAGAAATATTGTTAGACGAGTACAGCTTTCAGGTCATTGGCGTGTTGCAAGATTGGGATATTCACATTAAGTATTATGATTTAACCAACGGCGCATTTAACGATGTAGAAAACTTGTTTATCCCCTTTGGTTTATTGCCGGCGCTGGAGCTGCCTACATGGGGAAATACCAACGGTTGGAAATTTGAAGAGGTCAATACCTTTCAAGAGCGATTAGCTTCAGAGCTTTGGTGGATACAGTTTTGGGCAGAGCTGCCCGATGCTCAAGCGGTGCTCGAATACGACAACTTTATTCGCGACTACATGATTGAGCAAGGGAGCCTGGGTCGCTTTGAGAGTAACGACGAGCCGCTCTATGCGATTCGAGATGTGAGTGAGTGGTTAGGCTACAACAACGTTGTCTCTGAAGATAATCAAGTGCTGGTGGGCTTGAGCTTTATGTTTTTGGTCGTGTGTCTTGCCAACATATTAGGCTTACTGCTCGGGAAGTTCTTAAAGCGTGCTCCCGAGGTTGGGGTCAGACGAGCATTGGGCGCCAATAAACGGCAAATCTTTTTACAGCATTTGGTAGAAGTTTCGATGCTGGGTTTGATTGGCGGAATTGCCGGAATAGGCATTGCGCAACTGGGCTTGTGGGGCGTGCGCCATACTTATGATTACTACAGCGCCTTGGCGACCATGGACCTATCTATGTTCTTAGCCGCGCCAGTTATTTCTATTGTTGCCTGTATTATAGCTGGTATGTATCCCGCTTGGTTGGTGTGTAAAACCGCCCCCGCCATTTACTTAAAAACCCAATAGGAGCGCCCAATATGCTAGAAATTAAACCAATTTTTAATTCGCTGCGCCGCTCTAAAGCCGGTGCAATGATGCTGCTTATACAAATTGCGATCACCGTTGCTATAGTAAGTAACGCCGCTTTTATTATTTATGATCGTATCAACTATTTGCAACAAGAAACCGGGTATCCAGAGCAGGATGTATTCAGCTTCAGTGTGCTTACCTTTGGCACCGACATCGACAAGGTTCAGCAAATACAAAAAGATGAGGACATGCTGCGCAACGTACCGGGCGTGATCAATGCGGTGCACATGAGTGAGATACCACTATCGGGAAGTGGCTCTGCTAGTTCATTTGCATTGGATGCCGATCCTACTGACAGTAAGACGGCACGCTCAGCATATGCGTTTGGCGATGAGAATATGATCAGTACGCTTGGCGTAAAGATTCTAGAAGGCCGCGATTTTACCCAAGAAGACGTAGTGATTCAGACAACACCCGATGAAATCCCTACCGTAACGGTGGTGTCAAAAGGCTTTGCCGATGATTTGTTTCCAGAGGGGGATGCGCTGGGCAGTATTTTCCATTTCGGTCCATACCCTATAAAAATTATTGGTATTATCGAAAAAATGAAGGGCCCTTGGTTAAAAGACCGCGCCGCAGATAATATGATCTTGTTTCCATTGGTGACTGAGCAAACGTTTCAAAAAATGATAGTGCGTACCGAACCCGGCCAGCGCGCCGCGGTGATGCGTCAGGTAGAGGAATTAATGCTGGCTAACTACGACCAAAGAGTGATCACCTCGCCCCAAGGTATGGACGATGCCAAACAAGAATACAACGCTTCTGACATCCTGATGATGCGCATGCTGATTGTACTTATCTCAGTATTAGTCATGGTGACGGCACTCGGCATATTTGGTTTGACAGTGTTCAATATTAATAAACGCACAAAGCAAATCGGCACGCGCCGAGCACTCGGCGCCAGAAAGTCTGCAATAGTTCGTTACTTTTTAGTCGAGAATAGCTTAATCTGTGTTTTCGGTTTAGCACTAGGTTCAATTGCTGCCATATATTTAGGACAAGCCTTGCTCACACATTACTCATTACCCGCTTTAGATAATACCTACGTTGTGGTGACGGCAGTGTGTGTGCTTTGTGTCAGTTTGCTATCTGTGTTGGTTCCGGCAAATAGGGCAGCGAATATATCTCCAAGTGTGGCGACAAGAAGTGTATAGAGAATTGTGTCACGGCAAACGAATGCGCAAGTTAGGGAGGTAAACGAGTAACTCATGGAAAAAATACTCATAGTGGATGATACCAAGGCAGTGCTAGAAGCACTGTCGCTCCTGCTCGAAATTCATGGATATGATGTGGTCACCACAAGCTCTCCTGAGCATGCGATTGAACTGGCTGATCAACTGCGAGTTTCATTAGTTATCCAAGATATGAATTTTACGGCAGACACCACATCGGGGGATGAGGGCAGGGCGCTGTTTCATGAATTTCGCGCTATAAACCCGCATCTGCCTATTATTCTGATCACCGCTTGGACTGACCTAGAGCAAGCGATTGAACTCGTCAAAGCAGGTGCTGCTGACTATATCGGTAAGCCTTGGGACGATCAAAAGTTGCTGACTAGCGTGGCAAACCTGATTGAGCTCGGTAAATCGAAACAGCAAAATGAGCGCCTTACTCGCACTTTACAAACACACAAGCCTCATCGAGACGCTGCAGAAAAAATTGGACTGATTTATGCCAGTGCTGCCATGCAAAGAGTGGTTGATATGGCAATGCAGGTTGCAAAGTCAGATATCTCGGCGCTCATTACCGGGGCCAACGGTGCTGGAAAAGAAAAAATTGCAGAGCTGATCCATGCCAATTCACCGATCAAAGAAAAGCCCTTTGTACGGGTTAATTGCGCAGCGTTGCCGGCAGACTTAATTGAGGCTGAACTTTTTGGTGCAGAGGCTGGTGCCTACACCGGTGCAAATAAAACACGAATAGGCAGGTTTGAAGCGGCTAATGGCGGCACCTTATTTTTAGATGAAATTGGTACCTTGTCGTATGCGGGGCAAACTAAATTGCTACGCGTGTTGCAAACCGGCGAATTTGAGCGTTTGGGCTCCGTCGATACTATGCAAGTAAAAGTAAGGGTGATTTCAGCGACCAACGCCAATTTACCAGAGCTGATTGCATCCGGCGAGTTTCGAGAAGACTTGTATTATCGTTTGAACGTTATTGAGCTGCATTTGCCGGCGCTGAGTAAGCGATTGGATGATATTCAGCCTCTATTGACACACTTTTTACCCGAGCGCGCATTTAGTTTGGACGCTGAAAAAGCCATGATGCAGCATACTTGGCAAGGCAATGTGAGAGAGCTCGAAAACCTCTGTAAACGTCTTGCAGTGATGAAACCTGAAGGCATCATCGAGCGCGAAGATTTGGCGTTTGTCGACATGCAGGGCAATAGTACTCAGACTGGCGTAATAAAGGAACCAACGAAAGACGAGTTACAACGGGCTATGAAGCAACACGAGGGAGTCATAGCAAGGGTCGCAAGGCACTTTGGATTGAGTCGACAAGCGCTTTACCGGCGCTTAACTAAGTTTGGTATCGAATATTAATGAAGCTTCGTTTACTGCATCGTGTGTGGGTAATTGTGCTGGTGATTTGCAGCATGGCGGTGATACCTGTGTGGTATTTTGCAGAATGGGAGCTGGTATACAAAGGATTATTTTCGGTAAGCATTTATCTCAGCGGGTGGGTAATTGCGCATTATTTATTTAAAGATGTAAACGAGGGGCTCGCTGCCCTTGAAGTGGGTTTGCTAAATCTAAAAGATGGCGAGTTTTCGACGACTTTGGTTTATCAAAATGATGATGAGCTTGGCAAACTGTGTCAGTTGTATAATCAAACAGTCGAACATCTACGCCTTGAAAAACGCTGGCTCTATCAGCGAGAACTATTGCTAGATAAGGTCACCCAAAGCTCTCCCGAAGCACTATTTTTAGTTAACGATAATCAGCAAATCATCTTCAGTAATATTGCCGCCAGACGATTCTTTGACGTACCCACAAGTCTAGACGGCGGGGAGTTAAGTCAGCTATTAGAGACTGCTCCTTCGGGCGTTAAAAGTGCCATAGAGGCAGGTAAAGACGGTTTATTCAGTATCAATTTTAGTGGTCAAGACAATCATCAAGACTCTCAAACCTGGCATATGGCAAGCGGTAATTTTGTGCTAAATAATCAAACTCACCGACTTTATATTTTAAAGCAAATGACGCGTGAAATAAGTCGACAGGAAGTGGCGGTTTGGAAAAAGGTGATTCGGGTAATAAGCCATGAATTAAATAACAGTTTGGGCCCAATCTCTTCGATGCTACACAGTGGCCGTATATTAAGCTTAAAGGTTGACGAAGACCGCTTGGCCCGAGTGTTTTCAACCATCGATGAACGTATTAAACACCTCAGTGAGTTTGTGCAAGGCTACGGTCAGTTTGCTAAAATTCCGGAGCCTAAGGTCCAGCTAATTAGCAGCCAAGCGCTGTTGAAAAATTTGTCTGATCAATGGGAGTTTACATACGACATAAGCCAAGATATACCTATCTATGCAGACCCAGCACAGTTAGAGCAGTTACTTATCAATTTACTTAAGAATGCCCATGAATCGGGTTCGCCGCGACAAGACATTCGCATTGAAATTTTTACTGCGCCAGCAATGCAAGAGACTCAAATTATTGTGACTGATGCAGGAAAAGGAATTGCTGAGGGCTCACTTAACAGTGTGTTGATCCCTTTCTATTCGACGAAGAGCAATGGCTCTGGATTAGGCTTAGCGCTTTGTCGAGAAATTATAGACGCTCACCATGGTCAAATTGTTCTGAGTAATCGCAGCACAGGTGGCTTGATAGTTAGAGTCACCTTACCTAAATTTGGCACAAATGCGGGCGTTTAAGTTTCGCTTAGCGCTTATTCACCAAACACAGACCAGCCAGTTTTAGCCGCAAGAATTTCTAGGGCTAGCGTTCCGAGTTTGCTATTACCAATGGGATCTAGGCCTGGTGACCATACCGCAATAGAAGCTTTGCCAGGGGCGATTGCTAAAATGCCACCACCCACGCCGCTTTTTCCGGGTAGCCCCACTCTAAATGCAAACTCACCTGAACCGTCATAATGCCCGCAGGTTAGCATTAGCGCATTTATGCGTTTAGCGCGCTTAGGTGACACAATCGCCGTGCCTGAATTGGGGTTAATGCCGTTGTTAGCTAAAAACAAACCTGCTTTTGCTAATTGCACTGTATTCATCGCAATCGAGCAATGATGAAAATAGGTGCCAAGGACCTTTTCAACTGGATTTTCAAAATGTCCAAAAGAAGCCATAAAATAGGCCAGTGAAGTATTTCTTGCTCCGGTTTTTTGCTCAGACCGGGCGACTTTTTCATCGATAGTGATGCTATCGTCGTCAGATAAAAAACGAATAAACTGTATGATTTCAGCTAAGGTTTCTTTGGGTTCATGACCTTGCATAATGGTGTCGGCAATCGCAATTGCACCAGCATTGATAAAGGGGTTTCTTGGCCTACCATGCTCATGCTCTAGCTGAACAATTGAATTAAAAGGGTCTCCAGAGGGTTCCCGGCCGACTCGTGTCCATACATAGTCGCCTAATTTTCCTAAGGCCAAGGTTAAGGTAAATACTTTAGACACACTTTGTATTGAAAATAAGGTATTGGCACACCCTGCGCTAAATATTTCACCGCTTGGTAAGGCAACTGTGATCGCAAACTGATTTGAGTCGACTCGCGCAAGTTGCGGAATATAGGTCGCGACTTTACCTTTATCTTCTGTGAGCAACATTTGCTCAGCGATTTCGTCGATAATACTTTGCAATATGGGCTCCGAATTGGCAGGGTATGACCTTGGTGTGGACGCCGAGTATATGCCTAAATACTTTAAATAACACCAAGTTCAATTGCTTTTAACACTGCTCTTGTGCGATCGCGAACCCCGAGTTTTGCTAATATGCTAGAGACCTGATTTTTAATAGTACCTTCAGAACGAAATAAGCTGTCTGCCATTTCTTTATTGCTGCAGCCTGAGGCCATTAGGCGCAATATTTCGGTCTCACGCTTTGACAGTGGCTCTGGTATATCAGCTGATGCAAACTCTGAGGGTTTACCCTGCAGACCAGCGATAAGGCGCTCAGTGATGGCTGGTTGAATCAGTGTATTGCCCGCGTGCACAGTTTCGATACTTTTGACTAAGGTATCTAAAGACACGTCTTTTAGTAAATAGCCCTTAGCGCCGGCTTTAATGGCCTGCATTACCGATTCATGATCATCAAAGGTGGTAAGCATGATGACCGGCGGGACGTTAGTGCGCTGCTGCAAGTTGATTAAGGTTTCAATGCCATTTTTAACCGGCATTCGGATATCCATTAAGATGACATCAATATCGTTATGCTCAGATTGCTTTTGTAGTGCTACTTCGCCATTTTCAGCTTCGGCTATCACGCTGACTTTTTCAGACATCGAGAGTAGGCTGCGAATACCGTGCCGCACTAGGGTTTGGTCATCGACCAACATCAATTTTATCATGCAAGCTGTTCAGTATTTAGGGGGATCATGACGTCGGTGATTAGCGATTGTTTACTAAGCATAAATTCAATGCTACCGCTGACCAATGCTATTCGCTCTTTCATGCCTTTTAAGCCATTGCCTGGAATAAGTGTTGCTGGCATTTTACCGTCGCTTTGAATGCGTAACTTAACATTATTGGCATCTTGCGATAGTGCAATAGACACGTGTTTACCTCGCCCATGTTTAATGGTGTTAGTGACAGACTCTTGGATACATTTCATCAGTGTATCGGCTATTTGTAGGTCGTCAATTTTTAGATTGTCGGCAAGGTCTAGGTCGATATTGAGACCAGATACCTGATCAGACATACTCTGAATAGCTGCTTTTAAATCTACTTGGCTCTTATCCCGAATATCGCTGACAGCCTCTCTGACATCGCTTAGCAATAGCTTAGCAAGCTGATGACATTGATCGATACTTTGTTTGACCTCACCGTTTGTTTTTAAGCTCGCAACCTGCAGGTTAATGGTCAGCGCTGTTAAGTGATGACCTAACAAGTCATGAATGTTTCGAGCGATTCTTACCCTTTCGCTTTGTTTACTGGCTTCTTTGAGCAAGGCCTGTGCACTGAGCAACTGTCGATTAGCATCTTCAGCTTGCTGGCGTGCCAGTTTTTCATTTACAGTTGAATTTACCATGATCACCGCGAAGATATTGAATGTCCAAAACAGTGATGCCGTTAAAAATACAAAAGTATGCTCCCAATGATAGGTAAAAACAAAAAATAAAGGCAGTGACATCAACGAACTAATAATTAACGAGCGCTTCACGCTAAAAAAGTAAGGAAGCGCGCCGGTGATAATCCCCATTAAAATGCTATTGAAGGAGAGCGGTACAACAAAGTATATGGTCACAACAATGCCAAATAAGATGACTAAAATTGCCATTCTCGAACGTGTATCGCGAGCATATTCGGTTTCTCTTATCAGGCAAAACCACAGCACGATGTAAGATAGGTAGAGTACGCTAGCGAAGGCAATTTGCAGCGCTGACAAGTCATTGTTGACCATTACCAGCAGGCTCATGCCAGTCACAACCGCCCACGTGACGAGCCCAGAGAGTTTTTCTAGTGAAAATAAAGCTTTAAAAGCAGTCATGGTCAAACGCACTCAATTAAATCTTAAATATTAATGCAAGCCTATCAGTAAAGCCTAAACATTGCCTATAGGTAAAAAGTCATAAAAAAAGTCATGACCTTTGGCACTGATGCTCAATAGATAGGTGAAGTATTGTTGAGACATTGTAAAGCGGCAAGCCAAGCATTGCCCATATTAAAACAAAGGAAAGACCATGACATATTTATACTCCGCTAATTTATGGCTACACATCGTATTTGCCGCTATTGCATTGGTATTGTTTTGGGTGCCAATATTTACGAAAAAGGGGCACTTGAATCATCGTAAATTTGGGCATCATTATAAAGTGGCGATGTACACAGTTGCATTAACTGGTGTGTTAATGGCAACGATGATGATGGCGCAACCTTTTGTAGTAAAACCTGAGTATCTAAACCATGAAAACCCAGAAGCGGTTGTTGCATACTTTCGCTCCTTAAATATATTTTTAATTTTCTTAGCGCTACTAACATTTACTACCACTCGCCACGGTATCGAAGTATTGGCAGTAAAAGACAAACGGGAGCAACTGCGCAAGTTTAACTATATTGTGCCGGTTTGGATGTTAGCTGTTGGCGGGGTGATGTTGTTTGTATTTGGCATAGTTAACAGCAACGTTCTGCATATCGCATTTGGGATTTTAGGTTTGGTAATTGGCGTGAATATGTTGCGCTATTGCTTAAAAACCTCAGTTGCCAAGCGCCAGTGGATAATAGAACACATCGGCAGCATGATAGGCTCGGGTATTGCTGCCTACACTGCGTTTCTGACCTTTGGAGGACGTACTTTATTCAGCGACCTCGGACAATGGCAGTTAGTGTTTTGGGTCGCGCCTGGCATTGTTGGTGGCATCGCTTCTTATATCGTTTGTAAGCGCTATGCACAGATGTTTGGTGTAGTGAATGAGCAAGCTGAGGTATGACTTAAGCAACCAAGCCTTTCGCTAGCACTCTATTGGAAAGAAGCGACAGAAGCTCTAATTCTTCATCGCTTCTTTTGCCGTCAGCAGCGGTAATGTCCATCGCTACTTCAAGTGACCTTGCCGCATCAATATTTAAGTCATTGCCAAGGTCTCGTAAATATTCACAGGCGTTTCCACTCGATATAGCCTCTCTTGATTCATGAATTGCCTGACTGATAAATGCTGATATGACGATGCCACTTTTCCAATCGAGAGATTCTGTGAGCGTTTCGAAATAGTCTTGTTCTGTTAGGGTGATCTTTCCGTCAATTTGGTAAAACAAAACTGACATACGAACCAAGGCTTCATTGTAGCGTTGAGAACGAGCAAATGATGTATCGGAGTTTTCAGACATAACTGCATCCTAGCTATTTTCGTTAATGTTCGACCTATCATTATAGTACAGGTTCACTTTTTTGCCCTAAATCCCGGTGCCAACTGAGGATTTTCAATTCTATCAAGGACTTGCGTATTCTTTAACGCCAGTTGACAACCTTGATGCAAAATACGCGCATCTGCTGAGCAGTCTACTTGCCATTGCCGAAGGATATAGGCCGCAAGTGCGGCTCTTACACGCATGGATTTTTCACCGTCTTTCATCGCGTAATCCATTTCAATCGCCTTAGGATTGCTGATCCCTGGGTGTGGTACTAGCACTAAATCTACAAAAGTATTGAACTGCGTGTCGGCGTGGGCGAGCTCATGTTGTTCACTCGGCGCACCAAGCTCACTGACTTCAGTAAAGCGTGTACATACAAAGTCTCTGAAAGATTTTGATTTTCCATCAAAGCCCCTCACATGCCAGCGGTGACCATTGTTAATGATGGCATGGGGTATCAATCTGCGCTGGCTTTCGCCCGAGCTTACCGATACATATTTGGCAATACAGGCCTGCTGGTTATGAATGGCGCGCATCAAAGTGGCGATAATTTCTACGTCAGGATGAATGAGCTGTACGGCTTCAAAACAATGGGTGGAAGGCTGAGAGTCACTAATGATGCCGTCGCTAAAGCCTTTACTAACTGACTGTAAAATAGTGTCAGCAGAGAATACAAATAATGGTTTAAATTGCGCAGTGCGATAGTATTGTTTTGTAGAGTGATCGAGTGAGAGGTTGTCTTCTGCTAATTCTCGGTAGGCTGCAAAATCTCTTGTGCTAGCGGCAAGCCCTGTTTTAAATCGCGCAATTAAATCTCCGCGCGAAATCTTGCCAAAGAATTGCAAATTAAAATCGATGAACGCTAAACGTTCACGCTGAGATAAGGACAAATTGACAAGGTGCTGTTCAATGAGATTATGAGTCGCGGTTAGAGTCATTACTCACCTTTGTAGTTACTGTTAATTTGTACAGAGTCTACTGGATGAATACTCAGTGTGCAATCAAAATGATTAGATTGTTTTAAAAAACTCCTGCGGCTTTGAACAACTGTAAATGCACCCCCACCAAGGCGTCTATGTCGCGCTGATATCCACCGCCTATAACCGCTGCAACAGGTAATTTGAGCTGCTCACATGCGTCAAATACCATTTTGTCACGTTTAAATACCCCGTCGGTAGAAATCAATAAATGCCCTAAGTCGTCGTTTTCATGGATGTCTACGCCGGCATCATAAATCACCGCATCAGGCTGGCTGTAGCTAAGCGCCATGCCAAGAGCCTGCTCCACTGTGCTCAAGTATTCCGCATCACTTGTGCCTTTGGCAATTGGGAAATCTAAATCAGAGATTTGTTTGCGATAAGGAAAGTTTTTCTCGCCATGCAGCGAAACAGTATAAACCGCAGGATTATTTGCAGCGAGTTTAGCTGTGCCGTCTCCTTGATGGACATCGCAGTCAAAGATCAGCACTTTATCTATATGTGAATGCTCTAGCATGCTCAGCGCCGCTAGATACAAATCGTTGACCATACAAAATCCAGAGCCATAGTTGGCAAAGGCATGATGATACCCACCAGTTAAATTCAATGCTTTGCCATGGGAAAGCGCGAGTTCGGCGGTTAATACTGTGCCGGCTGCGGCGGTAAGTGTGCGCTCTATTAACTGCTGGGACCAAGGAAATCCTATCCGGCGCATAGCCTTTGGATCTAATTTGCCCGTAGTCAATTGTTCGATGTATAAGGGTTCGTATACTCGCTGTAACTGTTCAATACTCAGAGCTTCGGGTTGATGAAATGCAGATTCGTCTAAGCCTAAAGACAGTAATTGGTCTTTAATACCCTGATATTTTTCGATAGGAAAGCGGTGCCTTACGGGCAAGTCTAACTGACTATAAATAGGATGAAATACCAAAGGGATGGCTGTCATGAGATGCCTGAATAAAGCTGCGTGTTATGTTTACTCTGAAAACGCCGCAGCGGTTTAGTATGCGTTTTTGTCCATAAATCCTTTAAACACGGTAGCAAAGATAATCTTGATATCTAACCACACCGACCAACGGTGAATATAATCCAAATCGTATTCAACCCGTTTGACCATTTTATTTATGGTTTCGGTTTCGCCTCTAAAGCCATTGATTTGAGCCCAGCCTGTGATACCCGGTTTGACCTTGTGCCTAAGCATATATCCTTCAATGAGTTTACGATATTGCTCGTTATGGGCAACCGCATGCGGACGGGGCCCGACGATTGACATTCGGCCTTGTAATACATTGATAAACTGCGGAAGCTCATCTAACGATGTGCGCCGTAAAAAAGCGCCGAATCGGGTTACTCGAACATCACCTTTAGTGGCTTGCTTAACCTCGCTACCATTGTCTTGAACGACCATGGACCTGAATTTATAGACTTTGATTTCTTTGCCGTCTAAGCCGTAGCGCTTTTGTTTAAACAATACTGGGCCTGGAGAGCTCAGCTTAAGCCCAATGGCGATGCATATCATGGGTAGGGTAATCATTGCCAAAATTATGCTGCCGAAAACAATGTCTTCTGCGCGCTTTAAAACGTTATTTGCGCCTTGAAAAGGGGTGTCAAATACGCTGAGCGTCTGCACTGAACCAACCGATTGCCAGCGCGCATTTAATAAGTTGTAAATAAAGAAGTTGGGGATGATATATACGTTACAGGTAGTGTCGCTGCATTGGTTGAGGATGTCCATAATCCGCGACTCAGCGCTCATTGGCATAGCGACGTAAATATAGTCTATTTTGCCGTCTTTAGCGGCTTCCATAGCATCTGTGATGGTGCCGGTAACATGGTTTTGAAATTCGTGGGGCAGTCTTTTTATATCTCGGTCGTCGTACAATCCGTGCAGTTGAATGCCTAAATGATCATTTTCAACGAGTTGAATCATTAGGTTATAACCAGAAGGAGTTGCGCCAATAATGGCAGCTGTGCGGCTATTGCGCCCTTGTTTGCGCTGAATAAATAAAATTTCTCTAAAAATCAGTCGCCATGCCATCAGGGATGGATAAGAAACTATTAACCAAAGCAATAGTGCTTCGTTTTTGATATTTAAAATGCTTGGGAAAAAGTATGCTAAAAGAATAATAGCGATGCTAGTGATGGTCCACGTCACGACCGTCATTTTTAACAACGCAGTGCTCGATTGCGTGCGCCACGACCGATACAGATCAAGGGTCTCGGCGCTGATATTAAAAATGATTATACCTACGAGCAGCGTGAGGGAGGTGAATGAGTTAATCTCAATCTCACGATAAATAAATGCCATATAATACAATGTTGATAGCACAATTAAATCGACCAATCTATACAAAGAAGCAAAGCTACTTTTGTTTGATTGAATAATACCGCCTCTATTAGAGGGATTGTCGATTCGTTGCTTTTTATCCATTTAGTTTACTTTGCCTAACAGTTATTGTTAAAAATCTGGATGGTAGCATGCATACTCTCAGCTGACGTTAAGTTGCAAGTGTTTACTGTTTCAAACGTTAACCAAACATAACCTCAAAATTTTGTAAATTTCCATTTCTGAATAAGTTTGGGGTCAAAGCTATGTAAAACGCAAGCAATTTCAATTGAATATATAGATGTTGTTAAGAAAATTAACAAAGATGTCGACTTTAGTCCCCTTTAGTATCCAAATACAGACACTTTTGCAGTAATTAATTGGTTTTTTCATTGGTCATTGTTCAATCTAATTTATGTGATGTATAATCGACTCAGGCGATATTTTTAAGATGTGAGTCGGCCTGAAATTAGACTTTTGCGAACTTTCAGCAGCATAATGATGCATAGCAGCTAAAATGAAGCTATTCACCAAATACCGCTACTTCGCCAAGTTAGTCTATGGATTTTGCTAAAAAGGACGATTATGAATATTTTCACCAAAGTCAGTGTCACCTTAACACTATCACTCTCTATGGTTGCTCATGGGCAGCAATTTGATGATGCGGCTACCTTCCCAGTTGGCGGATTCGACGTAACTCCAACCATAGACTTAGGCCTCCGCTATGATGACAATGTAACGAGAGCGAATGTCGACGAAATAAGCAGTTGGTCGCGTATTGTTTCACCTCAAATTACTATGGAAAGCGCTTTGGGTGCGAGCCAAGTTACTCTAGCATACAGATTGCGAGATGAGGTGTTCTTTAGTAGTTCAGAAGACAATTATACAGATCACTTCTTTTTAGCGCAGGCCAACATGGAATTTAGCGCTAGAAACAGGTTAATTGCGACGCTGAACTTTGAGGACGGACACGAAGCTAGAGGGAGTAACTTTTCTATTGGTTTTGGAGAGGCTCTTACTGAGCCTGACCAGTATAAACAATCCGAATTTGATTTGCTATATTCGTATGGAGCATTTAATGCTGATGGTCGTTTAGATATAAACCTAGATATGACTGAACTCGATTATGATATCGATACACCTGCTTATCGTGCAAGAGACAGGGAGTTAGTAAGTTTGGCGGGCACATTTTATTATCGAGTAGGTGCTGCTACTGATGCTGTATTTGATGTTAGATATACTACCATTGACTATCAATTTTCGTTTGATGATGCTAGTTCGTTAGATAGTAATGAAATATCTTATTTGATCGGATTAGAGTGGGAAGCAACAGCGCAGACATCAGGTTATGCGAAAGTAGGATATCAAGAAAAGAATTTTGACTCATCGTTTAGAGAAGATTTTGCAGGTTTTGATTGGGAGCTTGGGGTGCTGTGGGAGCCTGTAGATTACTCCAGTTTAGAGTTAACGACCCTTGCTGGTACTAATGAAACAAATGGTGAAGGTGATTTTATCCGGACGGACGCTTATTCTGCAGAATGGAGGCATCGTTGGTTAGAGAGGCTTAGGTCTTCTGTCAGAGTTTCTTATGGGACCGACAGATATGAAGGTAGATTAATTGATGATTCGAATATTCGTTCAGATGATAATATAAGGTTGAGGGCAACAGTTTATTATCAATTTAGACGATGGTTAAATCTTGAAGTTGGGTATATTTACGATGAACGAGACAGTAATAGGAACGATATTGATTTTGGTCGCAATCAATTTCTAATTAATGCACTAATTACTCTATAAGATTTCATACCTTAGTTTGGTAAAGGAGAAGTTATGCAAAATCCAATGATTAATGTTCCAAAACTATTATTTTTGTTGTTGTTCGCATTTTGGATTCAAACTGGAGTAGCTCAGACTGCTGAGGGTGAATATACTCTTGGGAGTGGCGATGTAATTAAGATTACGGTATTTGGTCAAGATGACCTGACTGTAGAGACTCGTGTCTCAAATATCGGTATCATTCGATTTCCATTTTTAGGGGATATTAGACTTGTAGGAAAGTCAGTCAATCAGGTCGAACTGCTCATTGATGAAGGTTTGCGAGGCGATTATTTAGTTGATCCATCGGTTTCAGTTACAGTCTTAGAATATCGACCATTTTTTATAAATGGTGAAGTTTCCAAACCGGGTGGCTATCCCTACCAGCACGGTTTAACTGTTGAAAAAGCAGCAGCACTTGCAGGGGGCTATACAGAGCGGGCCGCAAAAAATTCTGTTAGCATAAGGAGAAGCGTTACAGGCCGAGAGGTTTCCATCGAAGCCAGTCTTAGCGAAATTGTTATGCCAGGCGATATTATAACTGTTCCCCAACGTTTCTTTTAAGTGAGTTAAATCCTCTAATGATTAACAATCAAGTAGAACAAATTAACACTAAACTGTTTGACTCAGATATCATAGATTTCGCTCAATACTTTCAAGTCGTGAAGCGTTTTGCTTGGAGAATATTGGGATTAGCATTCTTTTTAACGCTTTTAGTTGCTTTGATAGTTCTCTCGCTCACCCCACAATTCAACGCAAAAGTTTCAATACTAATCGAAGCAGAACAAACTAACGTTTTATCTATAGAGGAAGTCTATGGGCTCGATTCAAGTAGAAAAGAATATTTTGAAACGCAATATCAGATTTTACGATCAAGGCAAATCGCGGAGCGAGTAGTCGAGCGCATGCAACTTCAGGACACAGAATACTTTGATAAAGATGTGATTGAAGAAAATCAAGGTGCAATTGTTAGTTTTGTTGAAGGAACCAAAGAATTACTAAAATCGTCACTACCATTTTTACCCCAACAAATCATACAAGAACGTACAGAAGAACAATTGCTAGACGCTCGTAAGGCTTTTGCGGTCTCTTTACTGATGAGAAGCACAGTAGTAACGCCTCTGAAAAACACTCAGGTTGTTGAAGTTTCTATCGAAACACCCAACGCTAAGTTAAGTGCAGATATCGCTAACGAGATGGCTGATGTATATATTGAAAACTATTTAGTAGCAAAGCTTGAGATGACCGAAAAGGCGACAAAATGGTTAAATGAAAGCTTGCAAGGCTTACGCACTAAGTTAGATGAGGCTGAAAAGCGACTTTCAGACTTTGATGAGGCTGAGCAATTAGTAAATGTCGACGGCGTGGTTGGACTTGCATCTGATGAACTCCAGCAATTAAGCGACCAATTAATAGATGCTCAAGTTTTATTAAACCAGAATCAGGCGATTTATGAGCAAGTAAATCGTCAAGGACTTTCTATTGCTGAACTTGCCGCCGTACCTGAAGTACTAAATCACCCATCAGTTCAATCGGTAAAAAGGGAAGAAATACTCGCGCAAAGTCGAGTTTCTGAACTTCAGGAAGTATACGGACCTAAGCACCCAATAATGATCGCTGCGACGGCTGAATTTAACTCTATTCAGAATAGTATTAGGGAACAAATTACTAATTTAGTCTCTGGCATAACCAATGAATACCGGTCCACAGAAGCTAAAGTCCGAGCGTTGCAACGCGATGTTACTAGAGCTAGAGCAGATTTCAGAACACTTTCTAATTTAGAAAGTCGTCGTAAAGCTTTGCAACGAGATGTAGATATTAACCAACAACTATATGACTCGTTTTTCACTCGCCTTAAAGAGACAGATCAACTTAGTGGATTCGAATCTGCTCATGCAAGAGTATTAGATTCTGCAAAACCCCCCTTTACTCCATCAAAGCCACGAAAGGGTCTGATAGTTGGCGTCGCTTTTGTGGCTAGCATTGGTTTGGGTGTTTTTTTAGCACTTTTTTTAGAGGCACTTAATAACGGTATACGTTCAGTTGACGATGTTGAACGTAAGTTATCGCAGCGAATGCTAGGAATTATTCCTTGGCAACCTCATGACAAAAAAGAAAGTTTGGCGTTAAGGCATTATTTTGACCCTAACCACCATATGTTTAGCGAGTCAGTTCGGACTTTACGAACTAGTCTTCAGCTACTTAACATCGAAAAGCCATCACAAACAATTCTGGTCACTTCAAGCGTGCCTAAAGAGGGCAAGAGCACCGTTTCGATAAATCTGGCTTTTGCCATGGGGCAACTAGCAAAAGTCATTTTAGTTGACACCGATTTACGTAAACCTTCGATTTCTAAACAATTTGGTTTACCAGGTTTTCAACCAGGCTTAGCGAATATTATCTCTGGAAGTCACACTTTAGATGAATGTGTGGTGTTCGACCAAGCTTCTAATGTCTACGTTTTAAGCGCAGGAACTCTCCCTCCAAACCCACAAGAGTTGCTTGCATCTGAAAAGTTTGGCCTTCTAATGAAAGAGCTTAAAGCTACTTACAGTTACATTGTAGTTGATAGTGCGCCTACACAAGCAGTAAGCGATGCTATTGTTGTTTCAAAGCACTGTGATTCGTTGGTATACGTAGTAAAAGCGGATAGCACTAGCAATAAATTGATCAAGAACGGCCTTAGCCGCTTTATTGAGATTGGCCATCGTATCGATGGCGTTGTGCTCAATCAGGTTGATATAAAAAAGGCAAGGCGTAGCGGTGAATATGCTGGGTTTTATGATCAATATGGCTACAACAGCTACCAAGCGGATGATCAAAAAAATTGATTGATTTACACAGTCATTTGTTACCCGGTATCGATGATGGGCCGCGCACAATTGAAGATACAGTTGAACTAGCTAGACAGTCACTTGACCAAGGCGTTACACATATGATCTGCACTCCGCACATTCATATTGGTGTTTTTGATAATAATAGAGAGAGTATTAAAGATGTGTTCGATAGCACAGTTAATACTTTGAGAGAAAGTGAAATTTCGATACGTCTAAGCTATTCATGTGAAGTAAGAATTGGAGTGGAAATAACAGACTGGATTTTACAGTCAAAAATACCTTTATTAGGATTTTGGGAAGGAAAAGCCGCACTTTTATTGGAACTCCCACACAGCCATATTCCGGCCGGGGCAGATAGCCTAATTAAGTGGTTACTTAAAAATAATATTCAACCAATTATTCCTCACCCAGAGCGAAACAGAGATATTTTAGAAAATTACGATAGAGCAACCTGGCTCAAAAGCCTAGGCGTCCTCTTTCAAGCAACAGCAGGCTCTTTTACTGGCACCTTTGGCAGCAATGTTGAGAGCCTTGTTTGGAGAATGCTTAATGATAACTTATTTGCATATGTTGCTTCTGATATGCACAATTTATCTAAGCGCCCCAATGAGATGTCTAAAGCTTACAAAGCGGTTTTGAATCAAAATGGTGAAAGCATGGCTAAGAATTTATTTGTAAATACGCCAAAGAAGATAACCCTTCAAACTATTTGGCAATAGCGAACATGCAAATAGATAAATTAAGAAATTTGTTTGACACAGAACTATCTCGCAAACGTCTACTTGCTTTATTTATTCTATTGCTTGCGACCGTGGGTATTTGGAATGCATTTAGATTTGGGGGGGCAGCCCTAGACTACTACTTCGTTCGTAATGCAATAGAGCTTTGGCAAAATGACGCAAACTTACAAACTAATGAAAAATATTTGGCAGCAAAACAAGCAATAGATAGCGCGGAATCAAAACATTTTTCTCATCCACTATATGCTGATCTCTCAGGTCAATTGGAAGAGTGGGGCTTTATGGCAGGTTATAAATCTGTGGAGGCTCTTCAGAATGCCAAATACGATTACTTAAGAGCGACTAAATTGAGACCAAGTTGGCCTGTAACCTGGGGGTCTTTAGCAGTTATAAAATGGCGTCTTCAGGAATTTGATGATGAAATGCTGAGCTACTTGAATAAGGCCGATGAAATGGGGCCGCAAAAACCAGAGATTCATGTTTTATTTACGGAACTAGGGTTAGCGCTATATGTATCTAACCACCCTTTCTATGTCAACGTGCGCGAGCAAACTCAGCATCGACTAATTGCTGGTTTGCGCAATAGAGAGAGTAGACAGAGAGTAAAACAAGCTATCATAAGTTACGATGCTTTAGAGTTGTCGTGCATCTGGTCTAAAAGGGACGATGAGTTAGTATATAACGATATTTTAAATTGCAAAGCACTGCAAAACTAAGCCAATCGCTTTAAAAGCGATTTTCACGTTCTTTGTTTGTTGATTTAATACGCCTAATTTTAAGACCGTTAGCCACCATTGCCAATCCAATAAAGACTACAAAATAACTAGCATTAGCAAATCCTTGCAATGGAAAGTCTACAGTCATATGCATACTCATACCAAGAACTGCCATTGCTACAGCGAAAGATGCACCTTTAAAAATTGAGTTTTTGCGCATGTACATTGCTCTCAGTGCTTTGTAGAGCGTAAATAAAAGAATAATAAATAAGATGAAAACACCGCTTACACCAAATTCAATTGTAAATTGCAAAAAATCATTATGCGCATGATCATAAAAGTCAAAAACCTCAAGCTTCTGATAGCTAGGGAAAATACTGTAGAAACTACCTCCGCCAGAGCCAAATAATGGGAAGTCAGCAATAATTGGAAACGCATCTTGAACCACCTCATCTCGAGTCTCATCTGACAAGGTCGTTTGTTCTAGCCTTTCTTTTACACGAGCAAGACCAAAGTAGGCACTTACAATAAATAGATCTACAATGAACATACTTACGACAAATATAAATAGACCAGTGCTTCTGTTACGTATCAGTATCAATGATATTAAACCGACAATGGCTACAGACACAAAAAAGGCGGCGTTTCCCATTCGTGAACGAGACATTACTAGACCTATGACCATAACCGCTAAACATATACGAATTATGGCTTTGCTGCTTAGCAGACTAGATGCTATCGAACGTAACTTGTCCTTTGGTGACATCATCTTGTCTTTTTCTAAGGATGTTACAATTAGGCCAATCCCAGCACACAAACAAAGCATTAAAAAGTTGGCGTAATGATTTTTATAAACAAAGCTGCCGGTTGCAAATTCCTTTACTTCGAATCCAAAAACCAAGCTTTCCGTTGCTCCTAAAAGTATTTCCAAAGATCCATACAAGGCTTGAAAAGTGCCGCTGGCTAGCATTGTTAAAAGTAGTAACTTAATACGAGTTTCACTGTTAATAAGCTGCATTGTCAATAAAAGCAAACAAAATAGGCTAAGTAGTTTTATAAAGCTAATCATGCTTTGACCATGATCTATTGACAAATAAAATGTTTCAGCACCTGCAAGCCTATAAAGTTCGCTCGATGATGGGGAGAATATGTCTATTAGGACAACAGGTAGTGGGGTAATTTGAAGTAATGCAATAACGATAAATACAATCCATAGTAGAACCATACTTTTATAACGATGCACACCCGCATCTTTAGTTTCTCTTAGTTTAAATGTTGTAAAGAAGGTTAGAGCAAAGATTGCTATTTGGAAAAAACTCCATGCCCAAGGTCTATTGGAGCCCAGTGGAATAGGAAGCAAAAATAGAATTGCCAAAAAGATATAAAATGGAACCGACAAATGCTTCTCGGTAAAGTTACGAATTGTTCTCACTGATAGTTTCTTATAATTATATTAGTCATTAAAAAAGCCCCAATTGAGGGGCTTGGTAACTAATTTCAAGCTAGTTGGTGGAGGCTGTTGTGTCACCACCACCTGATCCACCAGCACCGATTCCCGCGCCAAGTGGGGCTATTGTAGCAGTGACTGGGCCAGCTGCAGTAATATTTCCAGTAGCAGTAGCGTCAACAAATGAACTAGGATCTGCCCCTGCTTGAAGCATAGCAACTAGGAGGTCGTCGTTTTCCATTACCCCTGTGAGTGAAGCTCCATCATAAATGTCTTGCGCATAATCCGGATAAAGAACGACTCCGAGCGTTATAGTATGGACTACCATTTCAGGTCTTGCTTCGATGAGGCGTTTGGTAACTTCAATCAAACTGTTGCTTTGAGTCATTTCTACATAAAACGCATTTGCATGTTCCACATCAAACGCAACTGCCTGCTTCGCTTCACCACCTAAAATAGTATTGTCATCTTCAAGTGAGATATCAATTGCTCGAGCGATTGCTGCTTCATCGCCGCCGGTATATATGATGATGATTTGGTCGTGTAGACGATTTCCGGGTTGCTCTTCGTCTCCAAACAAGTTTGATGTGAATGCTATTTGCGCTGTTGCAGTGCTAACTAAAGCAAACATGCCAACAACGGAGCATAATATAAAGCGGCGCAAATTCATGATGTATCCTTTTCTAATTTGCCTGAACATACAGCGTCAGGCCGGTGGTTATTTTACGTTTTGTTCAATAGTTAATCAACTTATGATTTGCCTATTCTTCAGTTGGTGTTTTTATTGACTCTGGAGGTGCGATGAAATATCCCTGCACACCGTCTATACCGTGTTCTAACAGCCACGTTTGTTCAGCTTGGGATTCGATTTTTTCGGCGATAATCCTAATATCTAATCCGTGCGCGATGTTAATCAGTGATTTTACAAACAATTGATTGTCGGTTTCGGTGTGAATACTCTTAGTAAAACGTCCGTCAACTTTTAAATAGTCAGGCATTATCTGGCGGATATGGGCAATTCCAGCTAGTTGGGCACCAAAGTGCTCTACACAAATGGCCATTCCGTAAGACTTAGCGGTTTTAGTCAGCTCTTCAAGTGAGTCAACATCGTGTACAAGCGCCCGCTCAGGGATTTCTAATACGATATTAGGGCACGTTGAGCGATACACATTTAGTTTTTCAATAAACCAAGCAATAAACGCTTTATCAAACAGCGATATTCTGCTGATATTTACACCTACTTTTTCATTTAGTTGAGACGCCAATATAAACATATTTTGAATAATCAGTTTGTCGAGCTGCTGTGCATAGTCTAAACGCATAGACGCTGGTAAAAGCTGCGCCATTGGGACTAATTCTTTTGTTTGACTGTCAGTTAAGCGAGCAAACCATTCTGAATATATGACGTTGTTAGCTTTGCTTTTTATTGGCTGAGCAACAAAGTCAGCTTTGCCATATTTAATAATATCGTTGAGCTTGTCGCGCCACTCATGATTAGAGTGGGACATGGTCAAGTTACTACGCAGTTGCCAGCGGCTGTCGGAGTTCGTTGCCGTCATTAGTGCAGAGTCTGCTTGTTCCATTAGGTCTTTGAAAGAGTCTGAACAACTAAACGAGCTACCGCCAACATGCGCTGCGCCCTCTCGGTGTTCATTTTTTTCTAATCTTTTGGTGTAAATAGCGAGCAGTTGAGCCATTGCTTTTGCATGACTTTCTCTAATGTTTTCAATAATCAGTGCAAAATCGCCACCGTTAACTCGGTAAATCGCAAAGTGGTCATATTCTGCTGCTGCGGCCTCTTTTATTGCTTGACAAATAGACTTTAAATACTTGTCTCCAGCATCACCTCCAAACTCGGTGTGAATGGTTTTAAGGCTGCTAGCGCGCACTAAAAACAAGTAGCCTTCAGACTGTTCGTCGGTGTCGTTGAGCAAACCATTTATCGCCAGTTCAAATGCCCGACGATTGCCTACTCCGGTAACGAAATCAGCGTAGGCAAAGCGACGATACTCTTCTGATTGGTTGGTCATTTTTTTGAACATAATAAACAGCTTTTCAGACATGCTGTTGATGGCATTTACAAAACGATACAGTTCTTTCGTTGTGGGAATGTCTTGAATTTGCTCAAACTGTTTTTGACTAATGGCGTCGGCCTGATCAATAACTTTGTTGATTGGCTGGGATATGACCTTTTTGACCAAATACCAAACGAATATCATCGCGATAAATAAGCCGCACAGCGTAACAAGCAAGCTGTGAATGGCATTTTGCCACAGCTGGTTGTAGCCAAAACCTGGATTACTGGTCACTTTTAAGGAACCTTTAATATTCCAACCGTCATTCACCTCAGAGCTCGCTTGAGGTACCGTAATCTTAAACTTTGATGTGAACCATTCTGGAATGTCGGTTTGCATATCACGTTGTGATTTTTCGAAAATTAGTTTCCCAGTTTCGTCAAAAAGCGCAATAGAGCGATAGTATCCACGGTCAAATATTGCATTAACCATGGTTTCAATGATGGGTAAGTCTTCTTCAGATCCAATATATGGGACGATTGACAGGCCCAAAGAGGTTGCCGTGTCTTGAGCATGAGAATTAAGCTGTTGCTCTAAAAAATGTCGAGTATTTTGGGTGTTTATCCACAGGGTGCCTACGAACACTAGCAATAAAACAAAGAAAAACCCTAATCCGAGCTGTTTAGATAACGACATCTTGGTTGTTCCTCTGTTGTTTAATAACCTTGTATAACATAAGTTTACTCATTAAAAGCCCTGCTGCATTCTATCATTTAAGTCTTGCCATAATGCGTTATTATTTTGACCTTGCATTTGTCGACCGCGCCCCTGCGATTTTGCTAACCACAAGCCTTCGCCGTTAAAGCTATAAACCGGGATTAAGTCTCGTCGCTGCGAGGCCGGTAATATGCGCTTGTTGATGTTGTCGAGCACAAGTGGAACTGCACTAGGAGTTTCGTAGTACGCCAATACCATGTGCGCCTGCCTAGGCCTTGTGGCGGTTACATACATAAGCCTCAACTTTTCAGTTGGCACGCCAAGCTCTCTCAATGAAAAGTACTTAGCAATACTGAAATCTTCACAGTCGCCGCCGTCGGTGGCGATAAATTCTATAGGCGTCGCCCAATAATCATTAACACCCCAATGTTTTATATCGTCTACAAACTCAATTCTATTAAAAAACTGGTTTACTTCAAAAAGCTGGTCTTCTACTGAGCTGTTTCGATTTTCGGCCATCAGCCTTTGCCAGTCGCGCACGCGCTCTTCTGCTCGTTTGTCGTAGCGCTGCGCTACACTCTCAAATAATTTGCTACTAAATAAAATACTAGAAAATGCAGATGGCAATCCAAGTGTTAGCATTAATAAAAGTGCAAATGTTAGAAATCGGCGCATCAACATATTAAAAGCAAAGGCTCTAAAATTAGGTTTATTCAAAGGTAATCGCGCTTTAGAGCGGAAACCTTAACTAAATCTTGTAAAATAGCTCGTTTTTTATCGTTGAAATGGATTTATTTCGATACATAGGTATTTTGAAAGTTAATAAGTGATTCTTTGAATTATCCTTGGTATTGTTTAAATAACATTTAATTTAGTTTTTTTAACGGCGTTTAAATTTGGCTACTCTTAAATTCACTCAATCTTCTTACAACCCGTTAGTAACAGTGTACATCACAACATTTAATCGACTCGCATTGCTGAAGCGAGCTATTCAGTCAGTGAAAAATCAGACATATCAGAATATTGAGTTAATCATTGCTGATGATGGCTCTTCAGATGGTACTCAAGAATATTTGAAAGGTGAGGCGGCCATTTCTAATTTGATTGCATTTTGCAATGAAGGGGACGCTAAAGGTGCATGTTTTGGGCGTAATAGAGCTATTGAGAAAGCTAACGGAATTTTTATTACCGGACTTGACGATGATGATTATTTTGAACCATGGAGAATTGAGTCTTTTGTGTCATCTTGGCAAAGGTTGACAGCTGAGGGTATCAATTATGCAGGTCTGTTTGACAGCGTCGTGGAGCATAGAAAGTATGCTAAGGTCCGATGTTATGAAACAGCCAAAGTTTCTATTCGTGCTTTACGAAGAGCGAATGTAGTCGGTAACCAAGTATTTACTACTGCTGCTAACCTTAGAGAAATCAATGGCTTTGATGAGTTGATGCCGGCTCTTCAAGACTGGGATACATGGATTAGACTCACTCAAGCAAAGGGGGATTTGTTGAATATAAATACATTTTCGTATGTTCAAATTCATGACCATGGAGGCAACAGAATTTCTGAAAAACCAGCCTCAAAAATTAGATTTGCCTTCGAGCGACTTCAAAGCAAACTAGCGCCAATGAGTTTTTCCGAAAAAGCTGCTTTGATGCAAACAATGTATAGTTATCCACAAATCAATAATCTGTTTAGTGAGATATTACTAATTTGTTTGGGGGGCTACTTCCGAAAATGCGCTCAAATTATTAACCGTACATATTTCAAAAAAAACAAGCAACATAACTAGCGATTACTGGTCGTGAAAGCTCTTTTATCGCTCAAGCGCCTCTAACAGAAAAAATAAACTTTATTTATGATTTTTTAGCGGAAGTCTGTAAGCTTGCATTTATATTGCGCAAATGTTTTAACTATTGGCTAAGTCAATGTTTGTAATGTAAATTTTGTTCGAGCATTCATTGTTAACGTTCACCTGAGATTCTAGCGACATCAAATGAAAATACTTTATTTAATAAATCAATACCCGAAAGTAAGTCACACATTTATTAGGCGTGAAATACAAGCCCTAGAAAAGCATGGTGTTGAGGTTAAGAGAGTTGCGATGCGTTCCGACGATTTCAATGAAATGAGCGATATAGATAAAGCTGAATACAAAAAAACGTTTTACGTTCTTAAGGTCGCACCCGTCGCATTATTAAAGCAACTTATTAGTACCGTAATTTCTAAGCCGGCCACCTTTTGGGTTGTTTTAAAAATAATGTTTAAAATGTACAGACAGTCCAATCAATCTTTAATTAAGCACATAATTTATATTGTTGAGAGTTGTAACGTTGCGAACTACTGCAATCAACATGGTATCACCCACATCCACGCTCATTTTGGTACAAATCCTGCTGAAGTTGCCATGTATACAGGCTTGCTCACAAGTATTCCATATAGCTTTACGGTGCATGGACCTGAAGAGTTTGATAAACCAATCACCCTAAATTTACATGAAAAAATAAAGCACGCAAATGCGGTATTTGCAATTACACACTTTTGCAAATCGCAGTTGTGTCGCTGGGCGAGATTTGAGGATTGGAATAAAATAAAACTTGTCCATTGTGGATTGGAACCCTCGTTTTTTGACGATACTATTGCAGCTAAAGACTCCCGAACAAAGCATTTGAATTTTTTATGCATTGGCAGACTTTGCGAGCAAAAGGGGCAGTTGTTACTACTACAGGCTTTTAACAATTTCGTAAAACAGGGTAATCCGGCCTACCTCACATTTGCCGGAGATGGAGAAATGCGAGACCAAGTCGCGGCATACGTTAGTCAGCACGGCCTCGATAAAAATGTAGCTATCACAGGCTGGGTAGATTCTAACGAGATTCAATCGTTATTAAAATCAAGTGATGCGATGGTGCTGCCAAGTTTTGCTGAAGGTCTCCCTGTTGCAATAATGGAAGCTATGGCTATGGGTGTGGCGGTGATTAGTACCTCTATCGCGGGTATACCTGAGTTGATAGTGCATAGACAGACAGGTTTACTTATTTGTGCTGGCTCTCAAGTTGCCATTGAGAAAGCGCTTCTAGAGTTTAGTCAACTGAGCAGTATTGAAATCGTTGATATGAAACAAAGGGCCTTTAATGCGGTTAGTACTCATCATAACATTGAAACAGAAGCTGCAAAAATTATAAAAATCCTCAAAGGGGCAGTTTAGATGTCCATATTTTTAGCCGGACTATTTTGTTTAATTTCATTTGTGTCGTTATTTTTTACAGCCCAACTACTCCTCGGGCAGATTAGTTCGAAGCGTTGTTGTAGCAAAAAAATATCAAGAGAAAAAGCGGCCATCATTATTCCTGCACATAATGAAGAAATGGGCATTGAAGCTACGCTGCGGGGGATTCTGACTAAGACAAAAGCGGATGACTTGGTCGTGGTGGTTGCAGACAATTGCAATGATAAGACTGCTGAGCTTGCTCGCTCTATGGGAGTGATGGTTGTTGAGCGTTTTAACACCAGCGAGGTTGGCAAAGGGCACGCATTACAGGCAGGTATAAATCATATAGAAGCCTTAGGAAATGAATGGCCGACTATTGTCGTGATGGATGCGGACTGCACTTTTGAAAGTGATGCTCTTGATGTTTTAGTCAGCGATTCGCAGTCCAAGCAGAGTGTTTCACAAGCTCTTTATTTAATGAAATCACCCAATAAACAGAATGTAAAGTTGAATATAAGCGAATTTACTTGGCTGATTAAAAATTGGATTCGGCCTTTAGGACAGAAACGCATGGGCATTAGTTGTCATCTGCAGGGTTCAGGTATGGCTTTTCCAAAACACATTTTCGCGAAGTATTCGTTAGCGTCGTCAAATATTGTAGAAGATTTAGAGTTAGGTTTGAACTTGGTAAATGGTGGTGAAGCTATTTTGTTTAATCCTGCAGCTGTGGTGATAAGTTACTTTCCTGAAAACGAAGAAGGTTTAGATATACAAAGAAAGCGTTGGGAACACGGACACTTTTCTATAATATCGCGCACGCCAAAAGTGTTACTAAAAGCAATAATGACCATGAACTATCGATTGTTTATGCAGGCACTAGACGCTGCAATTCCACCAACGGTTTTGTGGGGGGTGGTTTTGATGGCGACTACTCTAACTGCCGCAATAGCTAGTATTTGGATATCAAGCATTTGGTTTTATATATTGGTGTTAAGTGTATTTGCATTAGTTGTTGGACTTGCTATCAGTTGGTTTAATTTCGGACGCGAAATATTGTCTTTTAGGCAATTAAAAGGAATGCCGTTATTCGTATTAAGCAAATTCAGCATATATTCCAGCTTTTTTACTAATCGCCAAAAAAAATGGGTGCGCACTAAAAGAGACGATTAAGTTTAAGCGCTCACTCTGCCGCCTTGTGTTTAAGCAGTTTCATAATAAATATTGGTATGCCAAGTACGTACCGTTTGAATAAGCGCTTTGGTTCATTTGTTAAGCGGTAAAGCCATTCAAGACCGTTGTTGCGGAAAAAAGTAGGCGCTCGGTCAAAACGATTTGCCATAAAGTCAAATATGGCGCCTCCATTGATAATGAGAAGAGGCGAAGCGTAGTTTGATTTTAGGAACATTGAAAATGCTTCTTGTTTCGGCATGCCCATGCCTAATATCAATATTCGAGGCTGGTGATGCTCTACGAACTCGCTCATTTTTTGGGTAGTCTGAAATCCGTCTAGATAGTCGACAACATTTATGCCTTTATCTCTGCAAATAGCCGTTGCTTGCTCAATATAAGGCGATTCTGTTCCGATGAAGCAAATATTATTATTTTTGAAAGCGTTGAGTATAATAGGAATTAAGTCAGTGCCGTTAGCATTATAACCAGCGGGTTTGTTATAAGCTTTTAATAATATTTTTGCGCCAACGCCATCTCTGAAAAGTACGTCTGAATTCAGTAAACTGTGTTTAAAAGCGTCCGAATTGTCCGCCATATTGTAGGCATGCGCATTGATAAATGAAACAACGTTTACCTTTGGGTAGCTCATTAAGGAAGAAATTTCATCCAATGCCGACTCTTGGGTGTCAACATGTTGAATTTTGGTCACAATATCTATCATTATTTTAGGGTCCTCATGATGTTGACTCAATTGATCATGCATAAGCTAGAGGATAGCCATTTTTTGGACCTAAATCACTTTTTCTATTTCAATGAGTTTCTCATTCGCAATACCTGAACATTAATTTATGCAAAATAATGTTTAGCGATGGTTCGTGAAAGCAGACTTAGACGGTATACTCTCAATATCGTTACAATACATATAAACCTTTTTATAAGAGAAAGATATAAATGACTCATAAATGTTTTACGCTAGACTCCTGTGTTTTGTCAGCATGCAAAGGGCCATAAGTTTTCATCAATATGTCTAAATTGCCACGCCTATATTTTTACAGCCCATTGTTATTATTAGTGATTCTCGCTAGACCCTCTCTTGACCCAATATTTGATTTATTTAAAGTTGGTGGCATGGGTTTTGGTGCAATTGTTAATTTATTTATGCTGTATGTGTTATTCGCTATATTAAGTCATGAGCGGTTTAAGCTAAACAAAATGATGATGGCGTGGCTTCCATTAATTTTGATAATGGGCTTCTCTCTCTTATATACACCCTATTTAATGCAGGGCCTGCGCAGTTTATTAGTAGTTATAACTTATGTTGCGGTATTTCTTATCCCTTTCCATTTTATAAAATCTGATCAGCATTTTATTGAGTGCTTAAAAGTCATCGTTTATTCGTCTTTTATTCCCTTAGTAGCAGTTTTTTATGAGTTTGCTTTTCCCGCTGGTAGTACCAACATAAATGGGTTCCGATTGTTTTCAACGTTTAACCACCCAAATGTATTTGCTTTTTATTTAGTAACGGTGGTCAGCGTGTGTTTTTTTGCTATAAAAAGCGATTTATTCGCTCGAGAAGGTAAGTTTCGTCAACAGTGTTGGCTGATTTTATTATTTAGCTTGGTTTGTATATTAGGAACAAAAACGCGCTCTGCTTGGGCGGTTTGTGCGTTACTTATTTTGGTTTATGGTATTTTTCAGGAAAAGCGCTATCTGCTTTATTTAGTATTCGGAGCGACTGTCGCGTTGATGATACCTAGTATTCAGGATAGAGTTTTGGACATCTTCCAAGGCAATGACCCCGATGCACTTCTCAATGATTATGAGGCTTTGAATTCATATGCTTGGCGTAAAGTGATATGGGGCGGCGCTATAATTAAGTTTTGGGAGCAGCCAATTCTCGGGTTCGGATACGAAAGCTTTACTTATTATTCTAGCGCCTTTTTTATTATTGAAAGCGATACGGGAGCCGGTGCACATAACACCTATGTTCAATTGTTATTCGAACTTGGACTCGTAGGTTTTTTTGCGTTTTTATGGTTACTAGTACCCTTACTAAAAAAACTTTGGGAATTAAGAAATAAGGCCTCAGAAAACATAATTGTATTTGCACTATTCGTTGCTTATTGTTTAATTCATTATTCAGATAATGTATTCGATTACCTAGTGTTTAATTGGTATTTTTGGTTCTTTATAGGTGCTTTTCTTGCCCGCAATAAACTAGATGTTCAAGCAAACTAGTTTGCAGCATAGTATTCACTTCGAAAAAACATATACATCAATAACATTTCAGTTCTTTATATCTTTATGGCATAAAACGTTGCACCGAAAACCTAAAAGGTATAATAATTCATAAAGCAATATGTATTTTTCTCTTAGAATTACTCCACAATTTGAGTAACTAGTGTAGAAAAATACATCAGGAAGATATGAAAGTACCTTTTCATATTAAAATCAACGAGGGAACGACTATTAACATAATTTTTTTTGAGACATTTACACAGTTTGAAAACTCAGGTGATGAGTTAATTAACTTGGCATTAATAAACTTAATTCGGCCACATGGGCAAGTGATTCTGAATGATAGAAACAGCCCAGACTGGTATCTTCATCGCTTAAAGGCAGAAAACGATATTTTATATTCAAAGAAATATGGTGCGAGCGGGTTCTATTTTGGAATTTTAAAACACCAAATTGCAAATAGACTTAAGAAGTCGGATACAAATACATTCTTGCTATTACCCCCTGGTCACTTTAGTAGGAAAGGCAAGCGAGTTGCTGCGAAAACTTTAGAGTTATATCTTAAATTACAATTGTTAAACTGGTTTGGAGTAAAAATTGTTCGGCTGGGTTTTTCGATTGGGCCATTTGATAACGCTAATGTTTTGGCGGAAAAATTCGGCAGTAAAGCGTTCAAATTTTACGGTGTTAGAGATACTGTTACGCTTGATTACGCTAAGAAAATTGGAATCGATAATTGTGACTATTTTCCTGATATGGCTTGGGCGCTGAATGTCGCAGAATATCCAAGGAAAAAAGTTAATGAAAATAAAATAGTAGTTTGTTTTCGTTCAAATTCCTACGGTACTGTGCATGACCAAAGTTATTTAACACCTCTAATTTTATGCCTAGAAGCTCTATTGCTAGAATCAGAATTCAAAGATTGTGAGCTTGTTTTTTGCCATCAAGTTGAATTTGATAAGGAGCCATCACGACTTTTGCATGAACATTTTGCAGGAAAACACGTAACAACGTTATTGGATAATCGTTTAGGTATTGCTGATGCCCATGAGCTCTATTCTGAGGCGGCAATGGTCATAAGTAATCGGTTGCATGTGCTTATTTTAGCAGCCCTCGCAGGCACTTTGCCTCTAGCTTTAATTAAACCGAGTCATAACGGCAAAATAACCTCGATTTTCAATGATAACGGACTAGCAGAATGTATAGTAGATTCTGAGAAAAGCACCTTAGAAGTTTGTACAAAAATTGCCGAAGCTTTTGTCAAAAGAGTCAGGCTCCTTGAGCATTTCGAAAATATGAGTAATAAAAACATTCTGAAAATGAAAGCTACTGCAAAAAATATCTTCAGTGATTAAGGTACGATCCTTGAATCGAAATTCGTTTATTATGAAAAATAACGAGGTTCTACTTTTTAGTTTTTATAGTCTTAGAAATATAATCCCAAAAATAAATAGAGCCGAATGCTGATAGGTGGCCTTCGTCGTGAAATAGGCTTTTATTGTCTATTATCGTGGTGCAAACGAATTCGCTATTACATGCTGCGCTAAACGGATTGATGAAAGTAACGTTTGCGTGTTTATTCGAGAAGCTCTCAAGCATGGCATTAACTTCAACTCGTTCATTGTTTTTTTCATTTGATGTTCTTGGACAAGAATCAGCGTTAAAGCCCTTCATACATTTATATACAGCTGAACTTGGCGCCGGAACTTGCCCAACAATAAAGACTTTTCTGGAAGAGCCGATGTATTCCAGTAGCGCATCTAGCTGATTTTCCAATATTAGATAATAGTTAGATCTTTTCGGTTCAATTATGCATGGCTCTTTGACACAAATCATATCTCTAAGTTGCCATTGGTGAGCTAGTATCAATGGTTTGTCTTGGTATACATCTATATTTTTATAGTTGTTTTCACAGAAACTTTCCCATGTTTTGTTCATATAACTGGCAGAGGGTTTAGTAATGTAGTTTGGAAAGCTCAGACAATAACCTTCCCAAGATAATATTATTTTGTCTTCTTTTCGATTGGTTATGCCGTAGGCATAGTGAGAAAGATTACTATCGCCTATCGCTAAATAGTCAAAGTCGCTTGCGCTTGCGTCATTTAAAAAGTAAGTATTGCCCGCAATTGCATCTTTAAAAGTATTATTCAGTAAATACTTTTGTCCAGAAATAAATGGTTCGATGACCGCTAAGTTACGCCTGAAAATATTATCTTGTAACACGTACAAGCCCGCACCAATTGACACAACTATCGTAAAGCTCAGTAACACATGCTTTGGTTTATAGAGGTTTATTTTATCTGGCCGATTGGTAAATTGTATTTCACAGTATCGGTAACTAATCCACCCAAAAATTAGTGAAACAACAATACCAATCAAGTTAGTCCATTTGGGTAACTCAAAATAATTTAAAAATACGACTACAGGCCAATGCCATAGGTATATAGAGTATGACCATTTACCGATTGTTTGAGCAATGACGTTACCGGTTAGAGTACTGCTTTGATTGTTTGCAATAAGTATTAGAAGTGTTGCTAAAACTGGGAAAAGAGCCATGTAACCTGGCCATGCCATTGATTCTGTTATATAGAAGGCCGAGAGCATGAGTAAAACGATACCGCTGGCTTCAAGAAAACTCCTCATTTTTTGTGATAGCGTTGTAGGTAATTGATAAAAAAATGCTGCTCCGCCAATCAATAACTCCCAAGCTCTTGTTGGCAGTAAAAAGTATGAAGCAGACGGCATGTTGTTTGACACCCATAGACTAAACAGGAAGCCACATAATATCGCAACTATTGTTACGCTTTTAATTGCTTTTATAGATAAAAATTTACTTATTAGCAAAATGGCAATTGGATAAACAAGATAAAACTGCCACTCGACGGAAAGGGACCATGTGTGCAGTAACCAATTATATTTTGATGCATCGTCAAAGTATCCAGATTCTGACCAATAGACGAAATTTGAAATAAAAGTGACGCTGCTTACAGCGTGTTTTGCAAGTGCGCTGGCATCAGCTAAATTTAACAGAATAAAGCCAAAAATAGTGAGTGTGGTGCAAAGAAGGAGCAAGGCTGGGACTATTCTGACGACTCTTGCTACATAGAAGCTAACTAAAGAAAATTTATTTGACTCAATGCCCCTAATAACGATGGATGTCATTAGATAACCTGATATCACAAAAAAGATGTCAACGCCTATAAACCCGCCCGTAAGAAACTCAGGATTGAAGTGGAATAACACAACTATCATTACTGCAAATGCCCGCAATCCCTGTATATCTGTTCTAAACTTACTCATTTTTGCTGTTGGCCTAGTTATAGAAATTATAGCGATCAAGTTTATGAAGTAGTGTCTTCGATTCCCGTTTATGTCGCAATACCTATACGGTACTGCAATAAATATAAATCAAAGTTTATATTCGTTCTCTTATGACTAATTTCTGATCTACGGGAGTGTTACTTTATCAAATTCAATAGTAGCTTCCAATTGACCAATGAATCTCCATCAGTGACATATACACATCCTAGTTGTTCTCAGTATTTCATTCTGAACGTTTACTGGCGATCGCAAAATATTAAAACAATGTAAACTTAACTTCTTTAAAAAATAATTCTAGTTAGCTTGATTAGAATTTATCCAATTAACTTGTAAATTGATGAGCGACTTTTTAGTAAAATTCTGATAGCTTGTTTTGGCCATGAATAAACTAAAATCAGTATTCAACACTCAGTTAAAAAAAATAACGATTAAGTATCCCAAAATCGTATATGTGCATGTTCCTAAGTGCGCAGGCTCTTCAGTTGCGGACTCAATATTGGCCGGCGTTTACCCTAAAATATTGACAAAAACACCTCTTACGACAGGAATAGACATTTTTTCTGCTGCGAAGATTGCAGAACTTATTCAAATCCCAGAGCAAAAAGTAAGACAAGTACAGTTATTGAGTGTTTTGCAAAGCGCAAACAAAATTTTTGTCACCGGTCATTGTAATGTCAACCCTGAAGTTGTCACTGCCTATGGAAGTGATTGGAAGTTTTTGACCGTTCTCAGGGAGCCGGTGCAAAGGTATGTCTCTGAATATGTTTACAATACATATAAGCCTGAGAACTGGAAGAAAAACACACTGCCGATAAGAGAATATATTGAAAGCGAAGTAGGAGTGTCCAGCGGGCTGTGTTTATCATTATACTTCTCAGGTTTGAGTCAAGAGTCGATTTTAAAAAATGAATCCTTTGCTATTCAAAAGTCGATCGATAACTTAAAGAGTTTTTATAGTGTTGGTTTTTTGGATGACCTCAATGGTTGGATAACAAACCTAAATAAGACATTAAATGCTAATATTGAGTTAAAGTTAACAAACCGCTCACCCAGCAGACAGGTGTTTGATGACATAATGGGCGATGTTGATTTGCTGAACCAATTAAAAAGTATATGCAGAGTTGACACTGAAATCTTCAACACAATTAAAAGTATAAGCAACAAAAAACAATGAGCATGGTCAAAAAGCGTTTTAATTACAGAGTTAGAGCAGATGCTAGCTACTTGCCAAACAATACTTTGAGTATGCGCTGCTTTCTTGAATTATCGAGTTCAAATTCTATGTCGATTAGTTCTTTATCTCTTTGATGTTCTTTTAAAAACCGATTAATCCATTCAACATTGAGGTTATTGCTTTGCTGCTTAGTGACAGGTTCAGATATAAGGCTATCTTCTGGCACATCGACTCCAATAAAGTTGCTAATTTTCAAGATTGTGGTTTTTAAATCTTTTTTAAGATCTGAAAAGTCTAAGTCTATGAATTTGCAATTGTGTGTTGTTAACAAGTATTTCCAAGATGCGTTATGTAGCAATGTTCTTTTTAAGCAATAGTGTATTTCGTCGTAGTTATATTTCGGCACGCTGTTCTTAGGGAGTTGGTCAGAAATCCAAATGCCAGTTTGCCTCGCAATTGCCAATGATACGGCTTGATTTATGATGTCTGAGCGTGTCAATAAAATAAAATGTGGATTTTTATACCTTTGGAGCAATCCGTTAATACCACCAAATTCTGCTAAATGTGAATAATGAGTTTTAATTGCGAATACGCCATTCTCTGAAGTTCTGTCCAGTTCTATTTTTCCTAAAGTTTCAAAAAATTTTGTTTCTCCGTATATATCTTTCCATTTTTTCATATTCACGGGATTCGCATATTCGAGTGGAAAGCCAAAATGCTTGCTCTGAAATAACGCATGCCCAAGAAAGTGACTTCCGCTACGGGGCGTTGAGGCGATAATAAGAGTTTTGTGAATTTCGGATTCAGGAAAATTGTGAGCTGGGTCAAACTGATTTTCATACAAATTTATTGAATCTATCATCTTTTGACCCTATTGAACGTAAGTGTACGGAGTAATTTTCTGACTAGTCCCATGCTTATGATTCTAAAACCCTTAAGAGATTTTGCTTGAAATAAGCCCTTTAAATATGATTTTAATCCCTCTACTGGTTTTTTCTCATAAAGCTCGTTGCTATACTTCATACTATACACATCATGAGAGTATCTTAAGGCTCCTAAGACCGCTTCAGAGTAATTGAATCTGCAATACCGAGACTGAGAGTGAATATTCATTTTCAGAGCATACAAATGGCTCCAAAAATGCAAACGTAAATTTCCGGTCAAATTGTTACCATGTATTCTTTTTGTGGTTAAGACTTCATTCAGGATTTTAACAGGTGCATGATTTGAGTATCTCAAAATGAAGTCAAAGTCCTCTGAGTGATTCATTACTGCATTAAAGCCATTGATTTTAAGAGCAAGTTCACGATTGAACATGATGCACGATGCTGTACCTACAAAGTTTTCGTTTATAAACGCGCACTGAAAATCTTCTTTGCTATACTGATACTCTAGTAAATTATAAATACTTGGGCATCTGAAGAATTTTCTATTTTCTTCAACACTGCTATTAAAATAAAAATCACAAAATGAAAAGACGGTTTCATTTTCTGCCCCAGAGTGCAAAAGAATTTGTTTTTTTATTTTATCCGAGGCCCATATATCATCAACATCTAAAAACGCAATGAGTGCGCATGAGCTACATAACAATCCAAAATTTCTAGCGACGGACACACCACTATTCTTTTGTCTGAAAATCTTGATTGGTATCGGTGATGTTTTTGATAGACCAAATGCTAGCTCATAGGAGCGGTCAGTTGAGCCATCGTCAATAATTATAATTTCTTGCACAGAATGAGTTTGGGATATGACTGATTTAATTGCTTCAACTATAAATTGCTCACCATTGAAGACCGGAATTACTGCGCTTATAGAAGGGATCATTGTTTTACCCAATTAGCATATTCGGCAACTTCCGAGAAAGCTTCTTTCGGGAAGTTGGTCGAAACAGGTATTTTCCCTTCAATTTCACCAGTCACACGATACGTATTAAATTCGTAATTATCTGCAAACTGTTTGGTTTTGTCGCTGTAGGAATAAATTATTTGTGGTTTTTCAAATAATGCAGCCAAAACCATAGAATGAAATCTAGTTGAAATCACTAAATCTGATTTAGATATCGTCGATATAACATTATAACCCTCATTTTTTATTATGTTAACCTTATCTCCAAATTCGACTCCAAGTGCACTAATTACATTTGTTATAATTGGTAGATCTTTTACATCCTCAAAGCTTACAAAGTTAATTGTCTTCCCTTGACTAATAAACTTCTGAACTAGCAATTGTATTTCTTTTTTATAGCTTTCGGCACAGATAGCAACGTCACCATCTTTATCGACTTGTGTAATCGAAATCGCCACAGAATTTGTGGATTTTTTATGTGCATAATCTGTAGTGTTCAAACCAATTACAATATCGGGCATTATTTTTAGAAACTTAGTTTTAAGCTCACTTAATAAGTCTTTTGAAAAGGTATCTCTAACGAACCATTTATCAGTATATTTATTGAGAGCGCTCAACAAAGATAAATAATATGTCCTACTTTCAAAAGGGCCTAAGTTAGCGCCTATTATAAAGTTTCTACCACCAAATAATTTGTTCATTTTAAACCAGTCGATTTTTTGTAAGATCATTGATTCTTGTGCTTTGGTTGCACCCATTAATACGCTACCGCCAATAATTGCAAAATCAGATTTCCACTTCCACCTAAAGGCCATTAGTCGGCCTTGTTTGATGAATTTAATTTTTTTAGTAACAAGAGCAGGCGTAATGCTATCCCCTAAAAAGTAGTATTTGTGATAGTCAGTTTTATTTATTATCTCAGCGAACATTAAGTCGTCGCCCAAATTTCTTCGGTTGTACCCATAAATAATTAAGTTTTTATTCATGAACGCCTCTTGCTGAAAAAAATAATACCTGCTGATGCTACCAATAGTCCTTGCAAAATAAAAAAGCTAATTGCGCTAAGGTGCTCGCTATTCAATTCCAGCAACATAACAGCCTCGTAAAGCAGGTATAGACTAAGGGAGCAAATACTTAACGGAATCAATATACTAGCTAAATATTTTAGATAGGAAATATTCAACACATTACACACTATTATTGGTTGAACGAGAACTCTAGACACAAGCATACTAATTAAAACGGAGCCTGCTGCACCCGTGACCCCAAAATGTTGTGTTGCAGGAAACAACAGTGTCAATAGTACAACAACCTCAGTTATGCAAAGCAGCATCAAGGCTTTGTCTTTATCCTTTGAGATTAAAATCGAATTGCATGGCCCTTGGCTATTTGCGAGGCAGAATCCAATAGCTAATAAGTGTAAAATTTCATTTGTATATTTGGGTACATCACCAAGCCAAAGAGTTAAAAACCAGTTGCCAAAACAAACAATGTTCAAGAAAATAATCACGGAAAGCAAAGTTGAACAAACAATGCTAATTAAAAAATTTTTATTTAATTCAGATTCCTCACCTAAGCTTAGACTGCTGAAATATGGGGTCAAGAGGTAGTTGAGTGATGTGGAAATTTCCACATAAATTTCCATTAACCTGCCAGCAATTCTTAAAGGTACAATTAAAATCGGGCCTAATATCAATCCGCAGACAATTATTGCTGCATTATTTCTTGTGTAGCTATTTACCCGTAAAAATAGCAGTTTAGAACCGCGTTTAATAACATAATGCAGAGACTCGCGATTGCACGTTTTTACATCTAGGCTATTTTTTATGCCAGCGCGAATGGATAGTGCTAGCAGAAGGCAAAATTCTGCAACTGACGTGAATGCAAATACTATAGCGACCTCTATGACACCATAGCCTGTCTGTAACAAATATATGATGACCAAGGCCCTTGTAATGTTCACTGTTAGGCGAACGGCGTTTAGGCGACCAATTTTAAAACTGCCGCTCAGATAAGCGTGAAAAGCTCCGGTGTGGAATAAAAAGACAAAATTTACACCCAACAAAAAAATTAATGCGCCAAATGAAATAGAACTCTCAAATTCAATAGTCGATTGTTCGATAAATAACGCAATAACGGCAATAAGCACGAGAAAAAATACTGCGATGATACTCATAGAAAAAAAAGCAGTGGAAAAATAGCTTTTGTTAACCTTCGCATGATCCCCACTGAGCACCGGGACTAACTTAGATATGAGGGAACCTAAACCAAATTCAAATAGAGATATGTGCGCTAAAATTGCAAATATAAGCGTCCAGCTTCCGAAGTCTTTTTCGCCGAAGTGCAAAAGCATTTCTCGAAAAACAATCAGACCTAACAATACTTGAACTAATATATTTATTATGTTGTAAGCGGCACCGGTGACAAGTGTTCTCAGCATATTACTTTGCTACTTCCATGTGATTGAATGAGAAGGTTAACAGGTAACGTCGCGAAGTGCAGTAGACGAAAGAGAAATAAGTCCACCTACCTTCTGTAGAATGAAAATGGTATCTCCAGATTCGTCAAATGTAGCACTAACGACGCCGTTGTGATGCGTTAAAATGCAAGTTACGTCATTCCACGTCTTACCAAAGTCGTTACTTAAGTATGCACCAGAGTTAGATCGTTCACTCCAACTAATTGTGGCAGCAAACATTTCTTGCGGCCTCAGAGGATTAATAGCTAGGGCTTTAAAAGCCGAGCCGTACTCAGACTGGAGTAATACATTATTTCTGCCATTTTCGTGCTTTATAACAACCGAAGTTCGATTTTTTTCGCCTAATAAATACAAGGCGTTGCCGTGTGAGAGCATGTCAAAAGCACAAAATTTGGTATTCATCGCCTCCATTTTACTGGAACTTAGTAAACCCTCGCTGACTTTTAATTTGGTAAGAGTACCGTTACAAGAGGCTACCGCTATGTTGTCTGACACTGTTGATATGGCGTTGTAAAGTTTTTCTTGTCCACGCCAATTTCCGACCTTATTAAATGAAGCACTGTTTTGTTCTAATGGCATTTTTATACTGAATAGGCCTGCGTTTTCACCATCACTGATTACCGACAAGTAATTGCTATTTACTTCAATGCCTCTTACATAGCTTTCTGCCCAAAATGCTTGATTGCTTTTTTTGCTAAAAGGTAAACCAGCGTTTAGAAGTGTAGTCGTTTTTTCGTTAAAATTGTAAACGCCCACAAAGTTCTTTTTCGTATTCCAAGGGCTCAGTGTAAAAAACAAGTTTTCATTATCAGCAGCCATCTGCCATGAATGCCCCGCTAATTCTCCATCGCTTTTGGGGTATATTGAGTTATATTCAATCTTACTTAGCCGATTTTTTACGTTTACTACACCATTGTCCATTGTTGAAACAAATATTTCTTCATTCTTGACTAACAAATCCGTTCCAACAGTATTGACTGCTCCAGCCACATCTTCATTCCACGCTTTACCACCATCTAAAGAATAATATGCGCCCCAATAATCCGTTAAGTAAAGTTCCTGTATGTCAGTTTGTCGAGACGTTAACGATAGCGTGCGAGAAAGCCTGTGGCGCCAGTCTCTATAAGGTAAGGTGGTATCAAATTTAAAAGTTGGCTTGTTTTTTTCAGCAATAAAAACGCCATTCTTTTTGTTTAAAAAAATTATTTTAGCCGACCAGTCTTTTTCGGTGCCTAAAATACAGTCATCTGCTCTAACAGAACAAACAAAACGTTTGATCTTGCCGTTAGTTATGCTGTAAACGGTCTGTTTACTCCGATTAATGGGGTTGAACTCATAAAGGGCATTATTTGTCGCTATCAGCATAGATTCTTCAAACAATTTAAACATTTGAATCTTGGATTCAAAAGTCGCCAAAGTACTCATTTTTTGCGTCGAAATATCAAAGCTATGTAATTCGTTATTTAGTCCGACAAAAAGCCATTTCCCATTGGGGGAGAATAATACTGAGTTAAGATCTGCGGTTTTGTCAAAGCTAATTTCCATCCACTTTTCAGAATCATATAGCTTGCATAACACTTTGTTATTACTGCCTAAAATACATATTGAGTGTTGATCTTTAATATTAAAAGTCACAATGTTTTCAGAAAATTCGTTTCGGCGGGTTTGAATAAGAGGGGACAATCGAATCCAATACATTTTGTCAGATAGTTGATATAGATATTTACTTGTTAATAGAAAGACTTTTCCGTTATCAGTTGCATGCATAGCAGTAACTTCATATTCCCCTAAACCATTGTTAAGGGGAGACCAATCATCAGTGATATTTTTTTTATGCCATACTCCACTAACGTCCGAGCTTAATAGAAACCCATTCCGGACACGCATGTAGTGAGTAAAAGCACCACCACCTCCCCACGAGAGTTGCGTGACTGCTAAATTGGTTGGTAAAGTATTATAACTAATATGCTTCGCTGCAGTTGATACATTCCCTTTATGCGTGAAAAACTGAACGTCAAATTTGTTACCCTTACCAATATTTTGACAAGACGAAAGCAAAACGAACAAGCCGATAAGGCACAATGTCTTTAAGAAAGTAGGTATTTTAATCTTCATGCTTATGAAATAACTTATGCAACATAGTGACGAAGTATACTGCATTCAGATACCTAAATTTATCATATATTCCCAAAAAAATTGATATTCAAAAAATCAGTGCTATTATTGGTCAGTAAGCGGGAAACTACTTTGAATGTGTGTCAGTATATTTTACACATGACAAAGATTGACCAAAAAGATTTTTTGAAAATCAATGACTTGGCAACATGGCACGGATATTTCATACAAACTACACAATCATTGCAGTTATTCAGGAAATATTATGAAAACAATTTTTAAATTTTTATCAGTTGGTTTGTTTTGTGTGGCTTCTTCAGCTAACGCCGCATTGCTCCAGTTGTCTACGTCGCCGGTTCAGAGCTATGGGAACCAGCAAGATAAGTCCAGCAACAATACTGTCAGCGGTAATACTATTGCGTTAAATGGTAATACTTGGTCGAGTATCAGTGGCATGTTTAACATCATTCCTGAGACAACCTTGACGTTTGATTTTATGACTTCGGATTTGGGCGAAATTCATGGTATTGGGTTTGACAATGATTCGACAATTGACCCATCTGCTACATTCCAGCTGGGTGGAGATCAAGTTTGGGGAATTCAAGATTATGTTATCAATCTCCAAGAAAATGTAACTTACTCAGTTACAATAAACGTAGGGCAGTATTACACAGGCATGTTTAATCGTATTTTCTTTGTAAATGATGAAGATAGACGTCGTGCAGTCGCAAACTCTACTTTTAGTAACATTAGCGTAAACAATGTAAGTACACCTTCAGTTGCTGTTTTAATGGCGCTAGCAATCGCCGGGTTCGCGTTTAGAAGAAAGTAATGTAGGGTACAAAGCAATATTTGCGAGCCAGGCCATGAGCCTGGCTTTTTTATGGAATAAATTTTTAGTTGTAAACCTTTCAGCCTTTATGTTTCGTCTTGGTACACTAATTTCTGCTTTTGTGTAAGTAACATATATTTTTCCCTACATCGTACTTATCTTAGACTAATAGATACTTTTTATAAGGTAACTTTGAAATCTAAAAAATTAGCATGATTATTGCTTATGAACTTCAAAACCTGAAGTTATGGTAATTCCATAAAACTAATAATTTTCCAAATTAGGAATATATATGCTCAAAACAAGAAGTAGTTGTAATACAAAATATGTCTTTGCCTTAGTGCTTTTAATGCTAATGACAGTGCCTGTTATTGCAGAAGAATTTCACGAAAAAATATTTGATGCTCAAGTAGTTAGCAACATCATATTATCAACAGGCGAAAGTGACAATAAGCGAAAGATGTTGCTTATTACTGACACAAGTGAATTGGAATTTGATCTAGAAGAGAATACACGCTTGTTGGATAAAGCCGTATTGAGTGATATTAAGTTAGAGCTTTATAAAGGCCAAATTGTCGGTAACTCTGAATCGTGGGCACGCTTTACAAATATCGGTGGTGTGGTCACCGGTGCGTATTTTGACGGTGAAAAGCTATTTATTTTGGAAGACTTAGTCTCTGCCTCAGATGATTTGAGCAACACCTTAAGTGAAAACGCAAAACTTTTCGCCAAAGGCAACACATCGCCCTCGGTAGTTATCGATGCATCTAAAATAATTAGTCGAGGTACGTGCGGGCTTCACGATCATTCTGATGTTGAAAGATTTGGATACGTGGAATATTTGAATGAATTAGATAATATGACGCAATCCACAACAATACGAGAAATTGCGATCAGTTTGGTAGCTGATGTTGAATATGTGAACGGGACATCTAACGCTACTGCAGACATGATAAGCGACCTAAATGTTGCCGACGGAATATTCAAAGAACAGCTAAATATTCAGTTTTTATTAACTGATACAACGGAGCTTTCCGATAATGGAACACTTACATCTACCAATCCTGAGACACTAATATTTGCTTTTAGAGATAGTAACTTTCCTAACCCAGGTCTACGTCACCTTTTTACCGGTAAAAATTTGAACGGCTCTACGGTTGGCATAGCATTTGTTAACTCTTTATGCCGCAACAGTTCAGTTGGCATAACACAGCGTTTTGGGGCTGCAACTGCCATAATTTTGGCACACGAATTAGGCCATAATTTTGGCGCTCCACATGACAGTGAAGGCGGCTCAGTATGTTCTAGTACGCCAAGTGGATTCATCATGTTTCCTAGTGTTAATACAAATGCAGATACGTTCTCAAGTTGCAGCGTTTCTCAGATGTTGCCAGTGATTAATAATGCGAGCTCTGGTTTCAATGCCTGTGTAAGTGAGGTTGAAATTGGATCAGCGCCTGTAATATCTTCTAATCCTAACTTAAATGCTATTGTAGGGGAGTCTTACGCCTATGACAGCGACAATCAGGTTAATGTAGATGATGCTTCTAACTTTACTTTCAACTTAGATATTGCTCCAAATGGCATGACATTAGACGATACAGGAGTAATTTCTTGGATACCAAGTGCAGATCAAATCGGCTTTAACCCGGTTCAGATAAGTGTTTCAAATGCATTCGGAAATGATACTCAGTTTTTTGAAGTAATTGTGGAACCAGTGGATGATGTGATTGATTTCTCTGAATTCTCGATAGATTCATATGGTGGTAATCAAGATGCCAATGGAAGTGCTAGTTTGGGCGAAACAAATTTTGAGCTGGTGCTAAATGGTAACACATGGAAAAGTATCGACTTAGACCTCACTGTCAATACAAACACTATCCTAGAGTTTGAGTTTTTTAGCGATGTCGAAGCCGAAATACAAGGGATTGGTTTTGATACTGATGTCTCAATTAGCAGTGCCACGTCATTTCAAATATTTGGCACGCAAAATTGGGGTATTCGAACCGTGAGTTACTCTGCAGAGGGAGCCTATCAGAGCATACGAATCCCTGTGGGTAATCTTGTCCAAGGTGACTTTAGTAAAGTGGTTTTCATCTTAGATAACGATACGAATATTTCTGATGCAAATGCAAGATTTCGGAATGTTAGGATATTTGATGAAGGTGAGGTAGTTACCGGCGATCCCATCGACTTGTCGTTATTGACCTTTGCGCCTCATATTATTGCTCAAGATATTTCTGGAACTGTTACTATTACGGATAATGGATTTGGCGTTGAGCTTGTTGGAAATCGTTGGCAAAAAGTTTTTCTTGAAACTGCTAGCATTACACCAAATACGGTTTTAAGTTTTGAGTTTAAGAGCTCTCAAATGGGTGAAATACACGGCATTGGTTTTCTACCTGAGAACTCATTAAATCAATCATTAGCATTTCAATTACTTGGAACACAAAGGTGGGGAAACAATGATTTTGCTTATTCCGGTAACGGCGAATTCCAAACCTTCACCATCCCAGTCGGCCAATACTTCACACAATCCGAAGTAGAAATGGTCTTTATTATGGATCACGATGTGTCAAACCCAACCGGGGTGAGTCATTTCAGAAATATCAGTTTGTTTGAACCCTCAAACTAGCCTGAGTAAGTATAAGACATAAAAAAGCCCGTTTATTCACGGGCTTTTTTAATTTCATCTGGGATAGCTTACTTCACCCGCCCATACCGATCCGAAAACCGCACAATATCATCCTCACCCAAATAACTCCCAGACTGAACTTCAATCAACTCAAGCGGAATCTTGCCTGGATTTTCTAGCGCGTGCACTTCACCAACGGGAATGTACACCGACTCATTCTCAGTGACTAATTGGGTCTCTTCACCTACGGTTACGCTGGCTGTGCCGCTGACTACAATCCAGTGCTCAGCTCTATGATGATGCATTTGTACTGAGAGCTTCTCGCCGGGTTTCACGCTTATACGCTTTACCTGATAGCGGGTGCCGTTATCAATAGAGTCGTAGCTGCCCCACGGGCGAAACACTTCTCTATGAAACTCAAACTCTGGTCGGTGATCGGCTTTGAGTCTATTTACCACGTTTTTGATATCTTGCACTTTATTGCGGTTTGCCACCATTACGGCGTCTTTGGTTTCAACGATTACTACGTCGTCTAAGCCGATAACCGATACTAAGCGCTGCTCAGCATTAATGTAGCTATTGTTAACGCCTTCAAGCATTACGTCGCCAATACATACATTGCCGTTGTCATCTTTATGCTTACTGGTATCCCAAAGGGAGCTCCAACTGCCCACATCATTCCATCCAGCATCTAAGCTGACCATGGCGGCACGCTCTGTTTTTTCCATCACCGCATAGTCAACCGACTCGTCAGGACATTTTGCGAACGCTTCGGCGTCTATTCTTATAAAGTCTAAGTCTGCTTCGGTCGTCGCGACAGCGGATTCGCAGGCGGCATATATGTCGGGCCGATGGGTTTTCAATTCATTTAAATACACGCTTGCCTTGAACATAAACATACCGCTATTCCAGAAGTATTGCTTTGAGTCCAAATATTTTTGCGCAGTAGCTGCATCGGGCTTTTCAACAAAGTCAGCAACCGCGAACCCTTCACCGTTAGCCGCTCCAGCCTTTATATAACCATAGCCAGTATGCGCCTCGGTAGGCACAATCCCAAAGGTCACTAAATTGTCAGCTTGGGCGAGGCTGTTGGCTTTTGCAATTGCGTTTGCAAACGCGGCGTGATCCTCAATCAGATGATCGGCGGCTAAAATTAGCAATACAGGATCATCTTCAGATTTAAGCGCCATCATTGCGGCAAGTGCAATTGCAGGAGCGGTATTTCGGCCCACCGGCTCTAGTAATATTCCACCATGCGATATGCCGGCTCTGAGCATTTGCTCTGCTGCTAAAAAGCGATGGTTTTCGTTACAAATGATAAGAGGCGCGGATATTTGCGCATTTGGTAATCTTAAAATCGTGTCTTGTAACATCGTTTTGTCAGAGGTTAGGGCTAAAAACTGTTTAGGTAGCGCCGCTCTAGACTTTGGCCATAGGCGACTTCCGGTGCCACCTGCTAAAACAATTGGCTTGATCATGTTTTTGACTTCCTTGCGTCGAATAGAATAGTTCGTTATCGGCCAATGATAACAATCTTTCAGAAAAATCAGTAGTTTTGTTGCTTTACTTTTATTTTGCGCTTAGCTAGCTCTCAAAAAAGGGTGCCGCTCTTAAAACTCCTTAAACAATGCCCCTCACGGTCGATAAAACACCATTAGGCAGTCTTGTTTGCCGGTTTTGATAAGAGGATGAAATGAGAGGATTAGTATTTACCGAATTTCTAGAAATGGTGGAGTCTGCATTTGGAGACGACATGGTAGATACGATCATAGATGTCACTCAGCCTGCATCTGGCGCGGCTTATACCTCGGTTGGTTCTTACGATTACAGTGAATTAGAAAATATGATAGCTGAACTGTCTGTGCAAACAGACATCTCCATAGCTGAGCTCCTTGAGCGGTTTGGCCGACATCTAGGCGCGGTTTTTTCAGAAAGGTACGCGCGGTTTTTTATTCAGGCCGGAAGTGCTTTGTGTTTGTTTCAACAAGTCGGTCGTCATGTTCATCGAGAAGTGAAAAAGCTGTATCCAGATGAAGAGTTGCCCGAATTTAGCTATGAAAATGCCGCAGCCGATATGCCATTTAAAATCCACTATCGTTCTGACCGCAATCTTCATATGGTGGCATCTGGGTTGATACAGGCTGCGTTTGACTATTACAGCGAGCCGCATCACATCAAAACGTCTGCATGGCAGGAGCAGCATAAATATTGCTGCACGTTCGAGTTAACTCCGTTTACTAAAGAGAGCAAACAGCCTCATGTTAGATAACGACAAATACAAAAAAAGAATTGAAAGGGAGCGTCTCGCCAGAAAAGAAGCGGAACGTTTGCTTGAAGAGAAAAGTGCCGCGCTCTATGAAAAAAACATGGAGCTTTTTGCCTTAAGTGAAAGTCTCGAAAAGCTGGTGGCCCAGCGCACCGCACAAATGCAAAATGCCAGAGACGAAGCGCTTGCAGCATTAAAAGTAAAAACCGACTTTATTGCCAATATGAGCCACGAATTGCGCACTCCAATGAACGGTGTGCTCGGAGTACTGTCGCTAATGCAAAATGAGCAGTTGAGCCCGGAGCAAACAGAGCTTTTGGGTGTGGCTGAATCATCGGGTAAGCATCTATTGGGCGTGATCAACGACATATTAGATTTTTCTAAAATTGAAGCAAATAAGATAAGCATTGAGCTGGCGCCCGTCGAAATCCGCCCTTATATTAAAGAAACCATTACCCCCTTTGTTTTGCAGGCCAAAAATAAGGGTTTAGCGGTTAATTATGCGATCGATGAAAATGTCGAGAGCATGCTCAACACCGACAAGCTCAGGCTCACTCAAATTATTACGAACCTGCTTTCGAATGCTCTTAAATTTACCCACCAAGGCGAAGTGAAGCTGACCCTTAGCAAGCTCGACGATAGCAAACATCGCTTAGTTGTCTGTGACACTGGGATTGGTATTAGCCCAGAAAATCTCAATATGGTGTTTGCCGCATTTGAGCAAGCAGATACCAGCATAACTCGGGAGTTTGGCGGCACCGGTTTGGGTATGAATATTACTAAACGTCTTGTTGATATGCTCGATGGCAATATTCATGTTGAAAGTAAACTTGGCGAAGGTACTTCGTTTATTATCGATATGCACATGCAAGCTGCCCAAATAGATTTGAATTTGGTTGCGACTCCATGTGCTTTAAAGCATACAAACAAAAAGCTTCTTGTGGTAGAAGACCACAATGTTAACCAAATGGTCGCGCAGCGCCTGCTTGAGAGCTGGGGATTTGACATTGTGCTGGCTGAAAACGGCCTCGAAGCCACGCAAATTGCAAAGCAACAGAGCTTTGACGCAGTGCTTATGGATTTACAAATGCCGATAATGGGTGGCGTTGAAGCAACGAAAATATTGCGAAAAGAGTACTTAATTGACGCAGATGTGCCGATCATCGCCATGACCGCTCACAGCAGTCAAGAGCATATCAAAGAGTGTCTACAAGCCGGTATGCAGGATCATATTTCAAAACCCCTCGATAAAGACCGATTGCTGTCGGTGCTCAACACCTACCTCAGTGCCGATATAGCAGTGACCTCAGAATCTGAGTTGCCCAGCGCTGTCTCAGCAGATATTAACATTGTACATGTTGAGATAGCGCAAAGTTTAGCCAGAGTCGGTGGCGATTGGCCATTGTTACACAGTCTGATTCAGCGGTTTTTGCACGAATTTGACGACTTTTTTACCCTATTTAGCCAAATTAAGGCCGACGGTATGTCGCAAATGGCTGTGTCGATGCTGCATAAAATAAAGGGCAGTGGCGGCAATTTAGGAATGACTACACTAGCTGAGCTTGCAGGGCATCACGAAAACCGTTTATTGCAAAGTGATACTTGGCCGAGCGAAAACGAAATTCATAATATCAGCCAGATGATTTTAGAAATTAAAGGCGAGTTCTTAGCCCTTGAAGAGCCAAAGCACCAAGCATCTGAAAAACAAAAGGTAAAGGTCAGTAAAGAGACGCTATTGACACAAATCTCCCTAGTAGAAGAGGGTATCAAGCAAGATGTGTTTGCCGCTGAGGCTGCATTAAATGAGCTATTACGTTTTGATGTAGAACCTAAATTATCGAAAGTGCTCAATACCGCTGAACTTGCGATGCAGAACTTTCACACTGAAGCCGTATTGAATGCGCTCACCCAAGCGCAACAAATGTTGGAATAAATAATGACGAAACACCGTATTTTGTTAGTAGACGACTCGCCAAATGAACTTCGCATTTTAATGGAGGTACTCAAGCACAAATATGCCATTGTAGTGGCTACCAATGGCGAGCAGGCGATCAAAATGGTCACTGAAGATAAAGACATTGAGCTTGTATTGCTAGACGTAAACATGCCAGTAATGAGCGGTTATGATACATGTAAATCTATTTTAGAGATTGCGCCGGAGTTACCGGTTTTGTTTGTATCGGCAAATGATTCAACCGACGAAATCTTAAAGGGCTTTGATGTTGGTGGGGTAGATTACTTAACTAAACCTATCGATACCAATGTAGTCGCCCGTAAGGTTGACGTTATTGTCAATGAGCGTGAGCTTTTCCAGCAGTTACAAATTGAGCATAAAAACACCTCAGACATGGTTATGTCGGTCATTGCTAGCGCAGGACACTTAGGAACCGTGCTAGGCTTTTTGCGAAGTGGACTCAAAATCAAAACTCATGAGGGCTTAGTGAGCGCCTTGTTTGACGTATTCGATAACTTAAATATGGATGTTTGCGCACAACTTAGAACATCTGCTGGGGCAATCAATCGAGCCACTAGAGGAATACTTACGCCGTTAGAGGAAGATTTACTAAACCGCGCATCTAAGATGTCTGGGCGATTTTTAGAAAAGGGTAGTCGCTATATTATCAATTTTGAAAGCGTGTCGGTGATTGTTAAAAACATGCCGATGGACAATGAAACCTTAAAAGGTGATTTACGCGACAATTTAATGATGATCTTAGAAGATACCGACGCCCTAAATCAAAAGCTTAGCAGCACTCCAAATCCTAAGCACGAATCTTCGCTGCAACAAAATGTGCGAGAGTGCGTGCAAGACGCTGCAAGCAACCTAGAGATGCTTGCAAAACAGCAGAAAAATAATCAGGCTTCTCTTGAAACGGCTATCGACGAATTGAAAGCAGAGTTTGAGAAAGCATTTTTTACATTAGGCTTATTAGAGCAACAAGAAGAAACCTTAACCGCCATTGTTGAATCGAAAGCCGAGTCTTTAAGCCAAAACGTTCGCCAGGGTGAAGAAATCGAAGATGCGATCGTTGCCGTGCAGCAGCAGTTAACACAAGTACTGTAAACTTGGGCTGACTGCTTCTTGAAATCTAACCATATAATACATTGGCTATTCATATTGTTTAATCTATACTGAACAATATAAATATAGAGTTAACTGGAAATGATAAATGGATAAGGCTGCACAAGTCACAATCGATGATTTTATCGAAAAAATGGGCCTAATTGCTCAAGCCGATGGTATTCCCCGAATAGCGGGAAAGGTCCTGGCGGCTCTGGTGATTTATGATGAACCCTTTAGTTTTTCGCAATTAAGCGAACTGCTGCAGGTGAGTCGTGGCAGTATTTCAACAAACACTCGAGTGCTGGTTAACTTGGGTATTATCGAGCGCACCACAAAGCGCGGGGAGCGACAAGATTATTTTAAACTCAAAGAAAGTCCCTATGTTAGCTTGATGCAGGGTATTCAAACACGTACCGCGCATACTGCCAGGGTTATTAGTGAAACTAAGCAACGCCTGCCTGCAGAACTCAGTGGCGCGCAGCAGCGCTTAACCGAGATGCAACAATTCTATCTGAAATTAAATCGCACCATAAAATCTCTAACCTAGCGAGTGACTATCGGCCATTTTCAATATTTACACTGACTGAGTAAGCAACAATAATCACCATGAGAAATTCATATTTAATCGCTATCGCTTTTACTGCCGTGTTCGCAATTTGGATGCTGTCAGGGCTGGTATTCAATGATGCTGAGGTAGCTGCTTCAGCGCCGCAACAAAGCGCAAATAACGCAGAAGCCGAGTTGTTTAAGGTCGCCGTGAAAACGATGAACGCACAATCTACCCCGCTTTTTATCAAAGCCAATGGACAAGTGGAGCCAAATCGTGTGGTGCAGCTACGAGCACAAACCGAAGGCCAAATAGATTTGGTGTTTGCCCGAGAGGGTGAGCATGTGGAACAAGGTGAGCTCATTGCGCGCATTGCCTTAAACGATCGCGAAATTAAACTCGCTGAGCAAAATGCTTTGTTAGAATCGCGCACCAAAACACTTGAGAGATTGGAGCGCTTAGCTCAACAAAATTATCAATCACAAAGTGAGTTAGACCGGGCTAAAGCTGATGTTAAGAGCGCGTTAGCGGCGATAGCAAATATTGAATTGGATATTGCGCATACCAATATAAGTGCGCCATTTTCTGGCACGCTTGAGAAAATGCTGGTTGAGCAAGGCGATTTTGTGCAAGTTAATGGACAGGTAGCGGTGCTGCTAGAGCAAAACCCATTATTAGTAACCTTACCGATTGCCCAGCAAGACATTAATAAAATCGCCGCTGGCGATATGGCTGATATTACCCTTGCTACAGGCGAGACGGTGACAGGCACACTGCGTTATATTTCGCCTCGAGCGAATGCCCAAACGCGTACCTTTGAAGTTGAAATCGAAATTGACAATAGCGATGGCAAACTGCGAAGCGGCATGAGTGCTACTGCCAAAATTAAAACCGGCGAAGTGGCTGCGCATCTTATTTCTCCTGCGCTGTTTTCTTTAGGAAGCGAAGGCCAAGTTGGTGTAAAACTGCTTGATGAGCAAGACATCGTGCGCTTTTACCCGGTTGATATATTACAAAGTGCCAGCGGCGGGGCTTGGGTGAGCGGCTTACCCGCAAGCGCAAGAATCATCGTAAGCGGCCAAGGTTTTGTAGCAAGCGGCAACAAAGTCAGAGTAGAGATAGCCACACCAAGCGCGGGCAGTTAGCATGTATAAAATAATTGATGCGGCTTTTACACGTGCTCGCAGCATTTCACTGATTTTTGTGATGTTGATCATTGCCGGCGCCAGTGCTTACGTATCTATTCCCAAAGAAGCAGAGCCAGACGTTGCAATACCCATCATCTATGTGTCGGTGGTATACGACGGCATTTCTCCTGAAGATTCTGAGCGCTTGCTGATTCGCCCTCTTGAAAAAGAACTGCAGTCTATCGAAGGCCTGCGCGAGATGCGCGCAACCGGCTCTCAAGGCTTTGCATCGGTAACCCTTGAATTTGATGCGGGCTTTGATGCAGACAAAGCACTGCAAGACGTAAGAGAAAAAGTCGATATTGCCAAAGCAGAGTTGCCTGCAGGTAGCGAGGAGCCTCGGGTCACAGAGGTGAACCTTTCATTATTTCCGGTCCTCACGGTGATTTTATCGGGCGATCTACCGGAGCGCGCATTGGTGAATATCGCTAAAAATGTGAAAGACCAAATAGAGGCACTATCGGGCGTACTAGAGGTCGACATTGGCGGCGAGCGCGAGGAGTTACTGGAAGTCATCATCGACCCTGCAGCTCTTGAAACCTACAATCTGTCGTTTACCGAAGTGTTCAATTTTGTTAATGCAAACAATCGTCTGGTTGCCGCTGGTGCGATTGATACCGGTGCAGGCCGCTTAGTATTCAAGGTGCCCGGCGTAATTGAAACGATGGAAGATTTGTCGACCCTCCCGGTAAAAAGGGTGGGCGATAACATTGTGACTTTTGCTAACGTCGCCAGCATTCGTCGTACCTTCAAAGATCCAAGTACCTTTGCGCGTATTCAAGGACAGCCTGCCTTAGCTCTTGAGGTGAAAAAACGTTCAGGTGCAAATATTATTGAGACGGTCGAGCAGGTACGAGTAATTGTTACCCAAGCCCAAAGCGCATGGCCAAGCACCGTCAAAGTGACCTACCTGCAAGACAAATCGGATCAAATTAAAAGCATGCTTGGCGATTTAGAAAACAATGTGATCACCGCCATCGTGTTAGTGATGATAGTGATTGTAGCAGCCCTCGGCTTTAGGCCTTCAATATTGGTTGGTTTGGCAATACCGGGGTCGTTTTTAGCGGCGATGATGGTGATTCATTTCTTGGGTTTAACCTTAAACATTATCGTGCTGTTTAGTTTAATTTTAGTGGTCGGTATGCTTGTAGACGGGGCCATTGTGACTATCGAATTAGCCGATCGCTATATGCAAGATGGGGAATCGCCCAAGACCGCATTTGCCTCGGCCTCAAAGCGTATGTCTTGGCCAATTATCGCCTCTACCGCAACCACTTTGGTGGTGTTCGCCCCGCTATTAGTTTGGCCAGGTTTGGTTGGCGAGTTTATGAAGTATTTGCCGCTCACCGTAATTATTACTTTGGGTGCTTCGTTGTTTATGGCGCTTATTTTTATTCCTGTATTGGGCAGCGTGCTTTTCTCTAGCAAGCGTTTTTCGATAAAAAATAAGAATAGAGCAAACAGTAATGCCGATATTCACGCCGCCGAGAGTGGGGATTTAGCCAGCATTTCTGGCTGGGTGGGACGTTATTTAATCCTGCTTAACAAGCTATTAGATCATCCTGGAAAAAGCGTGCTGAGCGCAGTTGTGGTGCTGGTGCTGGCATATGGTGCTTACTTTTCCTTAGGTAAGGGGGTCGAGTTCTTTCCAACATTGGAGCCTGAATTTTTACAGGTTCAGGTTCAAGCAAGAGGCGATCTGTCAATACTTGAGCGCGACTTGCTGGTTAAGCAAGTCGAAGATGTAGTGCTGTCGCAGGCGCATTTTGATTCGGTTTATACCAAGACATTGGGCGCTGGCATGCAGTCGCAGTCTGATATGCCAGAGGACGTAATTGGCGTGATCCAGCTCGATTTGTCTGACTGGCGCACACGTCCAAAAGCAGCAAGCTTAGTTGAAACAATACGTACAAAAGTTAACGATATACCCGGTATCAAAGTGCAGGTAAGAGAGCAAGAAACAGGGCCGTCGGCAGGAAAACCCGTGCAGCTTAACGTTAACTCGCAAAATGGCGACGCGCTTAGCCCCGCGGTGGAGCACATATTACGCTTGATGGACGAAATCGGCGGTTTTGTAGATGTCGAAGACTCACGACCTTTACCTAGCATTGAGTGGCGCCTAAAAGTAAATCGAGAACTCGCTGCTAAGTTTGAAGTAGATGTAGGCCTGCTGGGTAATGCTGTGACTCTTATTACGAACGGTGCACTGCTGGCAGAGTATCGCCCCGACGATGTTGAAGACGAAGTAGAGATTCGATTGAGGTTCCCTGAGCAAAATCGCAATTTAGACCAACTGTATGCCCTGACCATTCCCACCAATCAAGGACTGGTGCCGATTCGCAACTTTGTTAGCTTTGAGCCTGCACAAAAAATGGGACGGGTTACCCGCGTAGACAGTGAAAGAGGAATGTCGATTAAAGCCAGTGTTGAAGATGGCCTGCTCGCCGATGCACAAGTCAAAAAGTTAAGAGCGGCGCTTGCTGAACAACCATTGCCGTCTTTGGTGAAGGTTAAATTTAAAGGCCAAGATGAAGACTCTCAAGAAGCCATGTCCTTTTTGACCAATGCATTTATTGGGGCAATATTTTTGATGCTGGTGATACTGCTGACTCAGTTCAATAGTTTTTATCAGGCATTTATTGTGCTAAGTGCCATTGTTTTTTCAACTGCCGGCGTGCTCTTAGGCTTAATCGCGACGGGCCAAGCGTTTGGGATCGTGATGGGTGGCATTGGCGTGATTGCCTTGGCTGGCATCGTAGTAAACAACAACATTGTATTAATCGATACATATAACGACCTAAAATCAAAAGGCATGCAAACAAAAGAAGCAATTCTGCGCACATCTGCTCAGCGCATAAGACCGGTGTTGTTGACCTCTATCACGACTATTTTAGGCTTGTTGCCCATGGTCTTTGCCCTGACGATTAATATCATAGATAGAGACATCTCCGTTGGAGCCCCATCGGCGCAGTGGTGGACAATGCTTTCGAGCACAATTGCCGGTGGCCTGAGCTTTGCAACGGTCCTGACACTTTTAGTTACGCCAAGCTTATTAATGTTGGGAGATAAGATAAGCAAGCGTAAATAATATTTTAGTGCTTGTTGAATACTGCTGGCTTAGGTATGTTTAGGTATAGATTCCGCCATTTACCTAATCGTTGCCATGACATCACCTATTCCAGTCCCAGAAAATAAGATCATAGCCTACGTTGTCCCAGGCGTTAATCAAGACGTCAGTCAGTCAATTCGTCCATGTAAAATAACGCGTGACTGGATGGACGATACACCAGCCCGATATGCCTATCGCTGTATTCCACTTACCGCTGCAAACAGTATGGGTTGGGAGATCCTTAATCCAGTAGATACTGAGGTGGTCTGGACCGGCAAAGAGCAGGGCGATCAACTGCATTTTAAAGTGTCGCGGGCAGACCCCTTTGCAGCACGGCCACATTTTGGCTCCGGTACTATTACCTGGTATGTGCCCTTTGTTTTTCGAACGCCCCCCGACTATGGTTTGATCATCACCGGCCCTGCTAATCAAGATAAGGCTAATGTGGTGCCCCTTGATGCATTTGTACGCACCGACTGGCTGCCGTTTCCATTCACCATGAACTGGCGGATGACTCAAGCCGACAAAAAAGTCGTTTTCAAAGCAGGCGAGCCTATATGCCGAATATTTCCTTATCCGCTCGCCTTGTTAAACGAGATGAAAATGGAAATTCGAGATCTTGCAGATGACCCTGGATTTATGCAGCAAGTTCAGCAATGGGAGCAAGAGCGAGCCGGAAATTATCAAAAGCAGCAAGAAGCTGAAAAACAGTGGGCTGACGAGGGCCGCAAACCGGAGTTAAAAGAGCTCTGGAATTCTCAGTATGCAAAAGGCAAAGGCGCGCAAAGCAATGAAGTACCTCATCAAAATTTCTTTAAATGCGCCGAGCCAGAGAATTTTAGAAAATAACGAACGTACTTTTATCAGGAACGTTCAAGCATTATGAAGCTCGTTGAACTGAGTTTGCTAACCATGGTTTATCCTATAGTATTGTCAGGTAAGCGAAATTCAATATTTGAGAAAGCTACAGAGCGTCAGGAAAGCGTCCGCTTTGATAAAGAGATTTTATGCTAGAGCAAATAGTAATAGGTTCATTTGTAATCTGCGGTACGGTGTTTATTCAGGCCGCGTGTATTAGTTCCTTGACTGCATTACTGCAGGGCTTGTCGTCATGGATATATGCAGAAAGACATTTTATAAAGAACACATGGATCCTCTCGCTAATTGTGCTATGGCTGGTAATTGGGCTGGTGATCACCTCATGGCTATGGTCGGCGGTGTATATGTACCTTGATGTTTTTGATACCTTAGAAGAAGCCTGGTACTTTTCAATTGTGACTTTCGCGACACTTGGTTATGGTGACATTGTGCTTGATACAAACTGGCGAATTTTAAGCAGCATGACCGCCCTTAATGGTTTGATTTTAGTCGGTCTTAATACCGCTTATCTTGCGCAAACCTTTGCGAACATTCGGTCTAGGCAGCCACACCCGGAACATCATGGCAAGGATTGATAATTCGAATATAAGAAGAGCTATCTGTAAGCTCACCCTAAATTAGAATAAAAAGGAAAATTTGATGAAATTTAATTCGAGCTGGCGCCTGTGTGCTGCCGCATTATCTTTAATGGCCATATCAGCTTGCAGTGAGCCGGAGCCGGTGGTGAAAGCTGAAGTCGTTCGTCCCGCCAAACTCATTGAAGTGAAGGCTGTTGATAACATCAAAGAGTACCGATTTCCTGCGGTGGTTGAGGCACTCAGTTCTAAAGATTTAGTTTTTCAGCAAAGTGGCCAAATCATCGTGCTAAATGTTCGCGAAGGCGACCAAGTAAAACAAGGCCAAGTGATTGCTGAACTCGATAGACGTGTGTATCAAAACCAGCTTGATGCGGCGCAGACGCAGTTAGATACTGCCAAAATAGAATTTGAGCGTGCGCAGAGGTTGATGGCTGCAGATGCCATCGCAAAAAGCATCTTCGATCAGCGAGAAAGTAATTACAACGTGGCGATTACCGGCTTTGACAACGCAAAAAAAGCATTGGAAGACACTCGACTACTCGCTCCTTTTTCAGGCCTTATTGCAAATACTTATGTAGATGAGCTTGATGCGGTAACACCTGCTAGCCCCATTGCAACTATTCAAACCGCTGGCCCCGCCGAGGCGAAAGTGAAAATCCCCGCTAGCTTAGTCTCGCATATCAAACAAATTACGCCAGTTGAAACCTACGTTATTCTCGACTCTGACGGAACCCAGCCTTTACCCGCTTCAATGGTAGGGGCAATTGGCTTAGCCGATGAACGCTCGCAAACCTTCGAAGTGAGTTTTAAGTTTACGCCTTTAGAAGGTATGACAGTATTTCCGGGTATGACGGGTGTTGTGGTATCGAGGCTAGCATTTACTGATGAGGCTGGAAATATAGGCAAAATCTTTGTGCCAATGGGCGCTGTGCTGTCTGATGCTAATGGCCAATATGTGTGGGTAGTAGATAAAGCCACTTACAAAGTATCTAGACGAAATGTTGTAGTGGGTGAGTTAGCAGGGGATACCATTGCAATCAATACGGGCTTAAGAAACGGCGATACTATTATCGGAGCGGGTGGTGCTTCTTTGCAAGAGGGCACCAAAATTCGCCCGCTTGAAAGTTAAACTTAATTGCAAAAATAAGAAAAGGAAAACCTGATGAATATAGGTATTTTTGCAATAAAGAATCGCTTGATCACGATGTTGGTGATCCTCGCATCTTTAGTTGCTGGTTGGAATGCATATCAAACCATGCCCCGCTTTGAAGATCCCGAGTTTACCATTCGTACCGCCGTGGTTATTACGCCATACCCGGGTGCGACGCCGTTAGAAGTGGCTAATGAAGTCACAGAACCCCTAGAATCAGCTATTCAGCAACTGCAAGAAGTAGACGAAATTACCTCTACCTCACAAGCTGGCTATTCACGAATCGAAGTCGATATCAAATACGAGTTCTCTAAGTCAAAAGAGTCTTTATCAAGTATTTGGTCTAAGTTACGTAACAAAATCAATGATGCGCAAGGCCAGTTGCCTCCGGGGGCCCTTGAGTCAATCGTCAATGATGACTTTGGTGATGTGTACGGCGTTTATTATTTAATTACCGGAGACGGTTACACCCAAAAAGAGTTATTTGATTATGCTGATGGTTTACGCACAGAGTTACTAGCTGTTGACGGCGTTGCTAAAGTGGTTCTCTCAGGCGTGCAAGATGAAGTTATTTATATCGAGATCACCAGAGAAAGAGCTGCAGCTCTTGGTCTATCTGTTGATAAAATTTACCAAGACTTAGCCTTGCAAAATTCTGTGGCATCTGCCGGAGATGTGCAGGTAGGTAACCGTCGATTGGTAATACAGCCCACTGGCAGTATCGATTCTGTTGAAGAGCTTAAAAACATTGTTGTGTCGACCGACAATGAAGGCACCTTAGTGTATCTTCAAGATGTGGCGACCATCACGCGTGAATACAAAACCCCTATTGTTGAAGAGTTGCGTTATAACGGCAAGCCCGCCATTGGCTTGGGTATTTCCAACGTTACCGGCTCAAATGTGGTTGAAATGGGCTTGTCGATTGACCAGCGCCTGTCAGAATTAGAAAACCAACGCCCTATCGGCGTGGAAGTAAATGAATACTATCACCAAGGTAAGGTGACTCAATTAGCGGTAGATAACTTTGCTCTCAACGTGTTTGCAGCATTGGCTATCGTGTTAGTGACCTTGGTGTTTTTCATGGGCATTAAATCGGCGGTGATCATTGGTGCAGTGCTGTTATTTACCATCGCCGCGACGCTGGCAACCATGGATATGGCAGGCATCCCAATGCATCGTATTTCTCTTGGTGCGCTGATTATTGCGCTGGGCATGCTGGTGGATAACGCTATTGTGGTGACCGAGGGGATACTAGTGGGTACCCAAAAAGGCGAAGATAAAATGAAAGTGGTCAAGACTATTATTGACCGTTCAATTTGGCCTCTTCTGGGCGGCACGCTGGTTGGTATTCTTGCCTTTGCTCCGATTGGATTTTCGCCGGGAGATACTGCTGAATACACCGGGCATTTATTCTGGGTGGTGATGATTTCTCTGCTTTATAGCTGGTTATTTGCTATCACTATTGTACCGTTTTTGGGCAATATCATGTTTAAACAAGGCGTACCGTCTAACGAAGAACAAAAAGACGGCAAGTTTTTGGCCGCCTATAAAACCCTTATGAGAAAAATATTAAGAGTACGCTGGATTGCCATTTTGGGCGCGGCGGGCTTGTTTGTAGTATCGGTATGGGGTTTTCAATTTGTGAAATCTGGATTTTTCCCAGCCTCTACCACCGAGCAAATCGTAGTCGATTATTGGTTGCCACAGGGAACCGATATTTCTCAAACTCAACAAGATATGTTGGAACTTGAAGAATTTGTGACTCAGGTCGAAGGCGTGACTGATGTGCAGACGCTTATTGGTAAAGGTGCTATGCGCTATATGCTGGTTTACTCTGGTGAAGCAAATAACTCGTCATACGGTCAATTTTTGCTGAAGACTGAAAGCTATGAAATGATCACCGACATAATGCCTAAAATTCAATCCCATTTTGATGAAAACTATCCTGATGCATTGACCAAAGTCTGGCAGTTTCAGCTTGGCCCGGGTGGCGGTTCAAAAATAGAAGCGGAGTTTTATGGCCCCGATCCAAAGGTGCTCAGAGAGCTTGCCGAAGAAGCAAAAGCGATTATGCGCGCCGAAGGTGCCATTGCGGTAAAAGATGACTGGCGTCAGCCGGTGAGTATTATTGAACCGGTGTATTCGTCTAATCGCGGCAGACGCTTGGGGATCTCCAAAGAAGACTTTTCAAAAGCGTTATTAACGAATTACTCTGGTAAGCAAGTAGGGGTGTATCGTGAAGGCGTTGACTTAATTCCTATTGTTGCAAGAGCGCCAATTTCTGAGCGTGAAGATGCTAGTTCAATCGGTCAAGTTCAAATTATTAGTCCCGCCACTGGCGTTGCTGTGCCAGTTGAGCAAGTCGTGGATGAAACCCGCGTAGTATGGCGAGATGGCTTGGTGTTGAAGTCTGACAGGGTGCCGCGTATCAAAGCCCAATCTGATCCAGCCGACGGTGTAATGGCAGGCGAGCTATTTACCCAAATTCGCCCTCAGGTAGAAGCGATGGAGTTGCCCCCCGGCTACCGCTTAGATTGGGGCGGCGAGTATGGCAGTAGCAAAGAAGCAAATGAAAACCTTGCCAGTGTTATCCCGCTTGGATTCTTATCTATGGTCTTGGTAGTGGTGCTTTTGTTTAATGCCCTGCGCCAGCCTTTAGTTATTTGGCTAACCGTTCCTCTTGCCCTTATTGGCGTTGTATTCGGATTAGTTGTTACCGGCACGCCATTTGAATTTATGGCCATACTAGGTTTGCTCTCGTTGTCGGGTTTGCTTATTAAAAACGCGATAGTACTGGTCGATCAAATGGATATCGAAATTGCAGAAGGTAAAGCGCGTTTTGATGCTATTGTCGATTCTGCAGCCAGCCGCGTAAGGCCAGTCATGATGGGCGCAATTACCACGATACTGGGTGTTATTCCGCTGTTTGGCGATGCATTCTTTAAATCAATGGCGGTAGTGTTGGTATTTGGTTTAACCTTCGCGACGATTCTAACCCTACTGGTTGTGCCTGCCTTGTATGCCGTTATCTTTAGAGTGAAAAATTCAGAAACTGAGGTGAATCAATGAGACGCAATGCACCAGGAATCCACGCGATGAGTTTGACTAAAGTCGCCTGCGCGCTGGTTGTCGCGGCAACGCTATCTGGCTGCACTACCAGTTCACTAGTGAGAACCGAAGAGGCACGCGAAGCATCCCGCTCCAGCCTTCCAGAACTCCCTCAAGCTTTTGCTACGGCACAGCAGAACATTGGCGATGTAAATGTTAGCTGGCTTGAAAAACTCAACGATCCGTTGCTAACTAAACTGGTAATTGAAGCGCAGCAAAATAACCCGAATTTACAAGTGTTAGCGGCCAATATTGAAGCCTCTCGCGCACTAGCCGACCAAGCGGGTGCTTCGTTAAGCCCCACGGTAGGAGCGGGCATTAGTACCGGCATTGGCGGCAATATAAGTGACAGTGCGGTAAGTAAGATTAATGTCGGTTTAGAAGCCAGCTGGGAGCTTGATTTGTGGGGGAGAATTCGCTCAGGTGAGTTAGCTTCTGAAGAAAATTTAGCGTCAGTTGAAGCCGACTATTTGTTTGCTCAGTATTCTTTAGCGGCTAACGTGGCCCGAGCTTACTTTTTAGCCATTGAAGCCAATCAACTTGAGCTTATTGCTAATTCGACCATCGGTGTATTGGAGGAAACCCACCGCATCGTTACCGTTCAGGTAGAAAACGGCATTGGCGACCAGGGTGATTTGTCGTTGGTTAAAACCGACCGCGCCAATGCACAAGATAGTTTGGTTTCAAGCAAAGCGGCTCAACGTTCGGCATCGCGCTCACTAGAGCTACTGTTGGGACGTTACCCAAGCGCTGAGCTCACTGTGGATAGTTTGTTACCAATAGTACCTGCTTCCCCTCCTGCCGGTCTGCCATCTGAACTATTAGAGAGAAGACCCGACTTGGTCGCCGCAGAACGACGAATTGCCGCCGCATTTAATCAAATTGATGCCGCGAAAGCGGCAAAATTACCCGCGCTGTCACTCAGCGGTACGCTTGGTGGGGCATCAAATGCCTTGTCGAACATACTCAACCCTGTGAATCTTGCTTGGCAAGCTGCCTCAAGTTTAATGGCTCCGCTGATTGATGGTGGTGCTTTAGATGCACAGGTAGATATTAGGACTGCTGAACAAGAGGCTGCGGTTGCAAACTATGCACAAGCGGCCTTAAACGCCTTCAACGACGTCGAAACATCACTAGACGCAAGCCAAGTAGTCGAGCAACGCAAAGAGGCCTTGACGGTCGCCTTGGATGAATCAAAGCGCGCGCTTAGAATTGCTGACCTACAGTATAAAGAGGGTGAAATTGGCTTGTTAGACGTGCTGCTGATTCAACAGCGGGTATTTGCTGCCCAGCGCAACTATGCGTCGATTAATAGATCTGCTTTGATCCAATATATTGATTTGAATTTGGCCTTAGGCGGCGGTTGGGAGCCGCCTGCTGCCGGTGATTAGCGCGTTAATAAGTAATATTGTAGTGGCGAGCGAATAGTTGGTAATTCTCATTTTAGTATTTTTTGAAATACTTGGTACGAAAACTGTATAAGTTGTTAATTAACCATTAGCTATATGATGTGAGTCAATAACCCAACGGACGCCATATGCTTTTTAAATCTATTCGATCATCTATCGCTGCGTTGACGAGTTTTTCGATTGTATTGGCTTGCGTGGCAGTCATCGCCGTATCACTTTCTGTGTACGAAGAATTATATTTAGATTCAGTGAAAAAAGACCTAGACGGTTTATCATCAAATTTGGCCAACGATTTACTGTCTATTGTGTCTGCTGACATCCCAGACGATTTTGAACTCACAACGTCTTTATTACGCCTCGATAGATACGAAAACGTGAAGTTCGCTGCGATATTAGATAAAGATTATCAAACCAAGGAACTCTATGGCGGCAAGTCGCTCAACTCTATGGACGAAATCACGAATCGACTTAACACGCTAGAAAACTCAGAGATCAAGCTCGGTGTGGGTGTTTCCGAAGGTGAATTAATTGCATTTAAACAGATAGGCGAAATTTCCCTTCCTCAGGGTTATTTGTTGATTGTCAATGATGTGATGACGCCGCTTGCTCAAAGCAAGGAAACGCTTTTATATCGAGTGTTGCCGCTAGCAACTCTGATTATTTTGATTGGCATATTTGTATCAGCTTGGCAAAACTATCGGATGTTAAACCCGCTCAAACAACTTGCCGAATTAGCACGAAAAATTAAGCGTACTAATGATTATTCAATCAAGCTTGAAATCGAAGGTAAACGCGAAGTCAAAGACTTGTCAGACGAAATTAGCAGTATGATGAGCACCATTGATGAAGAGTCAACTAAAAACAAAGCCTACACAGAACAACTTAAAAATCAACGCCAAGCAATGGAGCATATGGCAAACTACGATTCGCTGACAGGTTTGCCAAATCGTCCTAACTTTTTGTCATTACTAGACAAAGTGCTCGCAGCATCTAAAACCGCTGATATTAATCCTGCGCTTTTATATTGCGATTTAGACGGATTCAAAGCCGTGAACGATTTGCATGGCCATGAGATTGGGGACAAACTGCTAATTGAAGTGAGTGAAAGACTGAAAAGTTATTTGTTGGAAAATGACGTAGTGTCTCGACTTGGTGGCGATGAGTTTTTAATTCTTTTAGCTGATTCTAAAAATCAAAATACACTTATAAGCCTCGCTGAAAAAATAGTCGCTGGCTTGGGCGAGCCTTTTGAAATAAATGGATGGGAAGTAAATATCAGCGTGAGCGTCGGCATTTCATATGCTAAACAGTCCGACTATGATGCGACGCGTCTAATTGCAAATGCCGATATTGCGATGTATCGGTCTAAAGTCACAGGGAAAAATACCTACGCAATTTTTGAAGCAAATATGATGAGCGCGAATAAACGTCGTATCGATATTGCTAACGCGATCCCACATGCTATTAAAGACAATGAATTTGAATTGCATTATCAACCAAAGGTAGACAAGCATGAAAACGTACTTGGCTTTGAGGCACTTATCCGATGGAATAGTGCAGAATTAGGATTTATTTCTCCAGTAGAATTTATCTGTATAGCTGAGCAAAGCGGTAAGATAAATATGATTACTCAATGGGTTATCAATAAGGTATGCGAAAACCTCAAGCCCCTACAGGATAGGTATGGCAAGCATATTGTTGTTGCGCTCAACTTATCAGCAAATGATCTTAAAGAACCACATCTTTTAAGCTGCATCCATAAAGCGTTTAAACAACACTCAGTGCGCCCACAGTCTATTGAATTTGAGGTAACTGAATCTGCTCTACTAGAAAATTTTGAACAAGCTAATTTCTTTTTTGATCAACTAGCGTTAATGGGCTGTTCGGTTGCCTTAGATGATTTTGGGACGGGGTATTCGTCTTTAAGTTATCTCACAAAAATCAAGCTGAACACCTTAAAAATAGACAAGCAGTTTATTGACGGAATAGGCGTATCTAAAAGCACAACCCTGATTACCAAGACAATCGTTGAAATGGCAAAAAATCTTAGCTTGAAGGTATGCGCTGAAGGTGTCGAAACAGAAGAACAAAAAGCGTTTTTACTGAGTATTAACTGCGAGCAATTACAAGGATATTTGTTTTCAAAGCCGCTGCCTTTAGAAAAACTAATTGCCCAGGTATCGGCCTAAGACTAATAAAAGAAGAAACGAAGTGCCATAGATACGCGCGTACGTATTTATGGCATTCGCTGTGTATTCTATTCTGCGGTGAAGATGACCTTTAGCCCTTCTGGGATAGGGTGGTCTGAGGGCAAGTAACATACCGAGCCTTCATTTTCTAAAACGTATTCTATGAGCAATACTTTGTCATCAAATTGTTTAGGTGGTTTTTTACGACCGGAGAAGCGCATTTGCGCCCAATAAGATTGAATGCGTGCTTCAGTTAAACCAACCACTTTGGTATTAAACACGACTCTAAGGTCATTTTTCGGTGACAATTCAACTGCCCTTAAATTTTCAGGTAAGCTGCCGCCCAAAAACAAGTTGCGCACCTGTTGCTTGGTTAGCTGCATCTCACTGTCGATATTTGCTACCACCAAAACTGTGGTTTGTGCTGAAGCGCTGTGAGCCCATAGCGCGAACATTATGAAATAGAACAAACGAATGATTGTTTTCATCAGAATACCCACTCCATACCAACCTGCAACAATTCTGCATTTGAGAATGTACCTGCTCCCAACCGTTCGCCATTTTGCGAAAATGTAAATTGCTCTTCTCTTGTAAAAGTAAGATCGACCTTAAAGGCGATGTTAGTCCGAAAGTCATACCTCAGTCCAAGTGATGTAGTCTCTAAGTCGGGTAGCGAGATGCTGCCCTGCACTACGTCGAGTTGCTGTGCCAAAAAGTCTAACTGAGGATCAATTCCCAATGGGATTTCGTTGGGCGCGGTAGCGTTTTTCGACTTACTTTTACCCAGCGTTGCATGTGCCACGAATGGATAAAAGTTATACCCCACGCTGATATAATAGCTATTTGTTCTTTCTATAAAAAATGCGGATGAGTTTAACTGCGAGAATTCAATTCGGGCGAAGTAATCTACGTTTTCCCACCCAGCACTTAGCTGTCGAATAATTGCTGTGTCATTGATTTCTATGGACTTAGCTGAATTGGCGAAGCCAAGCTGTCTAAGCGTCTGAGCAAAAGGTTGCAAATCGTCAAGGCCGACTGATGCTGCGGCACGATGATAAGATGCACGAAAATTGAATTGGCCGACGTATGCGGAGCCAGTAATTCCTGCTAAGTCTCTTACCTCTATATCGAAGTCTCTATTTGTAAAGTTTACTTCGCCGTTGAACTCACCATAGTACGCGTCGATCGCACCTGAGAAAGAGTGTGTAGAAAACTCATAGGTTCCTAATAGACCGTCATAATCGGTAAACAAGAAACTGTCGTAGACAACTAAGGGAAGAGAAATCCAAGGGTAGGCAAAGCCTACATCTATGGCTTCAGAAAATTGAAAAAGTGGTATTCGTTGTCGTCCTAGCTTGAAGCTTAGACCATTCGTTGGGCGGTAGTCTAAGTAAAGCCATTGAAGCTCGCTGTCGCGATCATCACTTGCCCTTAATACTGCCTGAGCAATGACGTGAAGTTTGTCGGTTAAAGTAGCGTCTGCTCTTAAACCCAAAAGTGACTCGGGTTTCAAGCTTAGGCTGTCGTCATACCCATAAAAAGCGGTTTCGTCATCATTTAAATAGCCGCCAACGATTCTGGCAAAGCCTGAAAACTTTATTGTTTCGTCGTCTTCGCTAGCAAAAGTTTAAAAAGATAGTAATGAACCCCATAGCATACTAACGACTATGAATTTGACAAAAAGGAGCTTTGTTCGCATGTGTAAACTTTCCCGAAATAGTGTTAAGCAAACTTGAATTCAACATGTCAGTCGAAGCGCTAAGCTTTTCATTCGCTTCAAAGGAGCAAAACGTAATGCAGGGCAGTCATTTTCGAAAGTATCAGAAAATGACTGCCCTGATTTATCAGCCGTTTTCATTTTATCGCCAAATTTTCACAGATCTTTAATGAGACTCGTTGCATAGACAAAGCAAAGTTGACCTGCCAAATGTCATGCAAAATACATCGACATGTTATCTCATCAGACTTATCCCTTAATAAGGGTACTTCGTATTCTGGTTCAAATAGTGTGGCTATAGCGTTGGTATAGAATTTTAACGCGGCGCAAATATTCGCGGGTTTCGTTAAAAGGTGGGACGCCATTATAGCGTTTAACAGCGTTCTCCCCTGCGTTGTAGGCGGCAATTACACGCTCTACATCGTGATCAAACTCCTTCATTAACCAAGCTAGGTACTTTACTCCCGCGCTAATGTTTTGCTGCGGATTATGGGGGTCACTGACGCCAAATCGTTCTTGAGTTGCGGGCATAAGTTGCATTAACCCTTGTGCACCAGCGCTCGACAGCGCGGTAGGCTCAAACCAAGACTCAGCGTGTATTATTGCTCGTACAAGGGCTTTGTCGACACCAAAGGCAGTAGCTGCATCGTTGACTTCGCGAAAGTATAGTGTCTGTTTTAGCGGCGTCTTAGTCCAATTTATACCTGTACGACACGTACCAAAGCATCCATGATTTTTTACATGATACCGAGATGTGTCCGGTTTGCTGCTGGTAAGCACTTTGACGCCATTATCATCCGTATAGGTATAAACTTGTGCTTGTGTAGTATGGCCATTGGCCAATAAATACGTTAATAAAAGTATTAAAAAAAATGTTTCGCGCAAGCTTTTTCCCCAAAGCAACTCATAGACTCAGTAGCCCTTTATTATATAAAACGTGGTCAGAGCAGGCAGTAAAACTGCTACATTAGTTATGTATCGATGTTTTAAGTGTTTTACTTTAATTATCGGGAATGTATCACATAAAAATAGCGGGAACGAAAATCACGTGCTAGATTTAGTCGTAGGTAACATCCAATTTCTTCAATCTAGGAAGGCACTGCATCTATGCTAAAAACGATCGAATGCATAGATGAACGGCATTTGGTTCTTGGCAAATTGTAGTGACAGTTTTAGATGTAGAGCTAGATTAGACTTTATACGTTTAAGACCTTAACTTGTCAGTGCCCGCCAGACCAAGGCAAACAATCATTTATCAAACGAGGTTAGCATGAGCGAACAACCAGTAAATCCAAAACGCGGGACTGCCGCTGAAGAACTGAATCCTCCAGCAGAGAGCACGGTAAAGAGACTACAACAACTGATCGGTGTCGCTTGGACTGATTGGGATGAGCCTGAAATGAAAGCGCCGACTTTAGCCTTTCTTGATAGTATTGAAGCCTTGAATTCAGATGAGCAACGCAGTAAGGCAGAGGCCCGACAGTTAATCACCCAATTTTGGGGCAACGGAGACCAGCTGGATGAGTTTTCGAATCTGCTGGCATCGTGGGCAGAAGGCGATTTTCATGTTAGTGCTTTTGATCCGTTGTCGGCAGTTGAAACTGCTCCAGCGGTTGCTGATGATGCGATTGCTGACTTACCCATGGCCAACGGCCAGCAAGTCGCCATATGTATCGGCCACACCGCCAGCGGCAATGGTAGTGGTGCTCAGAATAAGTACGCTGTAATAAAAGATGAGCACAAGTGGAATGAGGAGGTCGCCTTTTTGCTGCGAGATATTCTAATTTCTCGCGGAGCATCGCCGAAAATATACTATCGCACGGATGGCGGCTACAGCAGTTTTGTTGCTAAGCAATCTAGAGAAATAAGAACGCAACAGCCAAATTGTAAATGTGCCATTGAATTGCATTACAACGCTTCAGCGAACCCGACTTCCCATGGATGTGAGTTTCTTTGTTACTCCAACTCTGGAGAGCGCTTGGCACGTGAATTAGTGAATGCCTATAAAGGTCAGTTCCCAGAAATGAGGCTGCGTAGAGATAATGGTGTTTACAGAATCTCAAGCGGTAACGGCGTGGGCTGGTTAAAGAGTGTGCCGCCGCCGGCCGTGATCGTGGAGCCATTTTTTTCGTCGAACGAACAAGAGATGCTTTTCTTCGACGGCAAGAAGCAAGAGCTCGCAATGGCTTACGCAAAGGGGATGTTAAATTTTGTGAATAGCTAGCTGCTGTTCAATTGCTCTGAATTGGTTTTCTTAGCAACAGTCAATCACGCAGATGCCGTATTTTCTCCAGCGGCATGCTGCTTTCGCTTTATTCACTCTGCGCCAGCATGATACATTTAATATTTTCAGGTTTTGCACCTAAGCTCAGCATATATAAATTCGGTAAGTGAGTCGCGGGAAAACCTAAAAGCGGCTTCTTTGGCATCATTTAACCGTGTGTTTAAGGCTCACTTTGTAAAGTTGACGGTAGCAGCCGCAGCGGTATGTTTCGTTCTACAGCGGGAATATCAAAGTAATCATCAACTTTTGAGAGGCTTGCTTAGCTGATGAGAAAAGCGGGTAGCTAAAAATTCCTGTGGAGTAAAGCATGGCAAGATTAAGAAAATGTCCAGATTGCAAGCATAAAGTTTCCAAGAGAGCGGACGCGTGTCCAAATTGTGGTTACAGATTTTCTCAAAAATGGGATGAAATCAGAGCTTCGAACATAATAAAACCTATTTTGTGGCTTGGGGTTTTAATATTTCTTGTGAGTCTGATACCTGAGTAAACTGTAGTAACTTTAAAAGTTGCGTGACAGCTTCTCTGATAGCCTGATACTTAACATTCTCAAATTACGGGCAAAAAAAAGCCCTCGCGTTTGGAGGGCTGCTTGTCAATGTAATATGTATTACTTATGCTTTTTTGCGATCTATCCAACCTAGGCCCGCAAGACCCAAACCAAATAGGGCTAGCGTGGTCGGTGAAGCAACTTTAACTTGGTAAGTTGCGTTCCCAGCGTTAACAAATTCAAGAGTACTGTCGATTCCAAAGGCTGAACCCCCTAATTCACGAAAGACAGTCGGTCTACCGCAACCGTTCGGCGATAATGCTTCACATGAAGAGAAACTCAGCAACTCCTCTGCACCAAGATCGACGTTATAACTAGTAGGTCCGGCAAACAGCCAAGGTAGGGTGAAAAAATGCACCAAAGATGCTCGCGTAATTTGGTTGCGTGCGCTCACCAAAATATTGCCCATTAAAATAGACTTTGAACTCGGTCATGCCAGAATTTACTTCAGCTTCTTTACCAACAATGACAACCACCGCTAAAGATGCTTTCCTAAATCCATTGTCTTATGGAGCACCCTAATAATACGAATGCCATAGTTGGTCTTTCGAAATATAATAATGTGCTCGTTTACGCTGAAGGAGAAGCAACCCTTTCGCAGTTCGTTCCTATCCTTAATAGCCGGATACTCGCGATCACGAGCAAGCGTATCAAATTGACGTTCAATATCATCTAGGTAGGTATTTCGTTTAGAAACCCCCCATTCATTTTCCGTGTACCGTCCAATGTTAATTAAATCATCAAATGCGACTCGGGAAACTTTATATGAGGGCACTAATTAGCATCCAGTTTTTGTTTAATTGATGACATAGAAAAATCTTCAACATCAGGGCTTTTATCACCATCGTCGATTAATCTTCTTAGTTGAGTGAGCTTCGATTTTGCTTGCTTCTCTTGCAATAGCCTTACAGCAGCTCGTATGACTTCGCTTTGATTGCCATAATCACCAGAACTTACTAATGTTTCAATAAACTCATTCATTTTTGAACTAGGTTGAAATGTAATAGTCCGCGCCATCTTGCACCTTTTTGTAAGTAATTTACTTACATCAGACTATACTGAAAGTTTATAGAATAGTAAATTATTGAAACAAAAGAGTGGCTATTTTCTGCGGCGATGGATTTTCACTGACGGCTGTTGTTGATGTTTTGTTTTCTTATAGATTGGATGAATGAGAGAGGAAGCGCTTATGTAACCATGCTGCTCTTGCTCTTCTGAGTAATATAGGCTTGAAATTTACTAACCTATAGTGCGTTACATTGCTCCGCTCTCGAACGCCAAATCCGGCCAGTGGTGCTGCTATAATCGGTCCCAAAAAGTTCAAGGGTGTTCCGTTCTGGATTACTGTGGTGGCTTCAGATACCCGACGGTCGGATCAATCGCTGAGACACTTTCGATATTTTCTACAACGACTTTTAGCAGATGCAACGATGCCTAAAAGTGAAAGTTGCATATCGCTAACGGGACCTTTTGTGTAATGCGACGTTGTAACGTGAAACGCCCAACTGCTGCGTTATGGGGGAGTACTATTTTGCAGGGGCATTCTTGGCGCGTTTGGCCGCCAGTTGCTTTTCATTTTCTGCTCGCAGTTTGGCTTTTGCAGCTCCCCGCTCTGCAACGACATCAGGTAGGCTTACTTTGTCTTTGATGAGTTTCTGCATAGTGCTTTCAAAGCTTTTTACATCTCCCAGATAGTGTAAGCGCTTGGAGTCTTTGAATGGCACCAGTATGCCTTCGGCTTTTAATGCGGCAGCTAAGAAACCCGAATTGTTGGCACTGGCGGAGGAGAACAGCGACGCAAACAGCCGTGCGTTGAAACTGTCATTGGGCTTAGTGCGCTGCTCAATGGTCGCAAGTATGTCGGCCAGCGCTATCCACTCAGTTGAGAAAAGACCGCTGGTAGCATTGTCGGTGACGCGAAGGAGCAGGGTTTTATCTGCAGTGTCATAGCCAACGTTGTATGTAAGCGTGGCTTGTTCGGGGGACGTGACTTTGCCGCAAGTAGCGACTTTCAGAATGTTGATGGTTGTTGTCATTATTGGCACCTTTGAAGTTACGAATAGCATGAGTGCATATTCATATAAGATACCGATAAAGGCGCAAAAGGTTGGGGAGAAATGCTGAGGGTTAATTCGATTCGTTTATCTTTTACTGCCGTTCAAGTTTTGAAATTTGAGAGACAGCTGTGTACGTAAAGCCGCCCCTTATGTCTTAGTTTACTCAACATAACAATTAGCGACGATTGGAAGTAATTACTCCCAAGAGCATTTTGTGGCAGCATATAAAGTTATTATCTTATGCCTTAACTGTGACAATCACTATTGCTCAAAGCAATAAAAACTCAGTATTAACTCGTCACAATTCGCAGAGTAAGAAGATGTCCAAGAAACACCTTTGCTAGAAGGATCTCCCAGAGTAACAACTGTATTATTTGGTCCACTATTGGGGCTACCTAACTCCGATGTCCAATTCTTACAGCTATTTCCGAGTGGGAGACCATCCGCCTGTGTTGCAGTCCAAACCCTATTTTGGGGGCTGTTTACTTGAGGCCTTGGAACAGGTATGCCATTTTCATTTTCATTTATTGGCGTTCTCAAACAATTGTTGGGATTCTTGCAATTAAAAATATTTGCGAAATCATCGATTACTATTTTTTTGCTCGGCAGAACGTAAGCTAAATGATTGATATTGAATCTATCCGCAGGACCAACATTGGAGTCACTTAGCCATGCTTTATATTCGCCCGTCAGGCCTGCCTTTGAAGCTAAGTTTTTACATATGAGATCAGCTGTTGCCAATCCTCCAAAATCAGCTTTTACTCCCTGACTTGATACAAAGACATACTTATCCTCTTTTTGTGCTTCTGATGTTTTACCTAGATTAGCTTCGCCATTACTTGTATTTGACAGAGATATAATGTAGCCGGAAAATCCTAAAATCATAGCGAAAAGAGCTAAGACAAATAATCTATTAATAATCAATTTAACGATATCAGCACTACCGCTTTTGGTAAGAGAAGGAAAAATATCTTTTTCTAATATTTTCCTCAGCACAAAAAATAGAATTGCAGCAAACAAACCACTTAACGCTAATGGGGTGGAAACATTTGCTGCGATTTCAAAGATCTTTTCCATATATATTTACTTGCTCTTTCTAAAAGAGTTTATTTTTCTCAAAATTAACAATGTTTGGCAAGTTTTTACATTATTGCCAACGAAGGGCTGCTGTTTGTCTTAAGCGGCCAAAGCGAGCTACTAGGTGCTAATCGTATCAGGGTGTGCGCTATAAAATATTTCGCTCACTTTATAGTGTTGAGCAAATGGTATTATGCTTGGCGCGCTAGGACAATCGAAGTCTAGATATTATGATGCGTTAAAAGTGCTACACAAAAAATATAGACCCAACATCCATAAAATCGGCGGGTCTGAGTTAAAATAACTCGATGAAAGGTAAAAGAAAAATGGTGGCCCGACCCTGACTTGAACAGGGGACCTGCCGATTATGAGTCGGATGCTCTAACCAACTGAGCTATCGGGCCATTTCGCGAAGCGGTGCGCAGTATAATGATTTTTTGGTTTTATGTCACCCAAGGCTCCACTTTTTTTTAAAAAATATCGCTAACTCATTGCAATAACTAAAGTTTGCACGATTACTGCCGTCATATAAGTGCAAGGTAACTAATTTTTTGCTATGTTTGCGCTGTGATGGCGCTCAAACACTGGCATTGCGCATTTTGAATAGGAGAGTGCGAATGAGAGAGGACCCGTATTTACTCAGTGGTCGCAATACAATCATACACAAGCAACGTAAAGTTGACTTGCTGATAATTAACAGCCGACAAGATCCGGTCTTGATGGTGTTGCACAATGGCATAGAATTATATAATGGGGCTATTCCAGAAAATAAGCTTGAAGCTAAACGCATGGATGTGGCAAAAGTCGATATCGCCGCTCCTGAAAATTTTGGCGACTATCGCAATCTTTTGTTCGTGCAGACCTTAAATAATAAAGAGTACAAAATTGACTACTCCAAAAAAGGAACCGAGTACTTCATTACCATTCACCAAGAGAGTACTTTCTAGGCTTTCGTATTTGGCTCAATTTTCGTTGGGCCTATGTTTGCTCGTTTTAATTTTTATTGCGTCCCAACAAGTCACTTCATATTTTCAAATAAAGCTGCCGCCAGCGCTTTTAGGTATTGGCGTACTTCTGCTGTTACTCTTAACTTTGCGCAAAGTCCCTATGTTCATTCAAACTGGTGCCAGACCTATGCTGTCGCATATGGTGCTCTTTTTGATCCCGGCCATTGTCACGATTGTCGCCCACTTTGCATTAATCCTTGAGTTTCCGATGGTGCTGTTACTGGCCATTGTGGGCACTACAGTCTTAAGTTTATTCATTACTGCGGTTATCAGCCAAAAACTCATGGGTAAATATCAATGAGCTGTGGCATATGAATTTAGATAGTTTACTCAGTTTCCAAGGGCATATTGTATGGCTCAGTATTACCCTAGCAGCCTATGTACTGAGTTTGATTCTTTACCAAAAAGCCAATAGTCATCCGGCATTGCATCCGCTGATCATTAGTTCAACTTTGATCATCTGCAGTTTGTTTGCTTTGGATGTGGTTATTGAGGATTATTTAAACTATGTGTGGTTGCTGGCTTTTTTGCTAGGCCCAGCTACGGTAGCGCTGGCTATACCCCTCTACAACCAACTGGCGGTGTTAATTAGAATGGGCTGGCGAGTTGTCGCACCGATTTTTATTGGCGGTACCATCGCGCCAATATTGGCTTGGCTTAGCGTATACTTTTTTGATACGCCTGTTGCACTGCAAATGACCGTTTTGGTTAAGTCGATTACCACTCCCTTAGCAATGGGCACTGCAGAAGCCATTGGCGGAATTGGATCTTTAGCAGCAGTATTGGTGGTGCTGACTGGTATTGTAGGGGCAGTATTTGCGCCTTTAGTGTTTCAGTTGGCCAAAACCCATTCTGAAATGGCGCAGGGTGTCGCTTTAGGCACTGTTGCTCATGCAGTGGGTACGTCTAAAGCCATCTCTATCTCTGAAACCTGCGCTGCGTTTGCGACACTTTCGGTCTGTTTAAACGGTATTGTTACTGCTCTGATGCTACCGCTTTTGTTTGCCTCATAAATTTAGTTAGCACATTCCCTTCTAAGCCTCGTATTTATTGTCCTGATTAGGTAAAGGTTCTTTAGATATGTCCGATGATATAAGCAGTTAAGTAATTTTACCTGAGCGCAGTTTTATATCTAGCTCAGTGTGTTTATTCAATTGGACCCATTTAATATGCTTTCAGTGCTGATTTGCGATGACTCAATGGTCGCCCGTAAACAGGTTGCCAAATGCCTGCCGCAAGATTTAAAAAGCAGCATTCACTTTGCTAAGCATGGTGGAGAGGCGCTAGACGCCATTTGCGCAAATAAAGGCGACTTATTGTTGCTCGATTTGAATATGCCGGTAATGGATGGGTATGAAACACTCAGTCATATTAAACAGCAAAACTTATTAACCAAAACGATTGTTATTTCCGGTGATATCCAACCAGAGGCTCGCCAACGCGTAATCAATTTAGGCGCACTCGACTTTATTAAAAAACCGGTGAGTGCCGACGAGCTCCAGGCGGTCCTTGAAAAACACCACATACTCAACAAGCAAACAGCGTCTGTACTAGGGCCGAATTCGCTCGATGAGCAAATTAGAGACTGCTATCAAGAAGTCGCTAACGTTGCTATGGGACAAGCTGGCAATCACCTAGCGCGTGCGCTGAATGTATTTGTAAGCCTCCCCATTCCGAATGTAAACCTGATTGAAGTATCAGAGCTGCATATGATGCTCAGCGATGTTGACGCCAACGAATCCACATCAGGCGTTTGCCAAGGTTTTTTAGGTGACGGCATCAGCGGCGAGGCGCTTTTTATTTTGAGCGATTCAAGCTTTCATGATTTAGCGAAGATCATGCAGGTAGAAGGCGATTTAGATGATCAACGGCAGCTTGAGCTATTAATGGATGCTGCAAGCATACTCATTGGGACATGTTTAGGCGGTATCGCCAGCCAACTCGACATGAAATTTAGACAGGGTCATCCAGTGGTGTTGGGTCAACATCAGAGCGTACAAGAGTTAATAAATGCAAACAAAAGCACGTGGCGCAAAACCTTAGCAATAGAGCTGAGCTATGGCATTGAAGGCTTTAACGTGCATTGCGATTTGATTTTGCTATTTACCGAAGACTCAATGGACATGATGAACGTAAAACTATCGCATTTGCTGGAGGATTAGACATGACAACAAGTGCTAATGTAAAAAATGACGGTTTAGAAGAGCTTTTAGAGTTTCATTGGATGATGGATATGATCCAAACGGTGGACGTGGGTATTGTGGTGTTCAATCGAAATTTTGAGATCAAAGTCTGGAACGGATTTATGGAAGCGCATTCTGGTAAATTACCGTCAGATGTGCGCGATAAAGTGTTGTTTTCACTCTTTTCGGATATTGCCCCTGCTTGGTTTCAGCAAAAAGTAAAAAGCGTATTTGATTTGCGTACACGCGCCTTTATTACCTGGGAGCAACGTCCCTACTTATTCAAGTTCAGAAACTATCGGCCTATCACAAGTTCAGCGCCCTACATGTATCAAAACGTCGTCTTTTCACCTCTGGTGTCGGCTACGGGAACGGTCGAGCATGTTTGCATGATGATTTACGATATGACCGATGCGGCATCAGCTAAAAAGCAGTTACTCGCTTTGCAGGTGAAAGAAGCCGAACAATTCGAACATTCAAGATAAGTTGGGTCTGTAATTGTTTATTCTTGCCAAACTGGTCTGTGTTTTGCTGAGCAATCAGTACTCGAGCCAAATAAAACGATGTATTGTCATGTTTAAACACCTAACTATAGCGCTGTTGTGTCTGCTGCTTGTCGCCGCGTGCGGTGGCTCGGGTGATGACGCGCCTGCTGTGCCAAATGCACAGCCTTTATTGCTGAATGCTGGCACAGATATTAGTGCAGCAGAGGGGGAGACTGTTAGCGTAAGCGGTGTTGCCAGTGGCGGTAACGGAAGCTACTCATTTGTTTGGCGTGGTCCAGAGGGTGTGGTGATTGAACAAGCAGACCAGAGCTCAGCTGATGCCCTTATCACAGCGCCAGCCGTTACCCAAAGCACAAGTTTCACACTGACTTTACAAGCGACGGATAGCGATGGCCTGACCGCTTCTCGCAGTATTGCGTTAACGGTAAACCCAATTAATATACTGCCGGTGGCAATCATCGTTGCCAATTCCCTAGAAAATTACCTCAGCAGAAGCTATCCGGTGCTCGCACAAATTGAGTTGGACGCTTCCTCTAGTTTTGATCAAGATCCTCAGACAGCAGATGCCGATATTGCCGCCTATTTATGGCAGCAAGTTGCCGGAGAGAACGTATTAGGGAGCGCAGCACTAGATACACCCATACTGCGCTTTATCGCACCTGTCACCCTAAACAGCGCCGATATTGACATTATGCTAACGGTGACCGATCAGGAAGGCGCTCAGGCCACAGAGCGAATTACACTGACCCTGCTAGGCCAACAAGGCACTTTTCCAGAGCTTAGCTTGGGCAAAGCAGTGGCGGTATTTTCTGGTGAGCAAATGCCCTTAACATCTTCAGTGACAAGCGCAGCACCCAATGCGCGGCCATTTAATGTGACCTGGCAACATAATTATGTAGGTGAGCTGACCATTGATGCGCCTAATCAAAACAACACTGTCGCGATCGCGCCACTAGTCGAACAAACTACCGAAATTACCTTTGAACTGAATGCAAGAGATGCGTTTAATAATCAGGTTGTGAGCACGGTTTCATACATCGTTTACCCACCACAACGTTCACCCATTAATGACACCGGCGTTAGCTTAAGTGGCAGCTTAAACGGATTTCAGGCGGCTTATGTTAACGATTTTCCTGCACAAGATGCGCAGTTTGGTAGCGACAGAATTGCAGAGACAGGTTTGTTAAATAAAACCGGTCGCGGTGAAAACGGCTTTGACTTTACGCGACTGAATGAAAACGGCGATCCGGTAGACGATATTATGCGCCCATGGCGATGTGTAAGAGACAACGTGACGGGCTTGATCTGGGAAACAAAAAACACCATAGAAGATGATATTCATAACGCCGATCAGCGTTTTACTTGGTATCAGCAAGAAGATAACGGTAATTTTGAAGGTGAAATCAATGCAGCCAGTCAAAGCTGTAACCTAACAAATCAGCAGTGTAATACCGAGTCTTTTGTTGAAACCGTTAATCAAGTCGGCTTATGTGGATTTTTTGACTGGCGGGTACCAACGCATGCAGAGCTACAGTCGATTGTGCATTACGGCAAGTCGGTCTCATTGATGTTAGACAGCGAATATTTTCCGTTTGCGGCAACTGTGCCCCAAGCACCTATTTGGTATTGGACCAATCAGTCTAGTGCAGATGGCGTTAGTGATGAGTCTGCGCGTAACGCATGGGCAATAGATTTTGCCAGCGGTGTCGATAATTTTTTAAACAAAACGAGTGAGCAAAGAGTGAGATTGGTAAGAGCTGGGAGAAGTAATCCATGAAAGAATTGATGCTAAAACGATGGTTTTTGGTTGGCGCATGGGCAGTACTGGCATTTATGAGTTACGAGGCAGATGCCGAGGCGCTCTGTGTGGGCGGTATACCTGAAACGACTACATCTGATGTTTATGAAGAAAGAAGTAACGGTGAGATCAAGCATATTCCATCTGACTTGATCTTCATGCGATGCGCAATCGGACAAAGCTTTGAAAATGATCAATGCATAGGCATTGCGAGCCTGTTTACATGGCAACAGGCACTGCAGCTAAGCGTAGGCTATCAATTTAATGATTCGCAAAATTGGCGTTTGCCAAATGTAAAAGAGCTTGGAGTTATTGTTGAGCGCTCTTGCGTGAGGCCATCGATTAATGAAGACGCTTTTCCGGCAACGCCGCCAGATGATTTTTGGACGTCGACACCCTCTTTGCAGGACCCAGAGCGTGCTTGGTCGGTGGCATTTTTTAACGGAACAAGCTCACTCAAAGCAAAAGACCGTAGCGTTAATGTGCGACTGGTCAGAACGGCACTACCTGCTGAATAAATGATATCTTACGCTAAGGTGTTAAGGACTGCTATACACCCTAACC